>NZ_JADOTX010000001.1:4628002-4936535 GCF_015751765.1 Micromonospora ureilytica
GGCGGTCGCTCGGTGGTGGTGGACGCCAAGGCACCGTTCGACGCGTACCTGACAGCCATGGAGGCCCGCGACGAACGCGGCCGGGACACCCACCTCGACGCGCACGCGCGGCACCTGCGGGGGCACGTCGACGCCCTGGCCGCCAAGTCGTACTGGTCGGCGTTCGACAACTCACCCGAGTTCGTGGTGCTGTTCGTCCCCGCCGACCCGTTCCTCGACGTCGCGCTCCAGCGAGACCCGACGCTGCTGGAGCACGCCTTCACCCGCAACGTGGTGCTCGCCACGCCGGCCACGCTCGTCGCCCTGCTCCGCACTGTCGCCTACTCCTGGCGGCAGGAGGCACTGGCCCGCAACGCGCTCGCCGTGCACACCCTCGCCCGGGAGCTGTACGGCCGACTCTCCACCCTGGGCGACCACGTGGGCAAGCTCGGGTCCTCGCTGGCCGGTGCGGTGACCGCCTACAACCGGGCGGTCGGCTCGCTGGAGGCCCGGGTGCTGGTCAGCGCCCGCAAGCTCGCCGAGTTGGGCGTCTCGGGCGACGAGTTGGCAACGCCGGCCCAGGTCGAGTTGACGCCCCGGCAGCCGCAGGCACCCGAGCTGGTCGATCCGACCGACGAGGTCTCGGCCCGCTAGCCATCTATGTGACAGTGCGTATGCCTGCATATCACGAAGTGGTCACAAGGAACTGGCCACTAGTGACAGTGCTCGCCGACACCCCGAAAGATTCTGCTCACCCGAGCGCCCTTCTCTGAGGGCCCTGTTCTCTGGAGGAAAAGAGAACGTGAGCAGACTCCCAAACCTGAGCAGGCGCACCTCAGCCGCGCTCTTCGCATCGGTCCTGGCGGCGAGCGCCGTGACCGCCATGGGTGGTGCCGCCACAGCGGCCGCCGCTCCAACGACCACAGCGGACACTTCCCCGGCCACCGCCGCCGAGACGCTGGGCGCGCACGACGCCAAACTGCTCAGTGAAGCCCGCGCCAAGAAGGCCCCGACCGTCACCCTGATCGTGGCCACCGCGAGCGGTGCGGCGGAGGACGTGGCCGACAGCCTCACCAAGCTCGGCGGCACCGTCAGCCAGCGGCAGGATCGGGTCGGCTTCGTGCTGGCCAAGGTCCCGACCGACCGGGTCCTCAAGGCGGCGCGACTGCCCGGCGTCTCGGCCGTCGACCTGGACGAGGTCATCCAACTGCCGGATCCGGCCCCGGAACGCACCCCCGCCGGCACCGCTGGCGCGCGGCAGGCGACCGTCGCAGCGCCGGGAGAGACCACCCAGGTCGACAACCCCTACATGCCGACGAACGAGACCGGCGCGGTGGCGTTCACCGCGGCCCACCCGGAGTGGGACGGCCGGGGCGTCACGATCGGCATCATGGACTCCGGTGTGGACCTGGCCCACCCGGCGTTGCAGCTGACCACCACCGGCGAGCGCAAGATCGTCGACTGGGTCACCGCGACCGATCCGCTGGAGGACAACACGTGGCGGCGGATGCAGGCCGAGGTCGCCGGCCCGTCGTTCGCGATCGCCGGCGGCACCTGGACGGCGCCGGCCGGGACGTACCGGTTCAACCTGTTCAGCGAGTCCGTCACCACCGCGAGCGACGCCCGCGGTGACGTCAACCGCGACGGCGACGTCACCGACACCTGGGGTGTGCTCTACGACCCGGCCACCAACAACATCCGGGTTGACACCAACCAGAACCTCAACTTCACCGACGACCCGATCATGCGGCCGTACAAGGAGAAGTACGACATCGGCTACTTCGGCACCGACAACGCGGCGACGCCGGTCGCCGAGCGGCAGCCCTTCGTCGTCGAGTTCCGCAAGAACGTGAACACCACGCCGATCGGGCTGCCGGGCACCTACGACTACGTCAACATCGGCATCGTCGAGAGCACCCACGGCACCCACGTCGCCGGCATCACCGCCGCCAACGACATGCTCGGCAACGGGGCCTTCGACGGTGCCGCACCCGGCGCCAAGCTGGTCTCCGCCCGCGCCTGCTCCTGGGGCGGCGGCTGCACCGCGGCGGCCCTCACCACCGGCATGATCGACCTGGTGGCCAACCGTGGCGTCGACATCGTCAACATGTCGATCGGTGGCCTTCCGGGCCTGAACGACGGCAACAACGCGAGGACGAACCTCTACAACGAACTGATCGAGACGTACGGCGTGCAGTTGGTCATCTCGGCCGGCAACTCCGGCCCGGGTCTCAACACCGTCGGCGACCCGTCCGTCGCCAGCAACGTGATCAGCGTCGCCGCCAACATCAGCAAGGACACCTGGCTGGCCAACTACGGCTCGGTCGTCAAGAAGAAGAACGCCCTGTTCAACTTCTCCTCCCGTGGCCCGCGCGAGGACGGCGGCTTCAAGCCGAACATCGCCGCCCCCGGCTCGGCCATCTCCACGGCACCGACCTGGCAGCTCGGCGCCCCGGTCCCCGAGGCCGGATACGCGCTGCCCCCGGGCTACGCGATGCTGAACGGCACCTCGATGGCGTCCCCGCAGACCGCCGGCGCGGGCGCGTTGCTGCTGTCGGCCGCCAAGGCCACCGACCGGGGCGTCAGCCCGGCGGCACTGCGGCGGGCACTGTTCAGCTCCGCCAAGCCGATCGCGGACGTGCCGACGTACGCCCAGGGCTACGGCATGGTCAACGTGCCGGGCGCCTGGCAGCTGCTGCGCCAGGGCGTCGAGACCCGGTCGTACGTCTCGGACGCGCCGGTCTGCAGCCCCCTGTCGGAGCAGCTGACCATCTGGAACGGTGTGAAGTTCGTGCCGAACCCGGGTCGGGGCACCGGCGTCTACAACCGCTGCACCTCGGCCGAGGGCGGCCACAAGGTCGGCCAGAGCAAGACCTACCCGGTCAAGCTCACCCGCACCAGCGGCCCGGCCGGCACCATCAAGCACGACGTCACGCTCCAGGGCAGCGACGGCACCTTCAAGGCACCGAAGACCGTCGCGTTGCCGCTCAACAAGGCCGTCACCATCAACGTCACAGCCAAGCCGGCCACCGAGGGCGCGCACGGCGCGATCGTGCGGATCGACGATCCGGCCACCAACGTTGTCGACTTCGAGGTGTCCACGGTGGTGGTGGCCTCGAACGACGTCAAGAAGCCCACCTTCTCGTACACCAACGAGGGCTCGGTCGACCGGAACGGCTTCACGTCGTACTTCGTCACCGTGCCGGAGGGCGCCAAGGCCCTCCAGGTGAACCTCTCCGGGATCGCCACCGGTTCGCAGACCCGGTTCATCGCGATCAACCCGTTGGGTGTGCCGGTGGAGGCCACCACCAGCACCGTCTGCTACACCAACTTCTCCGACGTCAACGTCTGCAAGCCGCAGGAGCGTGACTACCAGAACCCGCTTCCCGGGGTCTGGGAGATCGAGGTGGAGTCGCGGCGGACGTCCCCGGCTCTGAACAACCCGTTCAAGCTCCAGGCACGGGTGCAGGGTCTGACGGTCGAGCCCGCGCTGGTCGAGCTGCCCAGTGTCGAGGCCGGCGAGCCGACCCCGGTGAGCTGGAAGGTCACCAACGCATTCGGCCCGGTCTCGATCAGCGGCCGCAGCGGCGCGCTGACCGGTGTGCGCACCGAGCGTCCGACCATCACCGAGGGCGGCCCCAACCAGGAGTGGACCGTGGAGATTCCGGAGGGTACGTCGACGTTCACCGCCCGGATCGGCAACCCCGCCAACGCGGGCGCCGACCTGGACCTGTTCGTCTACCGGGGCACCACCGAGGTCGGTCGGGCCGCGGATGGCGACTCGGAGGAGGCGGTCACGCTGACCAACCCGCCCGCCGGCACCTACCGCGTCGTGGTGGAGCCGTACGGGGTCGACGGGCCGGGGACCAGCACCGCCTACGACTACTACGACGCGTTCGCGTCAGCGTCGCTGGGCACGATCACCGCTCCGGCCGTCGCGGTGCCGCTGATGCACGGCGAGTCGGCCACCATCACCGGCACGGTGACCGCGGTGGCCGTTCCGGCCGACGGGCGTCAGCTCTCCGGTGAACTGGCGATCGTCACCACCGAGGGCGCGATCGTGGGTCGCGGCAACGTGACCATCGGGGCCGTCAACTGATCCGCTCGTAACAGGCAGGAGCCCGTCCCCACGTCCGGGGGCGGGCTCCCGCGTGTCAGGGGTGAATGGTCAGGACCGGTGGGCGGCCGTGACGACGAACGGGGTGCCCTGCTGGCAGGTGGACATCATGCCGGGCTCCACCCGACCGGTGACCTCGACCCGCGCGCCCGGCCTCAGCACGTCACGCGGGCCGCCGAGCAGCAGGTAACCGTCGAGCAGTACGCAGTTGGGCTCAACGCCGCCCTGCAGGGTGCCGCTCAGGGTGGTGGCCCCGACGCCCGGCGGCGTGCTCGGACCGCCCGGCTTCGGAGACTTCACCCCGGACGGCGTGGTGGGGGCGATGGTCTCCGGCGAGGTGCTCGGGTCGGGCGTGGGCTGGCTGGTCACCGGCTGGGCTCCCGTCGGTGTCGGGGTGGGTGTGCCGCCCCCGCCACCCTGGCTGCCGCAGGCGCTCAGCGCCACGCAGAGGGCCAACGCGGGTACGGCGAGCCGAAGAGTCCTCATGCCGAATCTGACGTACGCCGACAGCGGTTCGTTCCCGTGCTCAACCGCGCGCCGCGGCGGCCTTCATGTCCCGCTTCAGCTCCTGCGGAAGCGAGAACGTGAGCCGCTCGTTGGCGGTAGTGATCTCCTCGACGTCGGCGAAGCCGCGCGCGGCGAGGTGGACCAGCACCTCCTGGACCAGGTCGTCCGGGACGCTCGCGCCCGAGGTCAGGCCGACCGTCGTGGCCCCCTCCAGCCAGCCGTCGTCGATCTCGTGCGCGAAGTCGACCAGGTGACCGGCGCGGGCGCCGGCGTCCAGGGCGACCTCGACCAGGCGGACCGAGTTGGAGGAGTTCGTGGAGCCGACCACGATCACCACGTCACAGTCGGCGGCGATCTCCTTGACCACGTGCTGCCGGTTGGAGGTGGCGTAGCAGATGTCGTCGCTCGGCGGGGACTGCAACAGCGGCAGCCGCTGCTTGAGCCGGGCCACCGTCTCCAGCGTCTCGTCGACCGAGAGCGTGGTCTGGGAGAGCCAGACCACCTTCTCCGGATCACGTACGGTGATCTTGTCGGCGCCGTCCGGGCCGTCCACCAGCTGGATGTGCGCGGGGGCCTCACCGGCGGTGCCGATGACCTCTTCGTGCCCCTCGTGGCCGATGAGCAGGATGTCGTAGTCCTCGGCCGCGAAGCGTCGCGCCTCGTGGTGCACCTTGGTGACCAGCGGACAGGTCGCGTCGATCGCCTTCAGCGAACGCTCCTTGGCCTGCTCGTAGACCTCCGGCGCCACCCCGTGCGCGGAGAAGATGACGGTGGCGCCCTCCGGCACCTCCTCGTTCTCCTCCACGAAGATCGCGCCCAGGGCCTCCAGGGTCTGCACCACGTGCTTGTTGTGCACGATCTGCTTGCGCACGTAGATCGGGGCGCCGTAGAGCTTCAGCGCCTCCTCCACGGTCTGCACCGCGCGGTCGACACCCGCGCAGTAGCCGCGGGGCTTGGCCAGGAGCACGCGCTTGCCGGTCCGGTGAGTCGCCTGAGCCTCAGTCACCACCCCATCGTACGTGCCACCCCACCACCCGCCACCGCCCACAACCCCCCGACCTCCTTTGCGTTGATCATGAAGTTATTGCTCCGACACGCCGACGCGGAGGGCAATAACTTCATGATCGACGGGCCAGGTGGGGGGAGGTCCGTGGGGAGGGTCCGTAGGGTGGGCGGGTGACCGGGGGTGGGCGGGTGACCGAGGGTGGGGCACGGGTGGGCAGCAGCGGGGGCAGCAGCGGGGCCAGCAGCGCTGAGGAGCCTTGGCCGGTACGGGTGGTCAGCCAGAAGGTGGGGGCCTGGATCGCCAAGCTGGGCTGGGTGTGGGTGGACGGGCAGGTGGCCCAGATCAGCCGTCGCCCCGGGGCCAGCACGGTCTTCCTCACCCTGCGTGACCCGTCGGCCGACCTGAGCCTGACCGTCACCACCAACCGGGACGTCCTGGACACCGGCGCGCCGGAGCTGCGCGAGGGTGCCCGCGTGGTGCTGCACGCCAAACCGGAGTTCTACGCCGCCCGGGGCACGCTGAGCCTGCGGGCCGACGAGATTCGCCAGGTGGGGCTCGGGGAGTTGCTGGCCCGACTGGAGAAGCTCAAGAAGCTGCTCGCCGCCGAAGGGCTCTTCGACCGTGCCCGCAAGCGTCGACTGCCGTTCCTACCCGGCCGGATCGGGCTGATCACCGGTCGCGCGTCGGCGGCGGAACGGGACGTGCTGACCAACGCCCGACGACGCTGGCCGGCGGTGGAGTTCCGGACGGTCAACGTGGCGGTGCAGGGCCCGTCCGCGGTGCCGCAGATCGTCGACGCGCTCAAGGTGCTGGACGCCGACCCGAGCATCGACGTGATCATCATCGCCCGGGGCGGCGGCGGCATCGAGGACCTGCTGCCCTTCTCCGACGAGGCGCTCTGCCGCGCGGTGTTCGGCTGTCGTACGCCGGTGGTCAGCGCGATCGGCCACGAGACGGACGCGCCACTGATCGACTACGTCGCCGACGTCCGCGCCTCCACACCTACCGACGCGGCGAAGCGGGTAGTTCCCGACCTCACCGAGGAGGTACGCCTCATCGGTCAGGCCCGGCACCGCCTCGAACGTGCGGTGCGCAACCTGGTCGACCGGGAGACGCACCGGCTCGACGGGCTGCGTTCCCGGCCGGTGCTGGCCCGGCCCCAGGTGATGGTGGAGCATCGGGCGACCGAGCTGACCGCGTTGCGTCAGCGGGCCGGCCGCTGCCTGGAGCATCGGCTCACCGCCGCCGAGGACGACCTGCGGCACACCCTCGCGCGGCTGCGCGCCCTCTCCCCCGCCGCCACCCTCGATCGGGGGTACGCGATCGTGCAGCGCGCGGACGGCCATGTGGTCCGCGCGGCGGCGGAGGTCGGCAAGGGCGACCCGCTGCGGGTACGACTGGCCGACGGCGAGCTGGCCGCGACTGTCGATGGCTGAGTGGCGACGCGGCGCGGCGGGGAGTGGTGTGCTGAGATGAACGCGATGACTGACGACACGAAGGCCGGGCCGGACGAGCGGCTCAGTTACGAGCAGGCCCGCGCCGAGCTGGCCTCGGTGGTGGAGCGGTTGGAGGCCGGCGGCACGTCCCTGGAGGAGTCGCTGGCGCTCTGGGAGCGCGGCGAGGCGCTGGCGGTGATCTGTCAACGCTGGCTGGACGGTGCGCGGGTGCGGATCGACGCCGCGCGCCAGGAGCCCGCTTCCTGAGACTGGAACCGCCGGGTGGGGCGGCCGGAGCCGCCCCACCCGGGTACGTCAGTTGAACAGGCTGTACAGCTCGGCTGGCGCCTCGACGACCTGGTCCGCCGGCGGCTTCTGCGCGGCGGTGGCGGCACCGTAGTCGGAGTACGTCATCTTGACCTCCTGGGCGGCGGTCTGCCCGGCGGCCGGCAGCTGCAGCACCAGCTCGCTCAGACGGCCCTGCGGGTCCACCTTCGCGGTGAACGGGACGGTCTTCGCCTGGGTGCCCAGCGCGGCGATCGTGGCGGCGTTCAACGAGCCCGCCTCGGCGGCCTTGGTGACGTCGATGGTGCCGGCGTACGCGCCGGTGCCGGTGCTGCGGACCTCGGTGATGCCCTGGGTGAGCACCGCGCTGCCGGCCGGGTCGACCTTCTCGAAGTCGAAGCCGAGGCTGCGGTTGCCCTTGATCCGGTTCTGGTCCAGGTGCTGGTACTTGCCGAGGTTGAGCTGCTTGATGGCGGGCAGGCTGTCGGCGGTCGGGCCGGTCAGCTCCAGCTTGACCCAGCTGTCCGGCTTGAAGTGGATCACGTCGAGCTTCATCGCCAGGTCGGACGAGGGGCCACCGATCGCGACCTTCATCGCCGCGCTCTGGCTCGGCTGGTGCACCAGCCCCTCCGCCGTCGAGCCGGCACCCGCGAGAGTGAACCGGAAGTTCCCGTTGCTGATCTCCTTGGTGGAGTCGAGCAGGGCCTGCTTGGCGTCGCCCGCCACCGGGGCGCCGGACGGGCTCGCCGTGCCGGACGCGGTCACCGTCGGCGACGGCGTCGATCCGGCGGTGCCGGTTCCGCTGGCGCAGGCGGCCAGGGCGGGCGTGATCAGAGCGGCGGCTACCAGGCCGGCGCCGAGTCGTCGAACAGTCATACGTGTCTCCCAAGGGGGTCACCCGACGACCTGGACGGCGCCGGAAACCGGGCGACGCAGCAGCACCGTCGGCTGCGTCGCGCGATCCGGGCCGAGCAGTGCGCCCGGATCACCCCTTCCTTCTTCCCTGTCGACGCGTCGGACAATCACACTTCGGCCTGGTTGCCCAGATTTGGCGCGAGGGGACCACCGATCACCGGGTCCGGTCAGCGCAGCGAGCCGGCCAGTTCGCGGAGTTCGTTGTCTCGGGCGTCGCCGATGACGATCACCGTGCGGGTCGGCTCCAGCAGGACCAGGGCCTGCTGGTTTCCCCGGGCCGTGTAGAGCTGCCAGGTGCGCCCGGCCAGCTCGGTGGGGCCCTGCGGCTGGCCCTGACTGGTCAGCTCGGCGGGGAGCAGACGATCCGCCGGGACGCTGCTCTGCAGCAGCTGGACGCCCCTCCCCTCCGGGGTGAGGTAGCCGAGTCGCAGGTTCGCACCGCCCTCGACGGTCTGGTAGCGGGCACTGACCGTCGTCCAGTCGGAGCCGAGCCCCTGCGGCTGGCTCACCGGAAAGACGTTCGCCGACCGGGCCTGCTCGATGGCGGGCGCCGGATCGACGGTCGTGGCCTGGTCACCGCCGAGGAATCCCCGGTAGAACGCCAGCAGGAGCGCGATCGGGACGAGCAGCACCAGCAGCGAGATCGCCATGTCCTTCGGCGATCGCTCGGACTTGCCGGCCACCACCGGCGGCGGTGGGGTCGGGTCGGTCGCGGCGGACTCGCCACCGTGGCCGGCGGGGACGTCGGCCGGCGGCTGACCGTCGGGCGGCGTGCGGTCGGCGGGTACGCGGTCGGCTGGCTGTGCTGGTTCCACCCCGCTATCTTCGCAGCCGCCCGACCGGCGGTATCCGGGCCATCACCGCCCCGCGCCGACGCCCGGTCGGCCATCGTGTGAGGATCAGCGACAAAGCCGGCAGTGGGGGCCTCCCCGCCGCCGGTCGTCCCCGCACCGTCGCGAGGAGGAGTAGCCGTCATGACGAACACCAGGACGCGGATCCCACAGGACCTCGACCGAAACCTTGCCCTCGACCTCGTCCGGGTCACCGAGGCCGCGGCGATGGCCGCCGGCCGGTGGGTCGGTCGGGGCGACAAGGAGGGCGGCGACGGGGCCGCTGTCGACGCGATGCGCAAGCTGATCAACTCGATCCAGATGCGCGGTGTGGTGGTGATCGGCGAGGGCGAGAAGGACAACGCCCCGATGCTCTTCAACGGCGAACACGTCGGCGACGGCACGGGCCCGGAGGTGGACGTCGCCGTCGACCCGGTGGACGGCACCACCCTGATGAGCAAGGGCATGCCGAACGCCGTGGCGGTGCTCGCCGTCTCCGAGCGCGGTGCGATGTTCGACCCCAGCGCCGTGTTCTACATGGAGAAGCTCGCCGTCGGGCCGGCGTACGCCGACGTGATCGACATCAACGCCGGTGTGGCGGAGAACCTGCGCCGGATCGCCAAGGTCAAGGGCACCGACGTCTCCGAGGTGACCGTCTGCGTGCTGGACCGGAGCCGCCACGACGACCTGGTCGCGCAGATCCGCCGGACCGGGGCGGGGATCCGGTTCATCTCCGACGGCGACATCGCGGGCTCCATCGCGGCGGCCCGGGGCGAGTCGGACGTCGACGTGCTGATGGGCATCGGCGGCACCCCGGAGGGCATCATCTCCGCGTGCGCGTTGAAGTGCATGGGCGGTGCGATGCAGGCCAAGCTCTGGCCGCGCGACGAGCAGGAGCGGGAGAAGGCGATCGCCGCCGGCCACGACCTGGACCGGGTGCTGGGCACCGATGATCTTGTCACGGGCGACAACTGCTTCTTCGTGGCGACCGGGGTCACCTCCGGTGACCTGCTGCGCGGAGTGCGCTACCGGGCGGGCGGCGCGTACACCCAGTCGATCGTGATGCGCTCGAAGAGCGGCACGATCCGGGTGATCGACTCATATCACCGGCTGGAGAAGCTGGCGCTCTACTCGGCTGTCGACTTCGATGGTCGTCCGCTGGCCGAGCAGGAGTGACAGCCGCCGACACGGCGACCCCGCAGACCCTGTCGGCCGCCCGCCGGATCAGCGGCGTCGCGCTGGCGTCGGCCTCCGGGGTCGCGGTGGCGGTGCAGTCGCGCATCAACGGCGAGCTGGGGGTACGCCTCGACGACGGTTTCGCCGCAGCGGTGGTGTCGTTCGGCATCGGCCTGCTGGTGCTGCTGGTGCTGGTGCCCGCGACCCCCGGCGGTCGGCGGGGGCTGGTCGCCGCGCGCCGGGCCCTGCGGACGGGCGCGCTGCGGCCGTGGCAGTGCCTCGGCGGGATGTGCGGGGCGTTCCTGGTGGCCACCCAGGGGCTCACCATCGGCACGTTGGGCGTGGCGGTCTTCACAGTTGCGGTGGTCGCCGGCCAGACCGGGAGCAGCCTCGCCGTGGACCGGGCCGGGATCGGGCCGACCGGCAGGCAGCCGATCACCCGGCAGCGGCTGGCCGGCGCGGTGCTCACCGTGCTGGCGGTCGGCCTCGCGGTCGGCGATCGACTCGGCGACCCGGGCGCGCTGGCGCTGGCCCTGCTGCCGCTGCTCGCCGGGGTGGGCATCGCCTGGCAGCAGGCCGTCAACGGCCGGGTCCGGGCGGCGGCCGACAGCGCGTTGACCGCCACGCTCGTCAACTTCGCCGTCGGCACGGTCACCCTCCTCGTCGCGTTCGCGATCGACATCGCCGTACGCGGCTGGCCCGGCGGCCACCTGCCGAGCGAGCCGTGGCTCTACCTGGGTGGCCCGATCGGCATCGTGTTCATCGCGATCGCCGCCGCGATCGTGCGGTTCACCGGTGTGCTGCTGCTCGGCCTGGCCACCATCGCCGGGCAGATCGTGGGCGCCGTCCTTCTGGACCTGATCCTCCCCACGGCGGCCTCGCACCCCGGTGTGAACACCCTGCTCGGGGCAGCGCTGACCATGGTGGCCGTGCTGATCGCCGCGCTGGCGCCACCCGCCCGCCGCTGACTCCCACCCGCGGGCCCCTCAGCGCGGCGGCAGCTGCGACGGGTACGGCGGGTCAGGCGCCGCCGGAGGGTAAGGCTGGTACGGCGGGCGCGGCGGGTACCGACGCTCGAACGCACGGGCCGGGTCGACAAGTCCGGCGATCCGGATTGCCAGCAACACTCCCGGCACCGTCCCCAACAGGGCGAGCGCGACAGCGAACCGGGTCTGCGGCGGAGTGCCGTACAGCCAACCGGTGAGTGGCACCCCGGACAGGAGCGCGGTGAGCAGGAACCCGGTCAGCGCCCATCCGATCCATCGCCGCAGTGCGCCCTGGTAGGACGCTCGGACCAGCAAGGCGGTCGCGGTCAGGACGCCCAGCGGCACAACGACGAACAGCAGGGCCAGGAACGTGCCGGTGTCGTCGTTGCGCTCCCAGACCGCGGCCAGCACGATCCCAGCGGACAGCATTGAGGCGCCACCGGCAAGCCCCCACCAGCGCGGACCGTCACCACGGCGGATCGCCAGGTGCCCGGCGAGCGCGGTGACCGTGCAGCCGAGGGTGAATGCGAGCGCGACAGCGAGAAGTAGATCCAGCTGACGTTGGCTCGGTCCGCCGCCCTCCAGGGCCGTCGGATCTTCCGTCGAGCCGAGATACTCGGCGCCCAGGAAGCCCTCCCGCTGCCACTCGCCGTCCGGCTGGCGGTGCAGGAAGCCGTCACGTCCGTTCGCGACCAGCACCTCGTGGCCTCCGCCGAGGGCGGGAAAGACGAGCAGCTCGCGGGAGGCGAAGTGCCGGCGGATGTCTCCCGGGTTCGCGGAGCGGCGGGCCAACTCCTCACGCCGCGCGTCCGACACCTCCCAGGCCACCTGCCAGGTCGCGCCCGCGTCGTCGCTCTGCTCCACCCGCAGGTGGTCGGCGACCGTCCGATAGCACCGCTGAGGCTCGGTCGGCACGCACGCCCGCCGTTGATCAAGATCCTGGCTGGACAGCAGCCGCTCCTCATCGAGGCTGGCCCGTCGCCAGGTGGTCGCACCGTCACGGATCGACCACCGGCCATCTCTGGCGCTCGCCGGCCAGGCAGTGATGTCGGTGCCGGAGCCGACCGAGATCGCCGGACGGCCGTCGAACAACGTCGCGCCGAGCGCGTAGGGGTAGTGGACAGCACTGGTGGCGGTCACCGCCAACACTGCCGGTGGCAGCACCACAAGCAGCCGGACCAGCCGGGCGATCCGTTGGCGCACCGGGCGACGACGCGCTCGCGTCCAACTCCACCAGGCCAGGCCGAGCGCCGGCAGGGTGAGCAGGTCGGTCCAGTCGGCCCGGACCAGCGACGGCCCGGCCAGCACGGTCCAGGCCGAGGAGGCGAGTTCGGCGGCGTACCCGCTGGATTTGACGACCGCGAACCCGGCGCCCACCGCGACCAGGCCGGCCAGCGCGGCGGACCGGGCCGGCAGCCGTGGCACCAGGAGGGTCAGCAGCACCGCGACCAGCGGTGGGGCGAGCACCAGGCCGGCGACGTCGCTCAGCTTGCCGGTCACCAGGCCGGGGAAGGCCGCCTTCAGCACGTGGTCGTTGACCGGCAGCAGGACCAGCGCGATCAGGGTGGCGGGGTGGCAGAACCAGGACAGCGTGGTGGGTGCGCCGTCCTGCGGTGTCGCGGAATCCGTCATCCCATCAGGATCCGGTCGACCCGTCTCGATCCGGACTCAGGCCGGCCTGGGTCCGATACCGACGGTCAGCCGGCGTCGGAGGAGTGCCCGGGGAAGAGGTGGGCGCTCGGGTCGATGGCCACCGCCGCGTTGTTGACCGCCGTCGCCGCCTCGCCGAAGCCGGTGGCGATCAACCGGACCTTGCCCGGGTACTCGGTGATGTCGCCCGCCGCGAAGACCCGGGGCAAGTTGGTGGCCATCGCGCTGTCCACCAGGATGTGGCGGCGGTCCAGCCGTAGACCCCACTCGGCGAGGGGGCCCAGGTCGGCGGTGAAGCCGAGGGCGGCCACCACGGTGTCCACCGGCAACGTCTCGGTCTCGCCACCGCGCACGGTCACCTCGGCGCCGGTCACCGTGCCGTCCCCGAGCAGCCGGGTGACCTCGGCGTTGACCACGACCCGCACCGGCAGGGAGAGCACCCGGGCGACCGTCGAGGCGTGAGCCCGGAACTTCTCCCGTCGGTGCACCAGGGTCACCGACCGGGCCAGTGGTTGCAGGGCCAGCGCCCAGTCGAAGGCGGAGTCGCCGCCACCGACGATCAGCACGTCCCGACCGGTCAGCTCGGTCGGCTCGGTCACGAAGTAGACGATCCCCGAGCCGGGGGCGCCGTCGGCGCACGGCAACGGCCGAGGGCTGAAGCTGCCGAGCCCGCCGGTGACCACGACCGCGCCGCAGCCGAGCTGCTCGCCACCGGCCAGGCCGAGCACCGGGCGGCCGTCGGCGTACGCGAGCTTCTCCGCCCGGGTGCCGAGCAGGTACTGCGGACCGAACGGGGCTGCCTGGGCCACCAGGTTGGCCACCAGGTCGCGGCCCTTGACCGCGGGGAAGCCAGCGACGTCGAGGATCAGCTTCTCCGGGTACATGGCGGTGACCTGGCCGCCCGGCTCGGGCAGGGCGTCGATCACCGCCACCGACAACCCCCGGAACCCGGCGTAGTACGCGGCGAAGAGGCCGGCCGGACCGGCCCCGATCACGGCGACATCGACCTCGCGCATGGCGTACCGTCGCTTTCCGCTTACGGATCAACGCGTGCTGATCCCGACCGTAGGCGGGCGGCGACGGTCGGGCAAGCATGTCCCAGAGGCGCGCCGGAGAATCGCCTCAGGGCAGGCTGAGCGTGGAACCCGAGTAGTCCGGGCCGTCGACGGCCGGTCGTCGCCGACGGAACAGGATCGCCGCCACCACCCCGCCGAGCAGGCCGAACAGGTGCCCCTGCCAGGAGATCCGCTCGTCGGTGGGGAGGATGCCGACCAGCTGCCAGCCGTAGAGCAGACCCACCAGGAGGAAGACCGCGAAGTTCCACCAGCTGCGCTCGATGATGCCCCGGGTGAGCAGGATGCCCAGGTAGCCGAAGATGACACCGCTGGCGCCGACCACCACCGAGTTGGGTGAACCGGTGAACCACACGCCGAGCCCGCTGACCAGGATGATGACCAGGGTCGACCAGAGGAACCGGCGGGTGCCGGCGGCGAGGACGAACGTGCCCAGCAGGATCAGCGGGATGCTGTTGCTGTAGAGGTGGTCGAAGCCGTGGTGCAGGAACGGGGAGAAGAAGACCCCGTCCAACCCGTCGATGCGTTGCGGGATGATGCCGGCGGTGGCGTCCAGGCCGAACGCGAGGCCCTGGTCGACCGCCTCGATGAGAAAGAGGAACGGGACCACCGCGCACATGGCGACGAACGCCCGGCCGAGCGCGGCGTAGAACGCCTCGGTGCCGAACCGGTACGGGTCGCCGCTTGACGGGTGCAGGGTCACTCCACAACTGCTATCAGCAAAAGCGGCCGACCGCCACTCACGTTCCGCCCGAATTACGCGCGAAGGCGGGGCGGTGGAGAGCCACCTGCCCCGCCTTCGAAAGCCGTCAGTAGTGGTTGTTGTTCTGGAAGTAGGTCCAGGCGCCGCAGGGCGTCTTGTACTTGCCCTTGACGTAGTTCAGCCCCCACGTGATCTGGGTTGCCGGGTTGGTCTGCCAGTCGGACGCCACGGAGCTCATCTTGTTGCCCGGGTACGCCTGGGGAATGCCGTACGCGCCGGACGAGGAGTTGCGGGCCTTGTGGTTCCAGCCGCTCTCCTTGGTCCAGAGCTTCTCCAGGCAGGGGAACTCGGCGATACCGAAGCCCTTGGCGATCATCAGGGCGCAGCCGGTCTTGCGGTTGCCGCTGTACTCGGCGCAGGACGCCGGGATCGGCCCGTCGTACGGCTTGGCGGGCGCGTTGGCGGCGGCGCGCTCGCGCTTGCGGGACGCCGCGGCGGCCTCCGCCCGGCGGGCCCGCTCGGCGGCTTCCTTAGCGGCCTGCTTCGCCCGCAGCTTGGCCTGGTACTCGGCGGCCCGTTGCTTGGAGAACTGCACCTGGTGGGCGGCCTGCCGCTCGCGTTGGTACGCGAGGTCGGCCCGGTCGACCTCGAGACTGACCTGCTCGGTCAGACCCTGTTGCTGGGTTTCGCGGTCTTCGCCCAGGTAGAAGCCACCGGCAACGCCCACGGAGAGCAGCGCCACAGCAGCCGTACGGGCACCCAACCGGCTCCACAGCCGACTCACGAAGTGGTCCCTTCGTCGGGAGCAAGGACGTGGCGCGGGGTAGGCCACAGGTGGGCCGTCAGCCGTGCCACGAGCGCCCCGACCGGTTGCCGGTCGCGCCGACGCACCGACCTTCGCCGATGTCGCCCGTCTCGGGACGCTCGTGGGACACGATTGCGCACAGTGAGGCTGATGGGAAACCAACCAGGCCCTTTGTGATCTGTGCCACACAAAAAATGCGGACAAAAGCCCCTATAAGCCCCGGGTCAGATGGGGATGTCCTCCAGAAGGTCCGTGACCATCGCGGCGATCGGCGAGCGCTCCGAACGGCTGAGGGTGACATGCGCGAAGAGCGGATGGCCCTTGAGCGCCTCGATGACAGCCGTCACCCCGTCATGCCGACCGACCCGCAGATTGTCCCGCTGCGCCACGTCGTGGGTGAGCACCACCCGGGAGCCCTGCCCGATCCGGGACAGCACGGTCAACAGCACACCGCGCTCCAGCGACTGGGCCTCGTCCACGATCACGTAGGCGTCGTGCAGGCTGCGCCCCCGGATGTGGGTCAGCGGCAACACCTCCAGGATGCCCCGCGAGGTGACCTCCTCCAGCACGTTCTCGTGCACCACAGCGCCGAGCGTGTCGAAGACCGCCTGGGCCCACGGCGACATCTTCTCCGACTCCGAGCCCGGCAGGTAGCCCAACTCCTGGCCACCGACCGCGTACAGCGGGCGGAACACGATCACCTTCTTGTGCCGGCGGCGCTCCATCACCGCTTCCAGCCCGGCGCAGAGCGCCAGCGCCGACTTGCCGGTGCCGGCCCGGCCGCCCAGCGAGACGATCCCGATCGCCTCGTCCAGCAGCAGATCGAGAGCGATCCGCTGTTCGGCCGAACGGCCGTGCAGCCCGAACGCCTCCCGGTCGCCCCGGACCAGACGCACCGACTTGTCCGGCAGCACCCGACCGAGCGCGGAACCACGCCCCGAGTGCAGCACCAGACCGGTGTGGCAGGGCAGCCCGGCCGCCTCGTCGAGGTCGAGCGTCTCGCCGGCGTACAACTGGCCGATCTGCTCCTCGCTCAGCTCCATCTCCGACATGCCGGTCCAGGTCGGGTCGCTGGCCTGGCCGTGGCGGTACTCGTCGGCGCGCAGACCCACCGAGGCCGCCTTGACCCGCAACGGCATGTCCTTGCTGACCAGGGTCACCTCCCGACCCTCGGCGGCGAGGTTGAGCGCGACGGAGAGGATCCGGGCGTCGTTGCTCTCGGTGCGGAACCCGGGCGGCAGCACGCCGTCGTCGGTGTGGTTGAGCTCCACCCGCAGGGTGCCGCCGACGTCGTTGGCGGGCACCGGGCGGTCGAGTCGGCCATGCCGGATCCGCAGGTCGTCGAGCATTCGCAGCGACTGCCGGGCGAACCAGCCCAGCTCCGGATGGTGCCGCTTGCCTTCCAGCTCGGTGATGACCACCAGAGGCAGCACCACCTCATGCTCCGCGAACCGGTGGAATGCCGCCGGATCGGAGAGCAGCACCGACGTGTCCAGGACAAAGGCCTGGCCGGCTGGTCGTGGCTCCTTGGGGTCGGCCGGCGCGGCGGCCGCCGAACGGCGGCTCCTGGTGGCGCGGCGGGTCGTGGCAGTCGCGGCCGGGGTCTGGTCGGCACCGGCGGTGGTACGGCGAGTCGTCACAGGCCTGCTCCGACGGATGGGCACCCGCCACCCGTGTTCCGCCTCCTCCGGTGCCCGGGGACACGGGGTCGGATGCGGAACCCCATGCGCGAGGTCGCAGATCCGGGCGGACCGGCTGGCTCGGGAGAACCCCGTGCCATGCCTAGACGCTAGCCCCGCCGAACCTTCCCGGCTAGTGGCCGAACGTGGATCTCCCAAGACGCGCTCATGAACAGCGCCGCGTCGACGCTCGTACCAGCTGCGGGGCCGGCGTCAAACGCGGCGGAACCGGCCGGGATGCATGCCCCCTGCGCGCATCCCGGCCGGTGGGGCCACCGTCACCGGTCTGACGTGACCCCGACGGTGCGTGTCCGCCGCGGACGACGCACCGCGTTCGTGGCGGCGGTCGGCGGGCGTGACCCGCCGACCGACCTCAACCGGTACGTCGAACGAGCGTGCCGGTCGGGTGCCGCCCGGTGATCGGGGCGGCCGGCGCGCTGAACGACGAGCCGGTGTAGGTGGTGCCGGGGCGGGCGACGGCACCGGCGGTGCGGACCACCCCCGCGGGCGAGACCGACAGGGCCGAGGCGATCGCCGCCTGTGCGTCCCGGCGACGCCGGTTCCAGGCGCCCCGGTCACCGTCGAAGTAGCCCTGCCGGTAACCGAAGCGGTAGCCGATGCGGTAGCTGAGCTGCCCGTGCAGCCGGCCGGCCGCGTAGCTGGTGGCACCGAGCACCAGGACGAGGAACACAGCGAGAAACGGGCTCATCGGGCAGCTCCGGCCCAGCCGGGACGCCAGGTCATCGCTCCTCCGGCTCGATCGTGGTGGGGTCGGCGACGAGCAGCCGGTCCAGGTCGTCGGTGCTGACCTCCTCGACCAGCTCGACGCTGATCCGGCAGCCGTCCAGCACGACTTCGGCCACCGAGGAACGGCGGATCTCGCCGCCGGCGTCGTAGACCCGGACGCTCAGCTCCGGGCAGCCGAGATGGGTACGCCAGGCGTTCCACTCGGAGCGATCGCCGACGCTCAGCGACAGGTAGCGGCAGCCTCGGGCCAGGTAGAGGCGCCAGGGGGCGGTCAGCCCTGCGGCGACCCCCTCGGCGATCAGCCCGAAGGCCTGGGCGCGGGTGGCGAGCTCGGTCACCACGACCCCCTGGCACCGGGGGCGTGACGCATGTGAGCACCAATCGTCTCATGCACGTGACACACCGTAGATTGTCCCATGGGCGTGACAGTATCAGCTTTTCGTCCGCTTACGTTTACCACTACGTTCATCTATTCTGCCCGCGTGACACCCCTCAACAGTGGCACTGACTCGTTTACCGGAAATCCGAAGCCCTCGTCACGTCCGCGTGACAGTGGCGAGCCGGGGCGCGCACCCGCGCTCGGCTGGCCGTACCGTCACGGAGTGACCGAGACGGCCAATGCGCGGAAGATCGCCTTCGCCACCTTCGTCCGGCGGGCCCTGGACGAGGCACGGGCGACCCGAGCCTGGAGCGGCACCGAGGTGTCCCGGCGCACCGGCGTCTCCCGGCAGACCATCAACCGCTGGGTCCGGGGCGACTGGGCCAGCGACCCGGAGGCCGAGCGGGTGGTCGCCTTCTGCGAGGGCCTGGGGCTGAACCCGGCTGCCGCCTTCGCCGCGCTCGGTTGGGACCGCACCGCGGCCGGCCCCCGCACCGGCCAGCCCGCCCCTCCGATGGACCCCGACGTGGAGGCGCTGCTGCGCCGTTTGGTCGATCCCCAGGTGTCGGACGCGGAGAAGTTCCACATCCGCGAAACGATCAGATATCTCGCATACCGCCCAACGTTGCCGGTCGATGTCCGAAAAAGGGGCAATCAGGCAGGCTAGTTCCTCAGATAGCGAAAGAACGCCTGGTCAGGTTCATTCGTTTGCCTCCGGGGCTGGAACGGGCACGCTAGCGTCCCTATTCGTACTGCTTGGGCTCGTCATCGGCGGGGGGACGGGACAAGGCCGAACCCAGCCCTGCGGGACAGAAGGAGGGGTCTGTCCATGACCCTGAAGTGGTTGGCAGTCGTGGTCGCAACGGTGTCGGTGACACTGTGGGCGACCGGCAACACAGTGACCCTCGCGGTCGACGGCGGGCAGCTTCCGCTGCTCGTCAACCTCTTTGCGCTCACCACCGCCGGCACCGCGGTCGTCCTGGCCGTCGTCGCCGAGCTGCACGAGCGTCTGAACAACCGAATCAGCGCGCTCACCGAGTTCCTGGTGGCACGACTCAACGAGATCGAGAACCACACCGGCGACCGCAACACCGGGTTCGTGGAGGGCTACCTGTTGAGCCACGGCCAGGAGGCGGCGGTGGTGCCGTTCGGCCGCCGCGGACGAGGAGCCGCCGAACGCTGATCGCCTACCGCCAAACGGGTCCGCTCGGCCAGGAATGAGCCTGGATCGCCGGGGTACGCTGACGCGCGTGCCGCCGTTGAATCTGGGCAATCAGCAGCCGAAAACCCCGTTGAACGCCGACCAGGCCTGGCAGATAACAGCCAGCCGGGCGGCCGGGACCGTGCTCTTCTTCGACTTCGACGGCACGCTCGCGCCCGTCGACGACGATCCGACAGCGGTACGCCCGGCTCCCAAGGCGTTGGCCGCGATCGAGGCGCTCGCCCCGGTCGTGCAGCGGGTCGCGATCGTCTCCGCCCGACCCGTCGAGTTCCTTCGGGATCAGCTCGGCGGGCTCGCTGGCGTGGACCTCTACGGCCTCTACGGGCTGGAGCACAGCCACTCCGGCGGGGAGACCGTCACCGAACCGGCCGCGCTGCCCTGGGTGCCGACCATGGAGGAGCTGGCCGACCTGGCTCGGGTGGAGCTGCCGCCCGGCACGCTCGTGGAGTACAAGCGGCTCTCGGTAGCGCTGCACTGGCGTACCGCGCCGCAACTCGGCCCGACCGTGCAGCAGTGGGGGCAGGCGCAGGCCGACCGTCTGGGCTTGCGTTCGCAGGCCGGGCGGATGGTGCTGGAGCTCAAGCCGCCGGTCGACCGGGACAAGGGCATGGTGATCGGCGAGGCGATCAAGGGCGCCACCGGTGCCTGGTACTTCGGCGACGACGTCTCCGACATCAAGGCCTTCGCCGCGCTGCGCGCTCGTGCCGCCGCCGATCCGGACTTCCTCGGCGTCTGCGTGGCCGTGGCCAACCCGGAGACCGGACACGAGGTGGCCAACGCCGCCGACCTGACGATCGAGTCGCCGGCCGCCCTGGGCGACTTCCTCACCCGGGCGCTCACGCACCTGCCCTGAACTGACCTGACTCCGGCGGCGACCGACGACGTCGCCGCCGGGTCAGACGCCGTAGCGGCGTTGTCTGGTGGCGTACGAGCGCAGGGCCCGCAGGAAGTCGATGTGCCGGAAATCCGGCCAGTTGAGCTCGCAGAAGTAGAACTCCGAGTGCGCGGACTGCCAGAGCATGAAACCGGACAACCGCTGCTCACCACTGGTGCGGATGACCAGGTCCGGATCGGGCTGGCCCCGGGTGTAGAGGTGCTCGGCGATGTGCTCGACGTCCAGCACCTCGGCCAACTCCTCGAGCGTGCCGCCGGTGGCGGCGTGCTCCAGCAGCAGCGAACGAACCGCGTCGGTGATCTCCCGGCGACCGCCGTAGCCCACCGCGATGTTGACCTCCGCGCCTCCGGTGCGCTCGCGGGTGCGCTCCTCGGCCCCCTTGAGCGCCGCCGCGGTCTGCGCCGGCAACAGGTCGAGCGCCCCGACGATGCGCAGCCGCCAGGGGTTGCCCTCCTCGGAGAGCTCCACCACCAGGTCCTCAATGATCTTGAGGAGTGGGTCCAGCTCAGCGGCCGGACGGCGCAGGTTGTCGGTGGCCAGCAGGTAGAGGGTCACGTGCCCGACACCGGCCTGGTCACACCAGCCGAGGACATGCTTGATCTTCGCCGCGCCGACCCGGTGACCGTCGTTCGGGTCGACGAAGCCCATCTCCCTCGCCCATCGGCGGTTGCCGTCGCACATCACCCCGACGTGCCGGGGCACCGGCTTACCCGCGAGCTTCGCCGTGAGCCGGCGCTCGTACACGGAGTAGATAAGGTCCCGCAGCGTCATCACCTAGCAGCGTAGCGACCCTTCAGGCAGTTCACTGCCTCGGAGCCCCATCCCCGCCGCCCAGACCGATGCCGATCATTGCGAGCGTACGAGCGGTGAGGCGTCCGTCACCCAGTCCCAGCTCGACCACGTCGTAGAACACCCGGTCGTCCCGACGGGCCGCCCGGACCGCCGCGTCCACCACCCGGCGACGCCTGGCCAACCAGGCCGCGACCGAACTGTGCCGCAGGTGGGTGCCGAGGCGGCGACGCAACCCGTGGGCGTAGCGGCCGGCCGCGCCCTCGGGCGACCGGGCCGCCGCCGACCCGGCGAGCGCACCGGAGAGCAGCGCGTAGAAGATCCCCTCCCCGGTGAACGGATTGATCAGTGACAGCGCGTCGCCGGCCAGCAACAGGCGCCCTCGCCCCGGCGCCGGCCGGTGGGTGGAGAGCGGCAGATGATGGGCGCGCAACGCGGTCACGGTCGCCAGGTCGGTGCCGGGCAGCAGCGCGGCCAACCGGTCCAGCAGGTACGCGCGGCTCAGCGGCTCACCGCGCAGGACCTCCCCGTACCCGACGTTCGCCCGCCCGTCGCCGATCGGAAACGACCAGGCGTACGCCGGCCAGCGCGCCTTCGAGGTGACGATGAGCTGCTCGGACGGGCCGGGCAGAGCCGGGGCGTACCCCCGGATGGCCAGCGCGAGGTGCCGGTCGGGGTTCTGCGGATGACCGAGCGCCCGACGTACCACCGAGCCGGCGCCGTCCGCGCCGATCACCACCCGGCCGGACACCTGCCCGTCGAGCACCACCCGGTCGGCCCGCGGCTCGACCTGGCGCACTGTGTGCCGGCGCAGCTGCGCGCCGGCGGCCACGGCGGCCGTCACCAGCCGCGCGTCGAAGACCTCCCGGGGCACCGTGTACGCGGGTCGAGGCAGCGCCCGAGCCACCGCGCCGCCACCCGGAGCGATCATGCGTAACGCCGGCAGTGGCGCGTAGCCTGCCACCGCCTCGGTCACCCCCAGCTCGGTGAGCACGTCCACCGAGTGCGCGGCGATCCCGTCACCACATGCCTTGTCCCGGGGAAAGTCGGCCCGGTCCAGCAGCAGCACGCTGGCACCCGCCCGGCGCGCCGTCAGCGCGGCAGCCGCCCCGGCCGGCCCCGCTCCCACCACCACCACGTCGAACTCGTCACCCACCGCGCGCCTCCCTCCGGTCCGACGCGGCGCGGCCGCTCCCGCCGGGCGAACCGGTCGGGCCTGCGGCCGGCCGCCCCGACGATCTCCGCGACTGCCCCGACGCCGACCGCTGTGACCGACGCCACCCGCCATCCTGCCCCCTGCCAGCCCGCGAAGACCGCTCCCGCACTGGGCCGGCTGGTCTCACCCACCTCCTTTGCTCTGCACCCGCGGACGCGACGGTTACCGTCCGCGACTGTCGCCTATCGGGGTGCAGAGCAAAGGGAGGGTGCAGAGCAACGGGAGGGGATGGGCAGGGGCTGGGTAGCGTCGGCCGCCGGGTCGGCACCCAGCGGCGTCGGTGCGGGGCCCCGGCGCGGTCAGGGTTGGGGTTCAGGTTGGGGGGCGCGGGCGGCGCGGCGTAGGCCGTAGAGGGTCAGGCCGGCCGCTGCCAGGAGGGGGGCGCCGTCGCGGATCAGCCCGTCCACGCCCAGCAGCCACCAGCACAACGGCAGATCCACGGCGAGTACGGCCACCGTGACGACGACCAGCAGGCCACGCGCCCAGTCCTTGCCCCGCATCAGGAACGCTGTGCAGAACAGCACCGCGTAGCTGGCCGTGATGCCCGCGGCGAACCAGAACAACACGGCCGGAACGGCGGTCAGTCGACCATCCAGGATGGAACCCCCGGCCACCAGGGCCGGCACCAGCATCAGCGGGCTGTAGGTGAAGGCCGCCACCCGGCTGGTCAACAACCAGGCACTGGCCTGTGGTCGGCGCGGAGGGGTCTCCCGCCAGGAGATGCCGTCCCGGTCGATGACGAGGCGTGGACGGTGCCGGACCAGGTGCCCGGCCACCGCCGACGAGCGGTAGAGCAGCCAGACCACCGACACACAGAGAGCCGTGAGGATCGCGAAGCCGAGCAGGCCGGGCAGCGGCGGCACCCCCTGCCTGGGCACGATGAGCCGGCCGACCGCGAAGATCGTGGTGACCGCGAGGATAAGCCCGAACGGGCGGGCCGCCGTACGACCCCGTCGCACGTGCCCGATCAGCAGCAGGAAGCCGAACGAGCGCAGCATTGCCCAGCCGGTCCGTACGGCCAGCCCGAAGCCCTGCTCCGGGGCGTACCACCAGTTGAGCAGCTCGACCACGACGGTGGCCGCCGCCGTGGTCGCCAGCAGGATGGTGAGCAGCCGGACGGCGGACGGCCGCCGGACCTGGGTCTCGGCGGCCGTCGTCATGAAATCCGATGTTGCCCGCAGGGGGCCGTCTTCACACCTAGCGCTGCGGCTGCGCGGCGTCGAGGCGGGCGCGCAACGCGTCCAACTCGGCCCAGAGCACGCCGGGCAGCTTGTCACCGAACTTCTCGAACCACTCGGTGATCATCGGCAGCTCGTTGCGCCACTCGTCCGGGTCGACCTTCAGAGCGATCCGGACGTCCTCCGGAGTCATGTCCAGGCCCTCGACGTCCAGGGCGTCCGGGGCGGGCACCATGCCGACCGGCGTCTCGACCGCGTCGGCCGTACCCTCGATCCGCTCGACGACCCACTTGAGCACTCGGGAGTTCTCCCCGAAGCCCGGCCAGAGGAACGAACCGTCCGGGTCCTTGCGGAACCAGTTGACGTAGTAGATCTTCGGCAGCTTCGCCTCGTCGCCGTCGGTGCCCTTGCCCATCTCGATCCAGTGCCGGAAGTAGTCACCGGCGTGGTAGCCGATGAACGGCAGCATCGCCATCGGATCCCGCCGAACCACGCCGACGGCGCCGGACGCGGCGGCGGTCGTCTCCGAGGAGAGCGTG
Organism: Micromonospora ureilytica; assembly: GCF_015751765.1. Classification (NCBI taxonomy): domain Bacteria; kingdom Bacillati; phylum Actinomycetota; class Actinomycetes; order Micromonosporales; family Micromonosporaceae; genus Micromonospora; species Micromonospora ureilytica. The sequence goes on from NZ_JADOTX010000001.1 coordinate 4,652,115, forward strand.
GCGCCCATGTAGACGCCGTGCACCCAGTCGCGGGCCTCGGTCACCAGCGGGACGGTGTCCTTGCGGCGTCCGCCGAAGAGGATCGCGTCGATCGGCACGCCGTTCGGGTCGAAGTACTCGTCGGCGAGGATCGGGCACTGGGTGATCGGGGTGCAGAACCGGCTGTTCGCGTGCGAGGACAGGCCGTCGCTCTCCGGCGTCCAGTCGTTGCCCTTCCAGTCGATCAGGTGCGCGGGCGGCTCGCCCATGCCCTCCCACCAGACGTCGCCGTCATCGGTGAGGCCGACGTTCGTGAACACGGAGTTGCCCCGGTCCAGGGTGCGCATGGCGTTGGCGTTGGTCTTCCAGTCGGTGCCGGGCGCGACGCCGAACAGGCCGTACTCGGGGTTGACGGCGTAGAGGCGGCCGTCCGGGCCGAACCGCATCCAGGCGATGTCGTCGCCGATGGTCTCGACCTTCCAGCCGGGGATCGTCGGCTCCACCATGGCGAGGTTGGTCTTGCCGCAGGCAGACGGGAACGCGCCGGCGATGTGGTAGGTCTTGCCCTCCGGTGAAGTGATCTTGAGGATCAGCATGTGCTCGGCGAGCCAACCCTCGTCCCGGCCCATCACGCTGGCGATCCGCAGCGAGTAGCACTTCTTGCCCAGCAGCGAGTTGCCGCCGTAACCCGAGCCGTACGACCAGATCTCCCGGCTCTCCGGGAAGTGCGAGATGTACTTGGTGTCGTTGCACGGCCAGGCGACATCCTGCTGGCCGGGGGCGAGCGGGGCGCCGATCGAGTGCAGCGCGTGCACGAAGTCCGCGTCGTCGCCCATGGCCTCGAGGACCCGGGTGCCCATCCGCGTCATGATGCGCATCGAGGCGACCACGTACGGGCTGTCGGTGATCTCGACACCGAACATCGGGGACTCGGCCTCGACCGGGCCCATGACGAACGGGATGACGTACATGGTGCGACCGCGCATCGAGCCCCGGTACAAATCCGTCATCGTCCGCTTCATCTCGGCCGGCGCCATCCAGTTGTTGGTGGGGCCGGCGTCCGCCTCGTCGACGGAACAGATGTAGGTGCGCTCCTCGACCCGGGCGACGTCCGTCGGGTCGGTGCGCGCGTAGAACGAGTTGGGCTTCTTCTCCGGGTTGAGCCGGATCAGTGTGCCGGCCTCGACCAGCTCATCGGTGAGGCGGCGCCACTCCTCGTCGGAGCCGTCCACCCAGACGACACGGTCGGGGGTGGTCAGTTCCGCGACCTCACGGACCCAGGCGAGCAGTTTCGGATGGGACGTCGGGGCCTGATCGATACCCCGCACAACAGCCGGAGCAACCATGACACATCTCCTTGTGGTCGACGCTGACCGATCTATGGGATGCACGAGACTCGGCGGCGCGATGCGTCGCCTTCGTGGAAACCTGGGATTGGCCTCAGCGTAAACCGGGCAGCCTTCCGAGTCAGTGGGACAGGTTGTGAAGAACTGCACAAGCTACGGCCTCGCTGCGGCATCACGAGCTGATACCCGCTTTCTCGCGCAGTTTCACGCAAATCTTGTTGTGCACCCCGGCGGACGCTTGTTGCGGTCGGGCCGTGGACCTGCCCCGCCGACCGGTGCGGGGATTCCCGTTCCGCAGCGGCTCAGTCCTCCCAATTCGCTACGCTCTGTGCAGCGGTTACGCACGTGGCGCTTGGCCCCTCCGGGAGACCACGCCCGCTTGCCGTTGCTACCCCTGTGACTGGCCGGCAGCCGGTAGGCTCCCTCCGTGGCCGCCACGATGACCGGGGAACAACCGGGTCCCCGGCAGACCCGACGGGGTCTCGTCGGCATGCTGCTCGACCGCTTCGGTCACCTCCTCCACGAGATGAGCAAGTTCGCCACGGTGGGTGGTTTCGCCTTCCTCGTCGACTTCGCGCTCTTCAACTACCTGACGAGCAAGCACGGCGTCGAAGAGTTGACCGCGAAGACGATCTCCACCGTGATCGCGGCCTCCGTCGCCTTCGTGGGCAACCGGTTCTGGACGTGGCGACACCGCCAGCGCAACAACGCGGCCCGCGAGTACGCGCTCTTCTTCTTCTTCAACGCGGTCGGTCTCGGCATCACTGTCGCCTGCCTCGCGCTCAGCCGCTACGGGCTCGGAGCCATCTGGCCGGCCGTGTTCCAGACGCGACTGGCGGACAACCTGGCCAGCTACATCGTCGGCACCGGGTTCGCCACGCTGTTCCGATTCTGGTCGTACCGGCGGTTCGTCTTCGTCGAAGCGGGAACCCCGACCGTTCCGCAGGTGAATCCCGACCGTGACCACGAGGCGTGACCTGCCGCCCAACTCGTTCGGCCGGTGATCGCCGGCCGCACCGACTGCCCTAAGGTGTTTCGCATGCGTCTTGTCCGCCTGCTGCCTGAGCGCTGGCAGAAGTTCATCCACGAGGCGCTCAAGTTCGGCATCGTCGGCGGCATCAACACCGTCATCAATTACGCGGTGTTCAATGCCCTCGCACTGACCGTTTTCGTCAATGGTCAGTTGAAGGCGACCGTGATCGCGACCATCGTCGCCACCATCACGTCGTACCTCATGAATCGGCACTGGACGTACCGGGATCGGCCGAAATCGGCGCTTCGCCGGGAATACCTCCTTTTCTTCCTTTTCAACGGCGCTGGCCTGCTGATCGAGCTGGGTGCCGTGGCGGCAGCGAAGTACGGTCTCGGCGTACACGGCCTGCTGGCACTGAATCTGGCCAAGACCGTCGGCGTCATGCTGGCCACGCTGTTCCGGTTCTGGTCATACCGCACCTTCGTCTTCCAACCTGTCGCACCGGCCGAGGACGAGGCCGCGAAGCCCGACTCCACCTGGCACAGCATTCCCCGCGACGAGTGGGACACCATGGCGGAGATGGACCCGGTCGCCGAGTTGGCGGAATCCGTGTCCGAGCTGGAGGAGGCGGAGACCGCGCCACGCGCCGACTACCCGCCCGGTACGCCCACCCAGGGTCGGCCCACGCGACTGAGTGTCAGCCCCGCCGCCGACCTGGACGCGGAACTCGCCGCGGAGCTGCACGTCAGCACCCGCCGCGCGCCCCGCCGGTGACGGCACCCGACGCCCGCTCCGGCACGGGGCGACCGGCCGAGCTGTTCTTCGAGGATCTCGTCCCGGGGCTCACCGTCGACCTCGGCGTGGTCACCGTGGACGCCGACGAGATGGTCGCCTTCGCCCGCCGCTTCGACCCGCAGTGGTACCACGTCGACCCCGACCTGGCCGCGGCGAGCCGGCACGGCGGTCTGATCGCCAGCGGCTTCTACACGGTCAGCCTGTTCATGCGCGCCTACGTCGACCACCTGCTGTCCCGGGCCGCCGCGGACGCGTCCCCCGGCCTGGAGGAGCTGCGCTGGCTCGCCCCCGTCCGGGCCGGCGACCGGCTCGCGGTCCGGGTCGACGTGATGGGCGCCCGACCGTCGACCGCCCGCCCCGGGCTCGGCACCGTCAGCCTCACCGGCACCATGCTGCGCCTCGGCCCGGACGACCGGCCCGAGCAGGAGGTGCTGCGGACCCGCTTCCGTGGCTGGTTCGCCGTACGACCGGTCGAGGTCGACGCCGCCGAAGCCGAAGCCGCCCCGACCGAAGCCGCCCCGACCGACGGAGCTGACGGGCCCGACGGAGCTGACCGGCTCGACGGAGCTGACGGGCCCGACGGCGGCCCGATCGCAGCGGACCCGTCCGCCGCGGAGTCGCCCGACGGGGAGCCGACGGAGATCAGCGACTCACCCGAGGTTCACCGAAACGACTGACCCGCCCCCGACAGCGTGTCTTGGGCGGGTCGCAGCCGGTTCGGATCAGGTCGTGGTGTCGCGCAGCGGCTTGCCGTCCTGCATGTCGGCGAGCATGTCGCGCATCTCGCCGTCGCCCAGCGAGTGCTTGTCGTGCTGTGCCTCGACCAGCTCGTACAGGGTGGTCTGCACCTTTCCGACGTCCGGCACATCGGCGAGCACCGACTGGCCGCGCTCACCGGCCGACTCGATGGTGAGCGTCCCGCAGCCGAGCAGGCGCTCGACGAAACGCTGGTTCATCGAGTGGTCGTTGACCCGGGCGAGCGGGAGGTCCCGCCGATCCCGGGAGAAGACACCCTGCTGGAGCAGGACCCGCTCGTTCGTGAACAGGTAGTGGGTGGTGCGCCAGACCAGGAACGGCCACAGGCCGAGCCAGAGCACCCCGATCAGAGCGATCGCCCCGATCACGGCCAGCGCGATCGAACCGCCGCCGCTCTGGGGCAACAGGAGCACGCCGACCACCACCGCGGCGATGGCCAGCACCAGCACCACGATCGGCCGAATCAACGCCTTCCAGTGCGGGTGCAGGTGCAGCACGACATGCTCGTCCTCGGTGAGCACGTCTTCAGGAAACGCCACGGGAACCTCCAACGCGATTTTCTAGTCGCGCAGACCGTAAACCCCCCAAGCCCCACCACAACATCCGCCACGCGGCCCCACCCGTTCTCCGCGATCTTGCACGTCGTCAGCGGAGGTGCAGGACGTCGCCGGCGGCCAGGGTTCGGGCGCCGGTGGAGGTGGTGACCATCAGTTGGCCGTCCGGGTCCACCCCGGTGGCGGTGCCGGTCAAGGAGTCGCCGTTGGGGAGCAGGACGCGTACCTCGCGGCCGATCGTCGCGCAGGCCGCCAGGTAGGCGTCGCGCAGGCCGCTGGCCACCGCGTCGCCGCCCGCCGAGCGCCAACGGTCGTACCAGTCGGCGACCGCCCGCAACAGCGCCCGCAACAGCGGATCCCGATCGGTGGCCACCGCGCCGGCCAGCTGGAGTGAGGTGGCCGGCAGCCCGGTCGGATTCACCGGCAACTCGTCGGCGCGCAGCGTCACGTTGAGCCCGATGCCCAGCACGATGGCCGGCGGTTGGTCCGGCGCGCGTCCGGGCACCGCCTCGGCCAGCACGCCCGCGCACTTCGCGTCGTCGACCAGCAGGTCGTTCGGCCACTTGAGGGTGGCCTCCAGCTCGGCCAGCCGGGCCACCGTCTCGACGAGCGCCACGCCGGCCAGCAACGGCAGCCACCCGTACCCCGTGGGTGTCGCCGGCAGCCAGCCGCGGTCCGGCACGGCCTCGCCGGGCCGCAGCAGCACGCTCGTCGCGATGCCGGCCCGGGCCGGCGACTGCCAGACCCGGCCGCGCCGGCCGCGCCCCGCGGTCTGCCGCTCGGCGACCACGACCAGGCCCTCGGGCTCGTCGGCCCGCGCGGCCTCGGCCACGTCGGCGTTCGTGGAGCCGGTCTCGGCACGCAACTCCAGCCGGGCCCACGGCCCGTTCGGCGCGACCAACGCGCGGCGCAGCCGGGCCGCCGACAGCGGCGGCCGGTCCAGATCGGTGTACGGGGAGCCCGACATTCCGCCAGCCTACGGCGGTGCTCCGGTGGACACTGAGGCGTACTGCACAGCGGCACCCACCTGAACCATCGTTATATTCCCTGGGTGACTACCGAGACCGGGACCAACATGCACAGCACCGCGGGCAAGCTGGCGGACCTGGAGCGCCGGGTCGACGAGGCGGTGCACGCCGGGTCGGCCCGCGCCGTGGAGAAGCAGCACTCGCGCGGCAAGAAGACCGCCCGCGAGCGGATCGAGATGCTGCTCGACGAGGGCTCCTTCGTCGAACTCGACGAGCTGGCCCGGCACCGGTCCACGGCCTTCGGGCTGGAGAAGAACCGCCCGTACGGCGACGGTGTGGTCACCGGCTACGGCACGGTGGACGGCCGGCAGGTGTGCGTCTTCGCGCAGGACTTCACGGTCTTCGGTGGCTCCCTCGGCGAGGTCTTCGGCGAGAAGATCGTCAAGGTGATGGACCTGGCCATGAAGATCGGCTGCCCGGTGGTCGGCATCAACGACTCCGGCGGCGCGCGCATCCAGGAGGGCGTCGTCTCGCTCGGCCTCTACGGCGAGATCTTCTTCCGCAACGTCCGGGCCTCCGGCGTCATCCCGCAGATCTCGCTGGTGATGGGGCCCTGCGCCGGCGGCGCGGTCTACTCCCCGGCGGTCACCGACTTCACAGTGATGGTCGACCAGACCTCGCACATGTTCATCACCGGCCCGGACGTGATCAAGACGGTGACCGGCGAGGACGTCGGCATGGAGGAGCTGGGCGGCGCGCGTACGCACAACTCCCGCAGCGGAAACGCGCACTACCTCGCCAGCGACGAGGAGGACGCTGTCGACTACGTCAAGGCGCTGCTGTCGTACCTGCCGTCGAACAACCTCGACGAGCCGGTCGTGGTCGAAGCCCCCGCCGACCTGGCGATCAGCGACGAGGACCGGGAGTTGGACACCCTGATCCCGGACTCGGCCAACCAGCCGTACGACATCCACACGGTGATCGAGCACGTCCTCGACGACGGGGAGTTCCTGGAGGTCCAGCCGCTCTACGCGCAGAACATCGTGGTCGGCTACGGTCGGGTCGAGGGACGGCCGGTCGGTGTGGTCGCCAACCAGCCGATGCACTTCGCCGGCACCCTGGACATCGCCGCCTCGGAGAAGGCAGCCCGGTTCGTTCGTACCTGCGACGCGTTCAACATCCCGGTGCTGACCTTCGTGGACGTGCCCGGCTTCCTGCCCGGCACCGGTCAGGAGTGGGACGGCATCATCCGCCGGGGCGCCAAGCTCATCTACGCGTACGCCGAGGCGACCGTCCCCAAGGTCACCGTGATCACCCGCAAGGCGTACGGCGGGGCGTACGACGTGATGGGTTCCAAGCACCTCGGCGCGGACCTGAACTTCGCCTGGCCGACCGCGCAGATCGCGGTGATGGGCGCGCAGGGAGCGGTGAACATCCTCTACCGCTCCGAACTGGCCGGCGCCGAGGACCCGGCGGCGGTCCGGGCCGAAAAGATCGCCGAGTACGAGGACACCCTGGCCAACCCGTACGTGGCGGCCGAGCGCGGGTACATCGACTCGGTCATCCCGCCGCACGAGACGCGCACCCAGATCGTCCGGGCGCTGCGCGTCCTGCGCACCAAGCGGGAGACCCTGCCGCCCAAGAAGCACGGCAACATCCCGCTCTGATCCCGGTCCCTTGATCGCCCCGGCCGCGTCAGCAGGGTGGGTTGGCTGCGGCGCACATCCGCGCCGCCGCCGCCGAGGCGAGCCGGACGAGTTCGGCCTCGGTGCCGTCGTAGCCGAGGCTGAGCACCGAGACGGTGTCGCCGACCCGGACGACCGCCAGCAGGATCGGCGACGGAGGGTCGCCGAGCGGCTGCCCGGTCTCCAGGTCCAGGGTGACGGTGAGCGAGTCCCGCAGGATGGCGGCGTCGTCCCCGGCGAAGCCCCGCTGCGTCACCGACCACCGGTGCAGCGCTTCCCCGGTGCGGGCCCCTTTTGCCGTCAGGACCGGCCCAACGTTCAGCCACTCGGCACACGGGGCGACCAGGTCGTCCAAACTGGCGAAGAGCTGTCTGGCCGCCTCGGGTACCAACCGGAAGAGATCCTGCGTGACCAGACCAGCCGACCGGGTGTGGATCGGCGCAGCGTGTTTGGGCACGAACGTCTGTGAACGGGACAGGATCGACATCTGCCAGCCCTCCGAGCGTCCCTGCCTCGTCCGGCAGTAGCCGAGCATGTGGTTCAGCAGCACCGGCTCGCCCAGCCCCGACTGACTGAGCTGCACATCGACCTGCTGCGACAGGTCGGCTGGCTGCAACAGGGCGTCGGTGGTGATCTCGTGGCGGGTCGGCGAGGCCGAGGCGGCTGGCGGAGCCGGTGGCGGCGACGTTCTCGGCGCGGCGACCGCCACCGCGGAGGCCCCGGCCAGGGCCAGCACGACGGTGGCCACCACGATCTTGCGCTGGCTGCGGCGGCGGGCCCGGGAGCGGATCTCCTCCGGGCCGAGCCAGCGCACGTCCTGCAGGTCGCGTTGGATCTGTTCGACGAGCGTCGGGTCGTCACGCATCGGTTGCCTCCTCCAGGTCAGAGACGGCGAGCAGGCCGGCGAGCGCGGTGCGCCCCCGGGAGAGACGGGCCTTGACGGTGCCCACCGGGGCCGCGGTCTCCCGTGCCACGTCGGCGACCGGCATGCCGACCAGGTAGTACAGAGCGATCGCGACGCGTTGCTCCTCGGGCAGCCGGCGCAAGGCGGCGACCACCGCGACGGTGTCGGTGCCGGGCCCGGGAACGGTCTCGGTGGCACCGTGCCGCAGGTACGCGCGGGCACGACTACGCAGGCTGCGCCACCGGCTGACGGCGATCCGGCTGGCTACCACCCGCACCCAGGCCTCCGGGTCGTCGTACGCGCTGACCGTCGACCAGCGCTGCCACACCCGGACGTACGCCTCCTGCACGGCGTCCTGCGCCTCGCTCCGATCGCCGGTGAGGGCGTAGACGAACCCGAGGAGCCGTTGCCGACTCCCCCGGTAGAACTCGTCGAACCCGTCGACGTCCGGCACCCGTTACCTCCCCGTGTCGGTCGCTGGGAACACGCACCGGGCGGGGTCGTCGGTTGCCCCGGTCAGGCGATCATCTTCTCCAACTCGGGAAGCGGGAACGCACCGGCCGCGATCCGCTCCCGGACCGCCCGGCGTACGGCCCGCTGCACGGCCACGTTGACCGGCGTCGGTACGCCGTGCAACCGGCCGAGCAACGCGATCTCGCCGTTGAGGTGGTCGACCTCGGTGGAGCCGGTGCCCCGGGCCAGGCTCTGCCAGGTGGAGCCGCCGGAGCGGGCCTCGCCGTCGACCGGGCGCTGCCCGACCAGGTCGCCGCGTTCGGCCTTCTCCTCCTCCGGCGAGGTGTGCGCGATGCCGGCGGCGGCGAGCGCGGCGACGCCCTCGGCGCGTACCCGCTCGACCAGCGCGTCCGGGATGTCCCGGCCGAGCAGCGCCTGTAGGCCGTTACCGAGGTTGCTGAGCAGCTTGCCGTACTTCCAGCGCAGCACGTCGCTGCGGACCGGGGCGACGAAGCCGGCTGCGGTCAGGTCGGCGGCGATCGCCCGGTCGGTGTCGTCGGCGCCCCCGGGGTACCGCCCGATGTGGAGCATCCCCGGATGCGGGTATCCGTTGGCGACCACCACGCCCGGGTCCAGGTGCGTGGCCGGCAGCCAGACACAGACCGGGTGCACGTCGGCGAAGAGGCGCAGTGCGGCAGGCTCGTTGGCCACCCCGTTCTGCGCGGTCACCAGCGGCAGACGTTCGCCCGCGGTGCCGCCGCCGACCACCGGCGCGTCCACCCAGGCGGCCAGTGCGCCGGGAGTGTCCTGCGACTTCACGGTGAGGATCAGCACGGTGTCCGCTGGCAGCGGCTGGTCACCGGGCCGGTCCACCGCCGCGAGCCGGGCGGTCACCTCGCCGTCGGGCTGGCGCACTGTCAGACCCCGCGCGCGGATCGCGTCCAGGTGGGCGCCGCGGGCCACCAGTGTCACGTCCCGGTCGGCCTGGGCCAGCCGTACGCCGATGGTCCCGCCGACCGCACCCGCGCCGATGATCACGTATCGCATGACCCCATTCTGCCCGCCGGTGCGCCGCCCACCCGTGCGCCTTCCGTCAGCTGGTCAGGCCGGCGTCGGTGAGGATCGGGCCGGCGAGCAGGAGCGCGCCGGCGATCAGCGCCGCCAGGTTGACCAGTGCGAAGACGCCAACCCAGAAGAGCGGCGGAAACGGGGTGAGCCCGGCGAGTTGGTCGGCGTCGGAGGCGGGCATCCGGCCCCGCGAGCGCAGCCGTTGCAGCTCGACCACCGGCCGCACCCCACCGAGCAGCAGAAACCACACCCCGGTGTACGCGAACGCGGCCTGGACCTGCGGCGTCGCGTACCACGAGACGGCGAACACCAGCGCCCCGGTGACCAGCACCGACACCACGCCGAAGGCGTTGCGGATCATGACGAGCATGGCCAGCAGCAGCGCCACGGCCACCCAGAGCAGCAGGGTGATCCGGTTGCCGCCGAGCAGCCAGGCGCCGCCCAGCCCGACCAGCGGCGGTGCGACGTACCCGGCGAGCAGAGTGAGGATCATGCCCGGCCCGGTGGGGCGGCCGGCGGAAAGCGTCAGCCCGGACGTGTCCGAGTGCAACCGGATGCCGTGCAGCTTGCGGCCGGTGAGCAGGGCGACCAGGGCGTGCCCACCCTCGTGCGCGATGGTGATGGCGTTACGGGCGATCCGCCACGGCAGCCGGGTGGAGACCACCACCAGCGCGACGGCTCCGGTGATCAGCACCAGCAGCGCGGGCGGGTCCGGCTGCGCGCCGAACAGCGTGTCCCACAGGTCGCCCAGCCCGTCGATCGACATCATGGGGCGCGAGCCTACCGGCGACGTTCCGTGTCGCTCCCGAGGCACCGGCTCGTATCCTGGGAGACTGATCGGGTGGCGAGTCGAGCGGGAGGTGAACGCGGGTGAGCGCAGCGCCCCTGGAGCCGCACATCGGCCTGTGGACCGAGGCCGACTACTTCGCCTTGGGCGAAACGCCCGACCGGATCGAACTGCTCGACGGGAGCCTGCTGGTGAGCCCTGCCCCGAGCCGACGGCACCAGCGGGTGTCGCGCCGACTGGCGAACAGCATCGAAGCAGCGGCAGACTTCCACGGCCTGTCGGTCTACGACGCGATCAACGTCCGGCTCGGCATCGATCGAGTCGTCATTCCGGACCTCGTTGTGACCGATGTCGATGACGACGGCACCTTCCTCGACCCCGACCGGGTGGTCCTCGTCGGCGAGATCGTCTCGCCCGGCAACGCCGCCGCCGACCGGCTGGTCAAGATGCAGCTCTACGCCATCGCGCGAATCCCCTGGTATCTGCTGGTCGAGCAGGACGGCGACGGTCACTCGCTGCGGCTCTACCGGCTGGACGGCGAGCACTACGTCGAGGACCAGGTTGCCAAGGCGGGCGAGACCCTGACCATCGTCGAGCCGTTCCGCTGGCAGCTCGACCCGGCCACCCTGAGCTGACTCGTTCCGCTCCGATCGCCGGGCGACCGACACCTGTTGATGAAACTTTCTTCAGTCGCCCTTGTGATCTAGGGCACTTACCTCCAAAGATGGACGTCGATAGAGCGACGTCCTTGGAGGCACTCATGGCCCGTACCCGATCATCGCTGCGCCGCGCGTTCGCGGCCGGCCTCACCGTCCTCGCCACCGCGGCGGCGGCCCTGGTCGCGACCGCCGGACCGGCGGCCGCCGCCACCACACCCGGTGTCGACGTCTCCCGCTACCAGGGCACCATCAACTGGACGAGCGTCCGCAACGCGGGCATCCAGTTCGCCTTCATCAAGGCGACCGAGGGCACCAGCTACAAGGACCCGAACTTCAACGCCAACTACGTCAACTCGTACAACGCCGGGGTGATCCGCGGGGCGTACCACTTCGCCCGCCCGAACATCTCCGCCGGCTCCACCCAGGCCAACTACCTGGCCTCCAACGGCGGCGCCTGGTCCGCGGACAGCCGCACCCTGCCGGCCGCGCTGGACATCGAGGGCAACCCGTACGCCGGCGGCTACTGCTACGGGCTCAGCACGACCGGGATGCGCAACTGGGTGCAGGACTTCCTGAACACCTACCGCTCCCGCACAGGCCGGTACGCGGTCATCTACACCACCACGAGCTGGTGGAACCAGTGCACCGGCAGCTGGACCGGCCCGTGGGCGAACCACCCGCTCTGGCTGGCCCGCTGGTCGAGCACGCCCGGCGCCCTGCCGGCCGGCGCGTCGGTGTGGAGCTTCTGGCAGTACACCAGCACCGGCGTCGTCTCCGGGATCAGCGGCAACGTGGACCGCAACTACTGGAACGGTGACCGGAGCCGCCTGATCGCGTTGGCCAACAACACCTGACCGGGCCGTTGGCGGCAGCGGGATCGACGGTCACCACACGGTCGACAATCGGTCCGGCTGCCGCCACACCACCGGTCAGGCCCTCCGTCGGCTCAACGCCGGCACCACGGCCTCCTCGCGGGCCAGCGCGCCCCGGCGGGTCAACCGCCAGGCAGCAACGCCAAAGCCGGCAACGATCACGACGCCGAGCAGTGCGACGAGCACCGAAACCCCCGCGCTGACCAGCAACAGGATCGCGTCGCCGAGCGCCACGAGCATCCACAGTGCCAGCCGGGGCCGAGTGTCCCTCCGTCGGTAACCCATGTCGTGCCTCCTTCCGTCGTCGAAGGTCACTTACCCACGACGTCGGAAGGTCATGCGAATGAGTTTCAGTCCTTGCGGTCGGGCTGGAAACCCTTGGCGATCCGGTCGAAGTTCGGCAGGTTGGCCTGCCAGTCCTTCTCCGCGATCTCCCACCGCAGGGCGTACCCCCGGTTCTTGGCCGTCACGAACCCACGGTTACGAACGTGGATCCGCTGCCCGTCGCGGGTCTCCAGCCACTCCCAGTCCGCACAGGTCTTCCAAAAGTCGCAGCGCACGATGTCTAGGTACTGATAATTTTTGACTTCGCTCTTGCGGCCGCCCTCGATGCTCTTCCAGTCGGCGTATGCGTCGTTCTTCGGCGTCGGGGTCCACTGGACGAGCAGCTCCCCAGGCCCGTTAACCTCGTCGAAGACGACAGTGTTCCGACCAGCGTCGCGGCGCACCCAACCGTCGGGGATCGGCAGGGCGAAGCCGGCCGGGTCCCGGTGCAGCTTCCAGCCCGCCGGCAACGCGTTCGGGTCGACCGAGGGCGTGGCCGACGGCGTCGCGCTGGGGGCACCGGTGGTGGGCGCCGGCGCAGCGGAGCTCGGCGCGGGCGCCGAGGTCGCGGCGGCACCGGTCGGGTTGGCCTGCGGAGTCTTGTCGTCGTCAGTGGTCAGCATCGGCACGACCACCACGAGGCCGATCAGCAGCAGGGCGACCACAGCCCCGATCAGCAGGTTACGTCGGGTGTTGTTCGGCTTCGTGCCGTCCGAGGGCGGCACCGCCGCGCGGCCGGCCGGACTCACCGGCGGCATGAGCGACGTCGGCGTGGTCGGCTTGCGCTGCTCCGGAGCCACCGGCGGACCATCGACAACAGTCGGCTCGTCGTCGACGTTCGTCGTACCGTCGCCGCTGTTGTCGGGCGCGGCCGTGACCTTCGCGGTCGGCTCGGCCTCGGCCGGCTCGACCTCGGACGGGCGGTCGATCGTGGCGGTCGGCTCCGCCGGCGTCGCTGCGGTCGGCTCGGCCGGCACCAGCGCGGTCGGGTCGGCGGCCGCGTCGGGAGAGACGACGGCCGTCGGCGTGGCATCGGCGGTGGGGGTCGCGGCGGTAGCGGAGGTGGCGGCCGAGGTGCTCGCGGCGGCGGCCGGCGACACCGGCCGGTCGACACCCTCGGACGGTCGCGGGGCCGGCACCACCGGCAGGCGCGGCTCGCGCGGACCGTTCGGCCCAGGCCGGCGTACGCCATCAAGCAGTGAGATCCCGCGCGACCGCTTGCCCCCGGCGCGGCGCAGCAACCGCTCCGCCACCTCGGCGGTGATCCGCTCGTTCGGGTCCTTGCGCAGCAGCCCGTTGAGGACGGCCTTGAGCGGCCCGGCGTTCTTCGGCGGCGGAATGGGCTCGGTGGCCAACGCGGCCAGGGTGCCGATCGCCGACGGCCGCGCGTAGGGCGACTTGCCCTCGACCGCCGCGTAGAGCGTCGCGCCCAACGACCACAGGTCGGCCTCCGGCCCGGCGGTGCCGTCCCGGGCCCGCTCCGGCGAGATGTACGCGGGTGAGCCGAGCACCATGCCGGTGCGGGTCACGTTCGGGTCGCCGGGGATGGTGGCGAGCCCGAAGTCGGTCAGCACCACCCGGCCGTCGTCACCGAGCAACACGTTGCCGGGCTTGACGTCGCGGTGCATGACGCCCGCCTTGTGTGCGGCGCTCAGCGCACCCAGCACGCCCAGGCCGATCTCCACCGTCCGGGCCACCGACACGGGGCCGTCCTCGGCGAGAGTGTCCTGCAACGACCTCGACGCCACGTACTCCATGACGATCCACGGATCGCCGTCGGTGCGCAGCACGTCGAAGATGCGGACGACGTTGGCGTTATTGAGCCGGGCGATGGCCCGCGCCTCCCGCAACGAGCGCTCGCGCATCTCGCGGCGCTCCTCATCGGTGAGACCCGGCGGCGGCACCAACTCCTTGATGGCGACGTCGCGGTGCAGCACCTCGTCGCGCGCCTTCCACACCCGGCCCATGCCACCCTGGCCGAGCGGCGACAGAAGCCGGTATCGGTCAGCGACAAGTTGGGGAAGCGCGTTCGACATCGGTGAGACGGTACCCGGACCGGCCGACGCTCACACCGCCGGCACGCCACTGTGCGCTTCGGGTAACTTCGCGCCGCGTACCCTGGCGTCATGTCTGCCGAAGAGCCGCTGTTCCGGGTCGTCCGCGGCGTGCCCACCGCCGAGGAGTTGGCCGCTCTGGTGGGGGCGATCATCGTCCGGTCCCGTCCTGCCGCCACCCCCGCTCCGGCGACCGCTTCCGCCTGGGCGCGCAGCGCACGACCGGGCAATTCCCGTGGCTGGCGCGCAGCCGGCCTGCCCCGCTGACCCGAGACCCCGCCGTACGGGGGCTGCCAGGGGGGCGTTGAGCCGTTAATCTCACTCAGGGAAACGGTGCCGTTACGGGTAGGGAGGGTCCATGATCCCCGAAGAGGACCGGCCAGCACCCTGGCTACGCGGTTACGGCGGCATCGAAGCTGACATCAGCCAGCTCAGAGAGTTCGCCGACCGGCTCGCCGCCGAGGTCGAGAGCAACTACGCGCCACACCTGTCGTACATCGCCGAAGACATGTCCGCGAAGCTGCCCAACCCGTGCGACGCCTTCATCGAGCTGGTCACCTTCCTGCACGCCCACCACGAGACGCAGCAGGCCACCGCCGACATGGTCTACGCCGTCCGAGGCGCCACCGGCCACCTCGCCGCCGCCGCCGACCAGGTCGCCACCCACTACGCCGACAGCGACGCCTTCACCGCCGCCCGAGTGGTGGACGTGCAACGAGCCCTCGCCAACCCGGCCAGCGTCCTCCCCGGCGGCCCGACGCCGACCCTGACCGACCCGACCAGCCCCGACGCCCCAGGGCCGGTGGTGCTGCCGTGATCGAACGGGGCACCGGCCGCACCTCCGGCCTCACCGACTGGCAACTCATGGACGTCAACAGCATGTGGGCCTGCCTCCAGGACCACGACACCGCCAACCACTGGAAGCAGGTAGCCGGCTGGCGCAAGGTCTGCGACCTGGCGCAAACCCACCTCGGCCGCCTCCAGCAGTACCGACGTGGACTCGCCGAGGCATGGCCCCCCGAAACAAGCGCCGCCTCCCGCACGTACCTCGCCGAACTCGACGAACTCATCGACAAGGTCCAACGCACCCACGACGCCGCCGCCGCGAACTACACCGCACTCTCCGCCGCAACCCAGGCCATCGGCACCACCCGCGCCGCACTCGGCAAGATCTACGAGGAGTACGCGACCAAGTTCCAGCAAAAACAGGCGTACGAGTCGATGGTCGCCGACCCGAAAGCGGTGATGGGCAACCGGGCCACGGCGCCGCCTGTTGCTGATGGGGAACTGGAACGGCTGAACGTGCAGGCCCGATCCATGATGTTCAACCTGAGCAGCGAACTCCAACAAGCCCAAGCAACCCTCCAAAAACCACCGCCACCGCCTCGTCGACCCGGACATCAGCCGAATGATCCGGACGTTTACGAGACGACCGCGCCAAGTCCGCTCATTCCCCCGGTCGTCGCAGTGCCGATCGCGCCGGCAGCCCCGCCATCGCGAACCCCGACAGCAGTTCCTGCAGGCCCTACGCCTACTCTGACTCCTCCGAGCCTAGGGCCCGTATTGGGTGGAGCGGGCACTGCCTTAACACCGAGCACGCCAAACCAAATTCCAGCCGGGTTGGCAAACCCTTCACCGGCCTCCCCCGGCGCTTCCATAAGCCCGCCGACCGGCATCTCCATGCGACCTATTGGCGGGCTTGCCCCCCAGGCCCCGCCAGGGTCAATCGGCAGGCCACAGGCCGGGACCGAAAGCCCTACCCATCGCTCGACGCCACCAGTTTCCAATAGAGCCATGCCACCGGGAGGCATCATCGGAGGTCCACCAACAATCGGTTTGGGGCAGCCTGGGTCAGGCACGAATTCACCTCGCCGCGTCAACCCGATTGGCGGCGTGATCGGGGGCGGGGGCGCCGGCACAGCACCTAGCGGAGGGGCTGGTTCTCGACCTAGCGCGGGTCGCGGCCTTTCAGCGGCACAGAACGTCCCACCGATCGGCGGTGGTCCCGGCCTGACGAGTCCTGCTTACATGCAGCCAAACCCTGCTCGGCCGATCGCCCGGACACAGGCCGATAGCAGCTCACCCCACTGGGACCCCGATAACCCGTGGGAGACGGAAAAGGGGGTGACTCCCGTAGTCCGACCCCCGGACGACGAAGGACCCATTGATCCGGGCCCGGCCATCGGCTTCGCGCGGTAATGCAATTTATTATCCGAGCCATGGCAGTCACGATGGTCCTGCCAATCACCGCCCTCGGGTCGATCACGGAGAACCGGCCGTTTTTAAAGCACGGCGTGTTAAGGATCGACCAAGCCGAGCGTATCCGAGACGACCAGTGGCACCTTCGCTTCCTAAACGTCTCTCAAGCACAGACGATTAGCCAGGGCGAGGGTGTCATTGTCGCAGTTCCGGACACTGGCGTTGATCCTCATCCCGACCTCCGGAAGAATCTACTCAAGGGCACAGATACCGTAACGGGTGAGGGAGATGGCCAGCAGGACTCGAACAGTCATGGCACAAGCATGGCAGGGTTGATTGCGGCACACGGCAGGGGCACAAATTTGGGCGCCCTCGGAATTGCACCTAAATCCAAGGTTCTCCCGATAAAGGCGGCTGGTGCGGACAATTTCGGCGAAGCCGACGATCTCGCCGCAGCCGTCGAATACGCGACTGCGAACAGCGCTCAAGTCATTAGCATCTCAAGCGGGGGCGCATCGACACCACGCCTCGTCCGTGCAATCAAATCCGCTCTCGCAGCAAACATCACAGTTGTGGCATCGGTAGGCAACGCGCCCCACAGTCCAACTGCATATCCGGCTGGCGAAGAGGGTGTTATAGCGGTTGGCGGTGTCGATCGCACTGGACTACATGCTGCCATCTCGGTCACTGGGCCGAAGATCGATGTGGTCGCTCCTGCGGTCGATATCTATAGCACCAGCTACGGCGGAAAATACTCGAAGGGCACTGGGACATCGAGCGCGACGGCGATCGTGGCGGGTGCGGCTGCGTTGATCAGGTCCAAGTACCCATACCTGCCGGCCCGAGAGGTGGCGCACCGGCTTACGGCCACCGCCGTCGACAAGGGTCCACCTGGGCGCGACGACGAGTACGGCTACGGGGTGATCGATCTTGTGGCGGCGCTGACGGCAGACGTACCGCCGCTGGGGTTTGAGTCGGTGAGCGCTCCGGCCGGTGCTGGCCCGACTACGACGGCTGGCGCCCAGCCGGGTGACGAGAGCGACGGCGCGACCGCCCGCGGCCTGGCCACCCTTGGGGTGATCGTGGCTGTCGGGGTCGGATGGGCCGTGATAGCGCGGCGGCGCCGCCGTGGTGATGACCCGCCGCCCAGAATCAGTCGCTGATCGATCAACGAAACGGTGATCTACCCGGGTTTCATGATGTCGCGCTATCCGACGGGGAGTGGGTCGCGGTGGCCCGACCATCAAGGCCCTGGCGCGGGGTCGTTCGGCGAATAGTCACAGATCTTGGACAGTTTCCGTCAGCAGTGAACGGAAACTGTCCAAGATCTGCGCGGCCTGTCGTGCCACCGGCGTGTCTGATGGTCCGCCGCCCAGAATCAGTCGCTGATCGATCAACGAAGCGGTGTTCGACTCGGGTTTCTTGATTTCGGGGTGTCCTGGGCAGAGGGATACCCCGACATCGCCGACACCGAGTCGATCCTCGTGCTGGGCTGCCGCGGTGGGGCGGTGATCCACTCGGCTTTCAGGAGACCGCGGTCTTCGGGGCAAGGGGACACCGCATTTTCCTGAAAGCCGAGTGGATCAAGGACGCCCGGCCACCGAGCAGCCGGCGCGCCGGGCAGCCCGCGCTGGGGCGGGTTGTGGGTCTTGGTGGGGGCTGGACGGTAACGTCGGGCTCGTGTCTGAGACCTTGCCGCTCCGCCTCGTGCTCGCTTCGGCGAGCCCTGCCCGTCGTAAGTTGCTCCAGGCTGCCGGCGTCGAACCGGAGGTGCTGGTCAGCGGGGTGGACGAGTCTTTGGTGGTGGCCGAGCGGGCCGAGGAGTTGTGTCTGGAGTTGGCTCGTCTGAAGGCGCAGGCGGTGGTGACCCGGCTGAGTCCGGCCGCCGATCAGCGGACGTTGGTGATCGGCTGCGACTCGGTGCTGGCCTTCGACGGGGAGATCCTCGGCAAGCCGGCGGATGCGGCCGACGCGACCCGGCGGTGGCTGCGGATGCGGGGGCGCAGCGGTGTTCTGCACAGCGGGCACTGCCTGGTTGATGTTGCCGCGGGGCGGCGGGCGGAGGCGGTCGCGTCGACCACGGTCCACTTCGCTGACATCAGTGATGACGAGATCGCCGCGTACGTGGCCACGGGTGAGCCGTTGGCGGTGGCCGGCGCGTTCACGATCGACGGGCTGGGTGGGCCGTTCGTGGAGCGGATCGAGGGTGACGCGGGGACGGTGATCGGGCTGTCGATGCCGCTACTGCGCCGGCTTCTCGCCGAGCTGGGTCTGCGGATCACCGACCTGTGGACGACTGTGGCGCCGGGCGGCCAAACGGTCGAGCCGATCGGTAACGTCCGGTCATGACCACCAAGTCGATCCCGCTCACCAACGAGCTGCACGCCTATCTGGTCGCACACGGCTCCCCGCCGGACGAGATCATCCGTGACCTGGCCGAAGAGACCCGGTCGGTGCTGCCGGAGCACGCGACCATGCAGGTGGCTCCCGAGCAGGCCGCGTTCCTGACGTTCCTCACCCGGCTGCTCGACGTGCGGCAGGCCGTCGAGGTCGGCACGTTCACCGGGCTCTCCTCGCTGGCGATCGCGCGCGGGTTGCCCGAGGGCGGGCGACTGACCTGTTTCGACATCTCCGAGGAGTTCACCGGCATCGCCCGGCGTTACTGGGCGCGGGCCGGCGTGCAAGATCTGATCGACCTGCGCATCGGCCCGGCCGCGGACGGGCTGCGGGAGTTGCCGCACGAGCGGCACCTGGACTTCGCATTCATCGACGCGGACAAGACCGGCTACCCGATCTACTGGGCGGAGCTGGTGCCCCGGATGCGTCCGGGTGGGGTGATCGCCGTCGACAACGTGCTGCGTGGCGGGCGGGTCATCGCCCCGCAGGACGCCGGTGACCGGGCCATCGCCGCGTTCAACGATGAGGTCCTCGCCGACGTACGGGTGGACCCGGTGATGCTGCCGATCGCGGACGGCCTCACCCTCGCCCGGGTCCGCTGACCGCCGACGAACGGCAACCGCCGAACACGCCTATTGGGGTGTCCCCACCAGGGGACACCCCAATATCAACAACCAGCGTCAGCGGACGCTGCGGGCGAACTGGCGCGCGGCCCAGTAGACGCCCAGCGCGGCGAGGACCGCGGTGATGCTGAGGCCCTGCCAGACCTTGTCGCTGCCCAGGTCACCGGCGAACAGTGCCCGGGTGCCGTCGACCGCCCAGGAGAACGGGTTCCAGTTGGCGATGCCCTGCAACCAGCCGGGTGCGAAGGTCAGCGGCAGCAGGATGCCGGAGAGCAGCAGAACCGGCTGCGCCACGGTGTTCATCAGGGGGGCCAGCGCGTCCTCGCTCTTGACCTTCAGGGCGACGCCGTAGGAGACGGCCGAGGTCATGAGGGCGATCAGGGCGAGCATCAGGTACGCCAGCAGCAGGTCCCCGATGAACACCCGCAGGTCGAAGATGAGCGCCAGCAGCGTGATGATGACCGCCTGCGCCAGGAGCGAGACCACGTCCCGCAGCGAGCGCCCGAGCAGCAGGGCGAGCCGGCTGATCGGGGTGACCCGGGAGCGTTCGATGACGCCGGCTCGTAGCTCGGCGATCAGGCCGAAGCCCTGGAACAGGCCACCGAAGATGGCCAGCAGCACCAGCAGACCCGGTACGAAGATCTTGTAGGCGGCCGCCTGGGTAGGTGCGTTCAGTGCGGGCTTGAGCAGCGGGGCGAAGAGCAGCAGGTACATGACCGGCTGGAACACGCCGACGAAGACCCAGACCGGGTTGCGCAGCAGGAGTTGGATCTGGCGCTGGAAGATCAGCCACGTGTCACGGGCGAATTTCATGAGAGTCGTCTCCGGTGGTCAGGACTCGCGCAGCGAGCGGCCGGTCTTGGTGAGGAAGACGTCGTCCAGGCTGGGTCGGTGCAGCTCGATCGAGCGCAGTTCCAGCCCGGCGTGGTCGAGTCGGCGCAGCACCTGCGGAATGGCGGTGGCGCCCTCGTCGACGTAGAGGCGCAGCCCGCCCTCGTCGACGGTCTCCAGCTTGTTGACGTACGGCTCGCCGTCGAGTGTCTGGGCGGCCTGCGGGGTGGCGGCCAGGTCGAGGCCGACCAGCACCACGTCGCCGGAGATCTCCCGCTTGAGCTCGGTCGGCGTGCCCTCGGCCACCACCTCGCCGTTGTCCATGATCGCGATCCGGTCGCAGAGCGCGTCGGCCTCGTCCAGGTAGTGCGTGGTGATGAAGACGGTCATCCCGTCGCCGCGTAGCCGCCGGATCTCGTCCCACATGTGGGCGCGGCTCTGCGGGTCGAGGCCGGTGGTCGGCTCGTCCAGGAAGACGATCTTCGGCTCGTGGATGATGCCGAGGGCGATCTCCACCCGGCGGCGCTGGCCGCCCGAGTAGGTCTTGCACTTGCGGTCGGCGTACTCGGTGAGCTGGAAGGCATCGAGGGCGCGGGCCGCGCGCCGCTGCGCGTCGGCCTTGCTGATGCCGTACATCCGGGCGTGCAGCACCAGTTCCTCGCGGGCGGTGGACTCGTCCCAGGTGCTGCCGCCCTGCGGGACGTACCCGATGCGGCGGCGCACCTCGGCCGGGTCCTTGCGCAGGTCGGCACCCGCGATGGTGGCCTCGCCGCCGTCCGGCTCGATCAGCGTGGCGAGCATCCGCAGCGTGGTGGTCTTGCCGGCGCCGTTCGGGCCGAGGAAGCCAAAGATCTCGCCCTTGGCGACCTCGAGGTCGACGCCCCGCACGGCGTCCACCGTCTTCGTCTCTCGACCCGCGCGGGAGCGGAACGACTTCCGCAGCCCCCTGGTCTCGATCATTTCTGCTCCTGGTCGTTCGGGCCGGTCGAGCCGGCCGTCGAGTGGGACGACGCCGGACGGCGCACTCCCCCGCTGTGCCGTCAGCAGGCTAACGCGATATAGCTTTTTTAGTCAACGTTGATTATTACGCGTCGGGTGCAGGCCGCTCCTCGCCGTCCCGCCACCCCGGCCAACCATCCGCGTTCTCCAGCTCAGCAGGCAGGTACGACACTCCGGATTCGACACGTTCCGCGATCCGCTCGCACCACCCGATCTCCGCCTCCGCGCGGGCGGACCAGAGCTCGATCATCCAACTGACGTGCACCGGCTTGGCGCTGCGAATCCAGTCCGAATCCAACGAGGCACGCATCGAGGCGACGTTGGCGCGGAGCAGGTTGGCCCGGTTCCGCAGGGCCGCGGCCGCCTCGGCGCGCGGCATCGCCGGCAGGAAGGAGAACGCCGCCGTGAAGGGGTCGGTCGGCTCGCTGATGTTCCACCAGAGGTTGCGCAGCAGCGTCTCGAACTCGTCCTCCCCCTTGACGGTCACCTCGTACGTCGTGCGCGCCGGACGGGCGCCGACCTGCTCGGTCGCGACGGCCCGGAGCAGCCCTTCCTCGGTGAGCTTGCGCAGGGCGTGATAGATCGATCCGGGTTGCACGTTCGCCCACTTGTCGGCGCTCCAGCTCAGCAGCTCGCGGCGCACGTCGTAGCCGTGCACGGGCTGCATCCACCGCACCAGACCGAGAATCATCATCCGAGTCGAAGACACCCGATAAGCGTAATAGCCAAGTTTGACTAAACCGTGCCGGGTGCAGTGCGGCATCCCACACTGAGCGATCGTTAGGGGCGTCCTGGGCGGCCGATACACTCCCCGTCAGTAACCTGCCCGGGAGGAGCCACGAAGGTGCGCAAGGTACTCATCGCCAACCGCGGCGAGATCGCCGTCCGGGTGATCCGCGCGTGCCGCGACGCTGGCCTGGGCAGCGTCGCCGTGTACGCGGACTCCGACCGCGACGCCCTGCACGCCACCCTCGCGGACGAGGCGTACGCGCTCGGCGGGGACAGCGCGACCGAGACCTACCTGCGCATCGACAAGCTGCTCGACGTCGCCGCTCGGGCCGGCGCCGACGCCGTACACCCGGGTTATGGCTTTCTCAGCGAGAACGCCGACTTCGCCCAGGCCGTCACGGACGCCGGGCTGACCTGGATCGGCCCCACCCCGCAGGCGATCCGCGACCTGGGCGACAAGGTCACCGCCCGGCACATCGCCCAGCGGGCCGGCGCGCCGCTGGTCCCCGGCACCCCCGACCCGGTGGCCAGCCCCGACGAGGTGATGGCGTTCGCCGTCGACCACGGCCTGCCGGTGGCCATCAAGGCCGCCTTCGGTGGCGGCGGGCGCGGCCTCAAGGTCGCCCGCACGATGGAGGAGATCCCCCAGCTGTTCGAGTCGGCCACCCGCGAGGCGGTCGCGGCGTTCGGTCGGGGCGAGTGCTTCGTCGAGCGGTACCTGGACCAGCCCCGGCACGTCGAGGCGCAGGTCCTCGCCGACCAGCACGGCAACGTGATCGTGGTGGGCACCCGGGACTGCTCGTTGCAGCGACGCCACCAGAAGCTCGTCGAGGAGGCGCCCGCGCCGTTCCTCACCGACGCCCAGCGCGCGCAGATCCACGCGAGCGCGAAGGCGATCTGCCGCGAAGCCGGCTACCACGGCGCCGGCACTGTGGAATACCTGGTCGGCGTCGACGGCACCATCTCCTTCCTGGAGGTCAACACCCGACTCCAGGTCGAGCACCCGGTCACCGAGGAGACCGCAGGCATCGACCTGGTCCGCGAGCAGTTCCGGATCGCCGACGGCGAGAAGCTGCGGATCACCGAGGACCCGACGCCGCGCGGGCACGCGATCGAGTTCCGGATCAACGGCGAGGACCCGGGCCGCAACTTCCTGCCCGCCCCGGGCACGGTCACCGCGCTGCGCCTACCCACCGGGCCGGGTGTGCGGGTCGACACCGGCATCTCGGCCGGTGACGTGATCGGCGGCAACTTCGACTCACTGCTCGCCAAGGTGATCATCACGGGTGAGACGCGGACCGAGGCGCTGGAGCGCGCCCGCCGCGCCCTCGACGAGATGGTCCTCGACGGGATGGCGACCGCGCTGCCGTTCCACCGGCTCGTCGTGCGGGACGAGGCGTTCACCGCCGAGCCGTTCACAGTGCACACCCGGTGGATCGAAACCGAGTTCCACAACACCGTGCCGCCCTTCACCGCCGCCGCCGGCGCCGCCGAGGCACCGGCCGGGCGCGACACCGTCGTGGTCGAGGTGGGCGGCAAGCGCCTCGAGGTCAGCCTCCCCGCCGGCTTCGGCGGGAGTACGACCACCGCGGCACCCGCCTCTCGCAAGCCGACCCGGCGCGGCGGCGGCGCCAAGGCCGGCGCACCGGTCGGCGGCGACGCGCTCACCTCGCCGATGCAGGGCACCATCGTCAAGGTCGCCGTGGCGGACGGCGACACCGTGGCCGAGGGTGACCTGGTCGTGGTGTTGGAGGCGATGAAGATGGAGCAGCCGCTGCACGCGCACAAGGCGGGCACTGTCAGCGGTCTCAGCGCCGAGGTCGGTGCCGTGATCACCGCTGGCGCCCCCATCTGCACCATCGCCTGAGCCGCCCGGCGGGCAGTCAGCGCAGGGTTTCGGTGGCAACCGCGCGGACGGCGGCGGTCAGGGCGTTCAGCACGTCGGACTCCAGCCGCCAGTGCTGCCAGTACAGCGGGACGTCCAGGTGGCGACCCGGCGCGAGGTCGACACAGCGACCGGCGGCCAGGTCATCCCCGGCGATCTGTTCCGGCACCAGGCCCCAGCCCAACCCGAGCCGGATCGCCGCACTGAACGCCGGCACCGACGGCACGTAGTGCACCGGCGGGTCGAGCGGCCGGCCCGTCACCGCCCGGATGAACCGGTGTTGCACCCGGTCCTTCCGGTCGAAGACGAGCAGCGGCGCGCCCGCCAGCGCGGACGCGGTGAATCCCTCACCCAAGTGGGACGCCGCGAACTCCGGCGTGGCGAGCGCGCGATAGCGCATTACTCCGAGCCGCAGCACCCGGCAGCCCTGCACGGCCTCCCGCTGGGCGGTGACCGCCGCTGTCACCGAACCGTCGCGGAGCAACTCGGCTGTGTGATCCTGATCGTCCTGCCTCAGGTCGAACGAGAGCCCGGCCCGCTGCGGCAACCGGGCCAGCGCGGCGGGGAACCAGGTGGCCAGCGAGTCCGCGTTGACCACCACGGCGACCCGGATCAGGCCACCGCCGGCCAGCGGGCCGCGAGCATCGGCCAGCGCCTCCCGTTCGAGCAGCGCCAGCTGGCCGGCCAGGCGCAGCAGCGGGCGGCCCGCGTCGGTTGCCACGCACGGTCGGGCGCGGCGGACCAGCACCTGGCCGACTGTCTCCTCCAACGCCTTGATCCGTTGGCTCACCGCCGACGGTGTGACGTGCAGCAGCTGGGCTGCCGCGTCGAAGCTGCCCTCCGCCACCACCGCCGCGAGCGTCCGCAGCTGCGTCGAGTCAAGACCATGCATCAGCAGAGCTTAGGTTACGTCAGAATCTTTAGTTGGACTGATGGCTGCCGGCAGCCCTAGCGTCGAGTCCGTGCTCACCTCCGCCGTCGCCGGCTTCTCGATCGCCATCGCCCTCATCGTCGCCATCGGCGCCCAGAACGCCTTCGTCCTGCGACAGGGCCTCCGACGCGAGCACGTCGTACCCGTGGTGCTGGCCTGCGCCGCGTCGGACGCGCTGCTGATCATGGCGGGGGTGGCTGGGTTCGGTTCGCTGGTGACCGACCGACCGGGCCTCCTCGTGGCGATCCGCTGGGGCGGTGCGGCCTTCCTGCTCTGCTACGCGGGGCTCGCCGCCCGCCGCGCCCTGCGTCCCGGCGCCCTGCTGCCCACCGATCGGCCGCCGACAACGTTGGGAGCGACCCTGCTCGCCTGCGCCGCCCTCACCTACCTGAATCCCCACGTCTACCTGGACACCGTGCTGCTCCTCGGCGGCGTGGCCCAACAACACTCACATCGGTGGGTCTTCGGCGCTGGCGCCACCCTGGCCAGTGCGGTCTGGTTCACCGCGCTCGGCGTCGGCGCGCAGCGCCTCGCACCGCTGCTGGCCCGTGCCATCGCCTGGCGGGTGCTGGACGCGATCATCGCCGTCGTGATGGCCGGCCTCGCCGTGGCACTCCTGGCGGCATGACCGGCTCGTACGGCGAGCACCGAGGATGCCACCGGGACCAGGACCAACGACGGTGCGAGTGTTTTCCACTACCACCGGCGGTGGAACCGACCGTGAGCGGGAATGATTGCCGGGTGCGGTTCCTTCACGGCGCGGCTCCCGCGCACGACCTGACCTATACCGACGTCTTCATGGCGCCGGCCCGCTCCGACCTTGGTTCCCGGCTCGACGTCGACCTCTCCACCGGCGACGGCACCGGCACCACCATTCCGCTGGTGGTGTCGAACATGACAGCGGTCGCCGGACGGCGGATGGCGGAGACGGTCGCCCGCCGGGGTGCCATCGCGGTGATCCCGCAGGACATTCCGATCGAGGTGGTGGCGAATGTCGTCGCCTGGGTCAAACAGCGCCACCTGGTTTACGACACGCCAATCACGCTGGGCCCGACCGAGACCGTGGGCGACGCCATCCACCTCCTGCCCAAGCGCTCGCACGGTGCGGTGATCGTGGTCGACGACGCCGGCCGGCCGATGGGCGTGGTCACCGAGGCGGACACCACGGGCGTGGACCGGTTCGCCCAGCTGCGTCACGTGATGTCCACCGAGCTGCACACCGTCCCGGCGGACGCGGATCCGCGCACCGGGTTCGACAGGCTCTCGGCGGGCCGTCGCCGACTCGCCCCGGTGGTCGACACCGAGGGCCGGCTGGTCGGGGTGCTGACCCGACAGGGCGCGTTGCGGGCCACCCTCTACACGCCGGCCGTGGACGACCGGGGCCGGCTGCGGATCGCGGCGGCCGTCGGCATCAACGGTGACGTGACCGGCAAGGCCTCGGCGTTGCTGGAGGCGGGCGTGGACACGTTGGTCGTGGACACCGCGCACGGCCACCAAGCGCGGATGATCTCCGCACTCCAGGCGGTCCGCAAGCTGGACCCGGGGGTGCCGGTGGCGGCCGGCAACGTGGTCACCGCCGAGGGCGTACGCGATTTGGTGGAGGCGGGGGCGGACATCATCAAGGTCGGCGTCGGACCCGGCGCGATGTGCACCACGCGGATGATGACCGGCGTGGGTCGGCCGCAGTTCTCCGCCGTACTCGACTGCGCGGCCGCCGCCCGCCAACTGGGCCGGCACGTGTGGGCCGACGGCGGGGTGCGGCACCCCCGGGACGTAGCGCTCGCGCTCGCCGCCGGCGCGTCGAACGTGATGATCGGCTCCTGGTTCGCCGGCACCTACGAGTCCCCCGGTGACCTGTACACCGACGCGGACGGCCGGCGGTACAAGGAGAGCTTCGGGATGGCCTCGGCTCGGGCGGTCAGCGCCCGAACCGCCGACGACAGCCCGTACGACCGGGCTCGCAAGGCGGTGTTCGAGGAGGGCATCTCCTCGGCCCGGATGCACCTGGACCCGGCCCGCCCCGGTGTCGAGGACCTGATCGACGAGATCATCGCCGGGGTACGAAGCGCCTTCACCTATGCCGGTGCACGAAACCTGACCCAGTTCCACGAGCGGGCGATCGTCGGCGTGCAGAGCGCCGCCGGCTTCACCGAAGGAATGCCCCTCCCCACCAGCTGGTAACCCCGACCCCACCCCCACCCCACCCCTGACCTCAGTTGATCATGAAGTTATTGCCTCCCACATCGGCGTGTCATGGCAACAACTTCATGATCAACACGGGTCAGGGGCGGGGGTGGGGGTGGGGTTGGGGTGATAGGCGGCGTAGGACGGTGCGGGCTGCTTCGCGGGGGTTGTCGCCGACTCGGTCGGGTAGGGCGCCGGCCAGCCAGAGGGTGGCGAAGCCGTGCGCGATCGACCAGGCCGCGAGCGCGTCCCGGTCGGTGTCGGCGGGTGCGCCGCCGGTGGGTAGTGCCGCCACCCCGGACCGGAGCGCGGCGCCGGCCCGGCCCCGGGCAGCGATCAGCTCGGCGTCGTCGGCCCGGTGGAGTTCCGGCCGGAACATCACCTCGAAGTACGCGCGGCGTGTGACGGCGAAGTCGACGTAGGCGACACCGGCCTCCAACAGGTCGTCAGCCGCCTCGGTCAACGCCTGGGCCAGCAGGTCGAAGCCCTGCGCGGCGAGTGCGGTCAGCAGGCCCGCCTTGTCGCCGAAGTGGTGTGCGGGCGCGGCGTGCGAGACACCGGCCCGACGGGCCAGGTCGCGCAGGCTCAGCGCGGCGGGTCCAACCTCCTCGATGGCCTCCAGCGCCGCGGCGAGCAGGGCGCGGCGCAGGTCGCCGTGGTGGTAGGCGCGCGTGTCGGTCATGCGGGAATCCTAACTTGCCATTGACAAGATCCTCCCTTGGCGTGCAATCTTGTCACTGGCAAGTTTCACAGAGGAGGATTCCGATGGCACCCCTGATCGCCTTGATCGTCGGCACCGCGCTGGCCCGACTGGCCGGCCTGGCCGGCATCTCCGCACTGGACGACTGGATTGGCGCGCTGCGCGTCGGGCTGGCCGTGATGTTCGCGCTGACCGCCGTCGCGCACTTCGCCGGCCAGCGCCGTGCCGACCTGATCGCGATGGTTCCACCCCGCCTGCCCCGGCCGGACCTGCTGGTCACCGTCACCGGCGCACTGGAACTGATCGGCGCGGTCGGCCTGCTGGTGCCGGCGACCGCCCGGGTGGCGGCAGCCGGGCTCGGCCTGCTCATGCTCGTCATGTTCCCGGCCAACGTCTCAGCCGCCCGCCGGAGGCTGACCCTCGCCGGACGTCCGGTGACCCCACTGGCGCAGCGGACGCTCCTCCAGATCGTGTTCGTGGCCACTGCTGCGGCAATTTCGTTTGGCCCCTGACTATCAGGGAGCTAATGTGCACGTCGTGGAACTCGTGACCCTCCAGGACGTGCCACTCGGCCGGCTGTTGTTGGTGGCCGGGCACCTCGTCGAACAGCGGTGGAACCGCTATCTCGCCGAGGAGCACGGCCTCACCCATGCCGGCATGGTGACCCTGATGACGCTCGCCCGACACGGCGAACTGCCGCACCGGGCGGTCGCAGAGAAGGGGTTCGTCCGCCCGGCGACCCTGACCGGCATCGTCGACACGCTCGAGCGCGACGGTCTGGTCGAGCGGCAGCGCGACGACAGCGACCGGCGCAGCATCCGACTCGCCATCACCCCCGCCGGTCGGGAGCGGGTGGCGGCACTCAACGCCATGATCCACTCCGGGCGCCCCATCACCTCGGTCGACGCCGACCCGGTGAAGGCCCAGGTGATCCGGGAGTTCCTGCTTGAGGTCATCGGCAGCGGAGACGACCCGCGGATGACCGGACGCCCTACCGAAACGAAGGACCCGGCGTGCTGATCCGACTCCTGCGCGGCCAACTGCGCACCTATCAGAGACCGTTGCTGGCGGTCGTGCTGCTCCAGTTCGTGGGCACCATGGCCTCGCTCTACCTGCCCAGCCTCAACGCGGACATCATCGACCAGGGCGTGGCCAGGGGCGACACCGACTACATCGTGCGCACCGGCGGCTGGATGCTGCTGGTCAGCCTGATCCAGATCGTCTGTTCGATCGCCGCCGTCTACCTGGGCGCCCGGGTCGCGATGGGCTTCGGCCGCGACGTGCGCGCCGAGCTGTTCGGCCACGTGAACCGCTTCTCCGCCCGCGAGGTGGCCCGGTTCGGGGCGCCGTCGCTGATCACCCGCAACACCAACGACGTGCAGCAGGTGCAGATGCTCGTGCTGATGAGCTGCACGATGCTGGTCGCCGCACCGATCATGAGCGTCGGTGGCGTGTTCATGGCGCTGCGCGAGGACGTCGGGCTCTCCTGGCTGATGCTGGTCAGCGTGCCGGTGCTGGCCATCGCCCTCGGCGCGATCATCCGTCGGATGGTGCCGGGCTTCCGGCTGATGCAGACTCGGATCGACACGGTCAACCGGGTGCTGCGGGAGCAGATCACGGGCATCCGGGTCGTCCGCGCGTTCGTCCGCGAGCCGTACGAGACGGACCGTTTCGGCGTCGCCAACGCCGACCTGACCGCCACCGCGCTGCGTACCGGGCGGTTGCTGGCGTTGATCTTCCCGGTGGTCATGCTGGTGCTGAACGTCTCAAGCGTGGCGGTGCTCTGGTTCGGCGCGCAGCGGGTGGACGCCGGCGCGATCCAGATCGGCGCGCTCACCGCGTTCCTGCAGTACCTGATGCAGATCCTGATGGCGGTCATGATGGCCACCTTCATGCTGATGATGGTGCCGCGGGCGGCGGTCTGCGCCGAGCGGATCGTCGAGGTGCTGGACACCGACTCCTCGGTGGTCCCCGCCGCCGAGCCGGTCACCGAGCTGCCCACCCGGGCTGAGCTGGAGCTGCGCCGGGTGCGCTTCCAGTACCCGGGCGCGGTGGACCCGGTGCTGCGCGACATCTCCTTCCGGGCGACCCCGGGCACCACCACGGCGATCATCGGCAGCACCGGCGCCGGTAAGACGACGCTGCTGTCGTTGATTCCCCGCCTGGTCGACGTCACCGACGGCGCGGTGCTGGTCGACGGGGTGGACGTGCGGGAGTTGGCGCCGGACGAGCTGTGGCGGCGCATCGGCCTGGTGCCGCAACGGCCGTACCTGTTCACCGGGACTGTCGCCAGCAACCTGCGCTACGGCAACCCGGACGCCACCGACGAGGAGCTGTGGACGGCGTTGGAGATCGCCCAGGCCCGGGACTTCGTGGCCCAGATGCCCGGTGGGCTGGACGCCCCGATCGCCCAGGGCGGCACCACCGTCTCCGGTGGGCAACGGCAGCGCCTGGCCATCGCCCGAGCCCTGGTCCGGCAGCCGGAGATCTACCTCTTCGACGACTCGTTCTCCGCGCTCGACCTGGGCACCGACGCGCGTCTGCGAGCGGCACTGCGGCCGGTCACCGCGCAGTCGGCGGTCGTGATCGTGGCCCAGCGGGTCTCCACGATCATCGACGCCGACCAGATCATCGTTCTTGAGGACGGAGGGGTCGTCGGAGTGGGACGACATGCCGAGTTGTTGGACACCTGCCCGACGTACGCCGAGATCGTGGCCTCGCAGCAGACGACAGAGGTGCCGGCATGAGCGAGCGTGACGAGCCGCGCACTGCGGCCGTACCCAGTCAGAAGCCGGCCGGCGACGGACGGACGCCGGGAGGCGACGCGAAACAGCCCGGTGGCGAAGCGACGCCGAAGCGACTGCCGCCCGGCCGGCAGGGCGGTGGCCCGGGATGGATGAGCGCCGGGATGCCCGCCGAGAAGTCGATGAACTTCGGGCCGTCGGTCCGACGGTTGCTCGGCCGGCTGCGCTCGCACCGCCTGCACCTGGCCGCGATCATCACGTTGGCCCTGGTGAGCGTCGGGTTCAGCGTGGCCGGGCCGAAGATCCTCGGCCACGCCACCGACCTGATCTTCAGCGGGGTGATCGGCCGGCAACTGCCCGCCGGCACCACCGCCGAGCAGGCCGTCGCGGCGGCCCGGGCCAGCGGCAACGACAGCTTCGCCGACATGCTGGCCCGGATGGACGTGGTGCCCGGGGTGGGCATCGACTTCAGCGCCCTGAGTCGGGTGCTGCTGCTGGCGCTCGGGCTCTACCTGGCCGCGAGCCTGC
The DNA here is from genome assembly GCF_015751765.1 of Micromonospora ureilytica. Lineage (NCBI taxonomy): Bacteria > Bacillati > Actinomycetota > Actinomycetes > Micromonosporales > Micromonosporaceae > Micromonospora > Micromonospora ureilytica. Next base: position 4,683,042 of record NZ_JADOTX010000001.1, read on the forward strand.
TGTCCTGGTGGCAGGGCTGGCTGCTCAACGGGGTGGTCCAGCGCACCGTGCTGCGGCTGCGCGCCGAGGTGGAGGAGAAGCTCAACCGGCTGCCGCTGCCCTACTTCGACAGGCAGCCGCGCGGTGAGTTGCTCAGCCGGGTCACCAACGACATCGACAACATCTCCACAAGCCTCCAGCAGACCCTCAGCCAGCTGCTCACCTCGCTGCTGACAGTCGTCGGCGTGCTGGCCGTGATGTTCTGGATCTCGCCGGTGCTGGCGCTGGTGGCCCTGGTCGCGGTGCCGCTGTCGGTGCTGGTCACCCAGCGCATCGCCAAGCGCTCGCAGAAGCAGTTCATCGCACAGTGGACGCACACCGGCGAGTTGAACGGCCAGATCGAGGAGGCGTACACCGGTCATGAGCTGGTGAAGGTCTTCGGCCGGCAGCGTGAGGTCGAGGCCGCGTTCCACGCGAAGAACGAGGAGCTGTTCCGAGCCAGCTTCGGGGCGCAGTTCATCTCCGGGATCATCATGCCGTCGATGATGTTCATCGGAAACCTGAGTTACGTGGCGATCGCCGTGGTCGGCGGGTTGCGGGTCGCGTCCGGCACGATGAGCCTCGGCGACGTGCAGGCGTTCATCCAGTACTCCCGACAGTTCACCCAGCCGCTCACCCAACTCGCTTCGATGGCCAACCTGCTCCAGTCCGGGGTGGCCTCGGCCGAGCGGGTCTTCGCGGTGCTCGACGCGGACGAGCAGACCCCCGACCCGGTCGCGCCGGCCCGGGTCACCGACCCGCACGGTCGGGTCGAGTTCGACCACGTCTCGTTCCGCTACGAGCCGGACAAGCCGCTGATCGACGACCTGTCGCTGGTCGCCGAGCCGGGGCACACGGTGGCGATCGTCGGCCCGACCGGTGCCGGCAAGACCACCCTGGTCAACCTGGTGATGCGGTTCTACGAGCTGGACGCCGGCCGGATCACGCTCGACGGGGTGGACATCACCGCGATGCGCCGCGACGACCTGCGCGGGCGGATCGGCATGGTGCTCCAGGACACCTGGCTGTTCGGCGGCACCATCCGGGACAACATCGCCTACGGGCGGCCGGACGCGACCGAGGAGGAGATCCTCACCGCGGCCCGGGCCACCTTCGTGGACCGGTTCGTGCGCAGCCTGCCGGACGGCTACGACACGGTCATCGACGAGGAGGGCAGCAACGTCAGCGCCGGCGAGAAGCAGCTCATCACCATCGCGCGGGCGTTCCTCGCCGAGCCGTCGCTGCTGATCCTCGACGAGGCCACCAGTTCGGTGGACACCCGCACCGAGGTGCTGCTGCAACGGGCGATGGCCGCGCTGCGCTCGGACCGGACCAGCTTCGTCATCGCGCACCGGCTCTCCACGATCCGCGACGCCGACCTGATCCTCATGATGGAGAACGGTCGGATCGTCGAGCAGGGCACCCACGAGCAGTTGCTCGTCGCCCAGGGCGCGTACCACCGGCTCTACCGCTCGCAGTTCACCGGCGCTGTGGTCGACGAGGAACCGGCCGCCCAACCGGCGTCGGTCTGAGGTCGGGCGGCCGTGCGCGCGAGACGATCGGTGGGCGTGTCAGTCCGGCGGCAGCAGGTCGGTCGCGCGGGCGGCGACCTGCCCGCCGATCAGGGCGAGCGCGGCGTCGGCGGGCATCGGAGCCAGGGCACGGCCGCCGCGCAGGCGCAGCGCGAGGCGACCGTCGGCCGCCTCCCGAGCACCCAACACCCCGAGGTACGGGACGCGGCGGCGGGCCGCGTCCCGGACCCGGGCGCCCAGCGAGCCGGAGACATCGACCTCGACCCGCAGGCCGGCGTCAACCGCCCGTCGGGCCAGGTCGGCGGCCGCGTCGACCTGACCGTCGTCGACCGGCAGCAGCACCAACTGGACTGGCGCGTACCAGGCCGGGAACGCCCCCTCGTGCACCTCGATGAGGTACGCGAACAGCCGCTCCATGCTGCCGACCAGGCTGCGGTGCAGCATGACCGGGCGACGTCGGCTGCCGTCCGAGTCGGTGTACGACAGGTCGAACCGTTCCGGCTTGTCGAAGTCCACCTGGATGGTGGAGATGGTCGACTCCCGGCCGGCGGCGTCGAGAATCTGAATGTCGATCTTCGGGCCATAGAAGGCCGCCTCCCCCGGCGCCTCGACGTACTCCACCCCGGTCAGCGCCTCCCGGAGCAGTTCCTCGGCGCGGGCCCACTGCGCGTCGTCGCCGACGTACTTCTCGCCCGGCCCGCGCAGCGACAGCCGGAACCCGGCCGGCCGGACGCCGAGCGCGGCGTGCGCTTCGCGGATCAGCCCCAGGATCTCGACGACCTCGGCGCCGACCGGCTCGGGGGCGCAGAAGGTGTGCGCGTCGTTGAGCGAGATGGCGCGGACCCGGGACAGCCCGCCGAGCACGCCGGAGCGCTCCGAGCGGTACATCCCGCCCAGCTCCGCGATTCGCAACGGCAGCTCCCGGTAGGAACGGCCCCGCGCCCGGAAGACCAACGCGTGATGCGGGCAGAGCGCCGGTCGGAGCACGAACTCGTCGTCGGCGCTCAGCCGCATCGGCGGGAACATGTCGTCGGCGAAGTAGCCGAGATGACCGGAGAGTTCGAAGAGTTCCCGCTTACCCAGCGGCGGCGAGTAGACGTGCTGGTGGCCGGAGCGGCGCTCCAACTCCCGGACGTACTCCTCGACGGCGTGCCGGGCGGCGGCGCCGGCCGGCAGCCAGATCGGCAGGCCGGCGCCGGCCAGCGGATCGGAGACGAAGAGGTCCAGCTCGCGGCCGAGCCTACGGTGGTCGATCATGTCGGGCTCCTGGATCGGGTACGACCCGGAGGCGACCTGAGCTCCGAACGGCGCGCTGCCCTCGGGGGCGGATCGCCCCGGGGCCTGGTCGACGGTGGTTACGTCAGAGCGGCGCGCCGGGGACACCCGGCGTCGTGGTCATCACTACCGCGCTGCACATACGGCGACCGTACCCGCCCGACGATCGGGGACGCACCCGGATTTACGGCGGAGGGGTGGGCCGCCGGCGCGGGACCCGCCGGCGGCCCTGGCGGCCGAATCGTCAGGAACGGGGGACCCGACGGGCGTGGCCGCGCCGCCAACGGTACGCCGAGAAACGCCGTTCCGCCGCCCTCCTCGGACGGGTGCAACAGCCTCCGAACCCGTCACCCGGCAGTGATCGGCCTCGTTAAAGCTGGGTGGCCCAGTCGTGTCGACGGTCACGACGGGCCGGGGCCGTCCACCGTGACGCCGGACACGGCGTCAGGCTCAAGACACCCAATCGGCCGCATCCGGCGAGGTGGCAGGCGTGCCCGAACTTCTGACTGACGTCGCGTCGCCGACGTGGGCGTACCTGGTGCTGCTCACTCTGCTGATCGCGGACGCCTTCGTGCCGGTGATCCCCACCCAGATCGTCATGATCACCAGCGGTGCGCTCACCGTCTACGGCGGGCTCAGCCTGCCGGTCACCATCGCCGTCGGCGCGCTCGGTGTGTTCGCCGGCGACCTGGCCTGCTACCTGCTCGGGCGGAGCGCGCCGGACCGGCGGCCACCCCGGCACGCCGAGCTGAGCCGGGCCCGCCGGGTGGCCAGCCGGGTCACCCAGGGGCTACGACAACCCGGGCCGCTGGTCATCCTGCTCTGCCGGTTCGTGCCGGGCGGCCGGATGGCGGCCTGCTTCTCGGCCGGGCGCAGCCGCTACCCGTACCGACTGTTCGTGCTCTACGAGGCCGTCGCCGCGCTCGGTTGGGCCACCTACGGCGCCCTGGTCGGGCACCTGGGCGGCACCGCGCTGACCGAGTCGGCCTGGCGGCTTGCCATCATCGCCACCGCTGCGGCGGCCGGCTTCGCCGCGGCCGGATGGGCCATGACAGTGGTCAGCGCCCGCCACGCCCGCGCCGCCGCCGCAGCAGTCGCCGCAGTCGACGTCCCCATCGACTGACCCCACCCCTACTAGCCTCGCGATCTTGCACTTACTGTCCCCGCAATTGGGGCATGCCGCGCATAAGCACGACCGAAAGTGCAAGATCGCGGGGGCGGAGGGTGGGGGCGGGGCGGGGCGGCCTCTAGGGGGCGTCCCGGGGTGGGATTTCGGTGGGCGTCCCGGATTCGGCTGGGGTGTCCGTGGCTCCAGGGTTAGGTATGCCTGGAACCCGAAACGCCGGCCTGCTGGCCCTGGGCGGGATCGCCCTGGCGGCGCTGCTCACAGTGATCGGCCACCTCGAAGTCAACGACGACCTCAACCCGTGGGCGTTGACCATCAGCGACTTCGCGGTCTCCGACCGGGGCGGTGTCATCGACGTCGCCATGGTGGTGCTCGCGCTCGCCACAGTGGCGCTGCTGTACGGACTGCGCCGCACCGGCCCACTCCGGCCCCGCTCCGGCAGGACGGCCGAGCTGCTGCTCGGCGCGTGGGTCGGTGGGCTGCTGCTGGCCGCCGTGGTGCCGACGAACGAGCCGGGCACCGCCATGACCACCGCCGCCTACCTGCACCGGTACGCGTCGGTAGTGGCCTTCCTGGCGTTGCCGGTCGGCGGCTGGCTGCTCGCCCGCCAACCCGACCTGGCGCCCGCCGCCCGGACGCTACGCACCCTGGTCCTGCTCAGCCTGGCCCTGGCAGCAGCGATGATCTGGTCCGCCTACCCCGGCGACCGGATGCTCATCGGCCTGGCCGAACGCCTCCTGATCCTCACCGAGGTAGCCGTCCTGGCCACCGTGGCGCTGATCTACGCCCGGCGGGTTACTCCAGCGCGTGCAGCATGAGCTGGCGGGCCGCCTCGGTGATGGAACCGGAGAGACTCGGGTAGATGGTGATGGTCTGCGCCAGCTCGTTGACGGTGAGGTTGTTCTCCACCGCCATGGTGATGGGCAGGATCAGCTCGCTGGCCTTCGGAGCGACCACCACACCGCCGATCACCTGACCGCTGGCGGGCCGGCAGAACAGCTTCACGAAACCGTCGGAGAGGTCGTCCATCTTGGCGCGGGCGTTGCCGGACAGCGGCAACATGACCTGCCGGGCGGGGGTCTTGCCCGCGTCCACCTCGTCCTGCGAGACACCCACGGTGGCCAGCTCCGGATCGGTGAAGACGTTCGCCGCGACGGTACGCAGCCGCAGCGGGCGGACCGCCTCGCCGAGCGCGTGCCACATGGCGATCCGGCCCTGCATGGCGGCGACGCTGGCCAGCAGCAGCACACCCGTGCAGTCACCGGCGGCGTAGATGCCGGGCACGTTGGTCCGGGAGGCCCGGTCGACAGTCAGGTAGCCGCCTCGACCCAGCTCCACCCCGTACTCGGTCAGGCCCAGGTTGGCAGTGTTCGGGATCGAACCGACGGTGATCAGCGCGTGTGAGCCGGTCACCTTACGGCCGTCGGACAGCTCCACCTCGACGCCGTCGGCGGTGCGCCGGACCGCGTCGGCCCGGGAGTTGTTCAGGATCTCCATGCCCCGGTTGCGGAACACCCGCTCGATGGCGGACGCGGCGTCGGCGTCCTCGTGCGGCATCACCCGGTCCCGGCTGGAGACCAGTGTCACCTCGACCCCCATCGCCAGGTACGCGCTGGCGAACTCCGCGCCGGTCACGCCGGACCCGACCACGATCAGGTGCTCGGGCAGTTCCGGCAGGTCGTACACCTGTCGCCAGGTCAGGATGCGTTCACCGTCCGGTACGGCGGTGGGCAGCTGGCGGGGCGTCGAGCCGGTGGCCACCAGCACGGTGGACGCGTCGATCGAGTACTCCTCGCCACCGTCATTGGGGGTGACGACGACCCGGTGGGTGTGCCCGAGCGAGTCCTCGCCGAGCCGGGCGGTGCCGGCCACGAAGGTGACTCCCGCCTTCAGCAGCTTGGCGTGGATGTCCGCGGACTGTGCCAGGGCCAGCCGCTTGACCCGCTGGTGCACCGCCCGCGCGTCGACGGTGACCGCCTCCAGGCCGTCCGAGTGGACCCCGAACTCCTCGGTGTCGCGGTAGCCGGTGACCACCTGCGAGCTGGCGATGAAGGTCTTCGACGGTACGCAGTCGGAGAGAACGCAGGCGCCACCGGCACCGTCGGCCTCCACCACTGTGACATCGGCGTCCAGCTGGGCGGCGACCAGTGCCGCCTCGTACCCGGCCGGCCCCCCACCGATGATCACGATCCGGCTCACAGCGTTCGCCCTTCGTCCATGGTCACAGTGACTTTCTTCTCCCGAGCGCATTCGACACGCACTGTCGTATTCTCCCCCACCCGTCTGCCGGGCTATCGTCATCGCCGTGCGTCATCACGCCGCCTACGGCTCAAATCTCGACCCTGCCCGGATGCGTGCCTACTGTCCGCATTCGCCGATGGTGGGCACCGGCTGGCTGGAGGGCTGGCGGCTGACCTTCGCCGGGGCGGACGTGATCGGCTGGGAGGGTGCGGTGAGCACCCTTGTCGAGTCCCCCGGTGACCGGGTCTTCGTGGCGATCTACGACATCCACCCGTACGACGCGGGCCAGCTCGACGAGATCGAGGGGGTGACCGCCGGCACGTACCGCAAGCTGCACGTGCGGGTCTCCACCCTCGACGGCGACGTGACCGCGTGGATCTACGTCTTCAACGGGTACGAGGGCGGCCTGCCGACCTCGTGGTACCTGTCGGAGATCGCGAACGCCGCTGAGAAGGCGGGCGCCCCGGACGACTACGTCACCGAGCTGCGGGCCCGCCCCACCGGCACCGCGTCGGCGTAGCAGCGCGTATCGCACGCTCCCAGTCTGCTACCGCCGTCGACTGGAACCCCGGTCGGGCCCGGCCGGGGTCGTCAATCACACACCGGCGGCCGAGACGGAAAGCTCGTACATGTCGGCCCACAGGGTTTCCCGCAGGCCCACCGACTCGTACAGCGACAGCGGGGCGGTCGGGTTGGTGAGGTCCACGCCGAGGCCGGCGGACCGCCGACCCTTCTCGGCGTAGCGGGCGAAGGCGCGGCGCAGCAGCGCCGCACCCACACCCCGGCGACGGTACGCGGACAGCACCGACAAACTCTTCACCCAGCCCTGCTGCTGGTCGACCGCCTGGTCCGAGGACCGCAACGCGCCGACCGGCACCCCGTCCACCTCGGCGACGAACCACTCGTCCCAGGCGTTCAGGTCACCGATCCGGGCACGCCATCGCTCGTACGACAACGGCTCGTGATCGGCGGTGTCGGCGAAGGCGGTATCGGTGATCCGGTGGAACTCCCGCAGGTCGGCCTCGTCGTCGGGGCGGACCGGCCGCACCGTCACTGCCGATGGACCGGCCGGCTCGTCGGGCAGGTCGTCCAGCGGCCCGCTCATCCGGACGTACCTCTTGACCAGGGTGAACCCGACCTCGCGCAGGGTTCTTTCCCAGTCGCGTTCCGGCGCGAAGACCGCGCAACGGACGGTGAGCGATGGCAGCCCCCGCTCGGCGGCGCGCTCGGCGACCCGGTCTAGTTGTCGAGTCAGCAGCGACGCCCGAACGGTCGAGGCGCGTACCGGGTCGACGTAGATCTCCACGAACTCCCGGCCGACGCCGGTGGGGTTGTCCACCGTAGCCCAGCCGACCACGTCGCCCTCCGGGTCGACCGCCAGCCAGGAGTCCCGGGCCGGGTCGAAGTGGGGGGCGGTCAGTGACGCGGCGACATCCTCGGCGTCGAAGTCGGGATGGCCGATGGTGAAGGTGTCGGCGGCGTGCACCACCGCGAGGATCGCCGGCACGTCGTCGAGGGTGGGTCGGCGCGTCGTCCAACCAGCGGGAAGGGTCACGGCAGGACATCCTGGCAGCCGATCGGCTCCGCCGCCGCCCATTTTTCCGGCCGGCGGGAAGCTCAGCCGAGGTCGACCCGGGTGCGGTGCAGCAACTCCACCAACTCCGCGCCGTCGGCGGGACCGAGGGCCGTGAACGCCGGCGCGGCCAGCCGGTTGGTCACCGCCTCCGCCCAGAGTCGGCGGCGCACCAGGGGTCCGATCGGCGGGTACGGCGGCGGCCAACCGCAGGCCACCGCACCGGCCTCGCCCTCCGGCCCGGCCAGCACGGCCTCCAGTGGGGTCATCCCGGCGGCGCGTACCGCCAGCAGGTAGGCGCCGGTGAAGTGTTCCCGGAGCAGCCGCAGCCCGGCGGCGCTGCGGGCACCGGGCGAGAGATCCGGAAGCGGCATGGCCCGCCACGCGGCGAAGAGCGGCATCCCGCTGGCCTCCGCCGCGACCACGGCCCGCTCGACGAGCGCCGACAGGCGTTCGGTGCCGGGCAGGGGGCCGAGCTGCTGCGCCCCCCACCGGCAGCATTCGGCGAGGCTCGCGGCGGCCACCTCGAACGGCGGGACGACCCGGGCTGCGGCGTCCCAACCGTCGGCGACCGCGTCCGGGGCGATGAACCCGAGGGCGGCGGCGGCCGTCTCGGCCCGCACATCGCCGAGCGCGCCGGCCCGGCCACTGATGTAGAAGGCCCAACCGGAGATGCCCAGCAGTCGGGCCCGACGCAACGTGGTCGCGTCCCGGCTGAAGGCGTCGCCCAGGTCGAGCACGACGGGCTTGCTGGCGGCCGCGACCTGCTCGGGAGTCACCGGAGGGTTCCCCTCTGGCAACCGGACCCGCCGACCACGACCACGGCGCGACCCGAGGCCACCCGCCGTGTACGACCCACGCACTCGTCGTCGTCCATCGATGGTCAGTCTGCCGCGCCACCGTCCGCGTCCGCAGTCCCCTCTTCGGCCGCCAGCGCCTCGACCGCCGCCTCGACCTCACCGGCGCGCCGCCGAGCCACGGTGACCGCCCGTTCGGCGGCCCGCCGGGCCAGTTTGGCCCGGCTGAGATCCTGCTCGGCGACCGCGCGCCGCCGCTCCAGCTCGGCCAGCTCAGCTTCAAGGCCATCGAGTACGGCCGCACCGTCGCGCTCCTGCCCGGTCGCCTCGGTCAGCTCGGCCTCGGCCCGCTCCTGGTCGGCCTGGGCCTTCGCCAACTCCCGGTCCAGGGCGCGGCGCTGCCGGGCCCGCTCGGCTCGGGCCGCCCGCTGCGCGGCCCGTTCGGCCTGCTCGGCGCGCTCGGCCGCCCGGTCCGTGCGGGGCGCTGCCTCGGGGGGGCGGCCTCGCTGGGGGCCGGGCCGGCGGGCCGGACGTTCCTCCTCGCGTTCCTCGTCATCGCCGGTGACCAGCCGCAGTTGTGGCCGGGGCACCTCACCGAAGCCGGCGTAGCTGGCCGCCCGCAGCAGGCGGCCCGCCCGCACCTGCTCGGCGACCTCGACGTCGGAGAACGCCGCATTCAGCGTCGCCTCCACCTCGGCCAGGGGCAGCCGGCTCGCCGGTGGCGCGTCCGGCTCGGCTGCGGCGAGCTTGCGAACCTCGACGACCAGGGCGCCGACCACCGCCCGGCGTTGCGCGGACAGCTCCCGCAGTCGGGGCCCGCGCAACTCCCGCTGGGCGACTCGCAGGGCGTCGGCGAGCTGCACCAGGTCGGCGACCAGCTCCGGACGTCGGATGGCGAGCAGGTTCACCAGCCAGGCGGCCACCGTCGGACGACGCAGCCGGGCCAGTTCACGGGCGGTGGTCAGGTCGCCGGCCCGCCGGGCCTCGGCCACGGCGGCATCCCGGGCGGCCACGAACCGGTCCGGTGGGGTGCGGTAGAGCTGCTGCACCAGCTCTGCGGAGAGGCCGGGCATCGGGTCAGACGTCCACCCGGCTACCGGGCTCCAGCCGCTGGTATTCGGTGCCGGACAGCGCGGCGTACTGCCGGTCGAGCACACCCAGCCCATTGTCGTTGAGCAATGCGTCGTGCAGGGCGTATGCGCGCCGCGGTGCGACCGCGCGGATGAAGTCGACCACTTCGGAGAACTTCGACCAGGGGGCGTGGATCGGCGCGAAGAGCGTGTCGACGGGGGTCTCGTCGGGCACCACCAGGGAGTCGCCCGGGTGGTAGACCACGTCGTTGATCAGGTAACCGAGGTTGTCGATCACCGGGATGTCGGGGTGGATCACGGCGTGCCGCCCCCCGTACGCGCGTACGGCCACGCCGGCGGCGGTGAATGACTCACCGGCGTTGACCGGGCGCAGCACCTCGGCCGCGTCGCCCAGGGCGCCGGCGAGCGAGGCGGGGCCGTGGATCGGGATCGGTTGCCGGTCGAGCCGACGGCGTACCGCTGCCAGGTCGAGGTGGTCGGGGTGTTCGTGGGTGATCAGCACCGCGTCCGCACCGTCCAGCGCCGCCGTGGCGTCACTGAACACGCCGGGGTCGACGACGAGCACTCCCCCGTCGTGTTCCACCCGAAGGCAGGAGTGGGCGTACTTGGTGAGCCGCATCGTGACTCCTCGATTATCGAATCGTGACGTCCTCAGCGCAGTCTGCCGGAACCAGCCGGTGTGTGCGTCGCGTCCGAGCTATCGCCACACCGGTTGACGACGATGGGAGCGGGGATGGACGGACAGGTGGGACGACGCCGCAGTGCGCTGCTGGCGACGACAGCACTGGCGGCGGCACTGGCGTTGACGGGATGCGGTGCTGGCGACAGCGGTGCGCAGGACAGCGCCGGCTCGGCGGCCGAGGCGCCGGCGGCCAAGGGCGGCGACGCGAATCGGGACGGCGCCGCCGGCGCACCGGAGGGGGCCGGCGCCGGCGCGCCGGACCTACGGGTCGACCAACGGGCGATCATCTACACCGGAACGATGCGGGTGCAGGTGAACGAAGTGGACTCCGCCGCTCGCGACGCCGCCGCGATGGCCAGCCGGGCCGGTGGCTTCGTCGGTGGCGACGTGCGGCGCAGTGCCGCCGGCGACGACGCGGTGGCGGAGCTGGAGCTGCGGGTGCCGGCGGCGAAGTTCACCGACGTGGTGGAGGAGATCGCGAAGCTGGGTCGGCAGCAGAGCCGGGAGATCGACACTCAGGACGTCACCGAGGAGACCGTCGACCTGGATGCCCGGATCACCAGTCAGCGTGCCCGGGTGGAGAGCGCGCGCCGGTTGCTGGCCCGAGCCACCTCGATCACCGACCTGGTGTCGCTGGAGAACGAGTTGGGTCGCCGGGAGGCGGACCTGGCCGCACTGGAGGCCAAGAAGCGACGCCTGGCCGACCTGACCGCCCTCTCCACGATCACCGTGTCGCTGGCCGGACCGGCGGCGAAGACCACCGAGGAGAAGGACGAAACCGGCTTCCTGGCCGGGCTCAAGGGCGGCTGGAAGGCGTTCGTCGTCTCGATGACCGTCCTGCTCACGGTGCTGGGCGCGTTGCTGCCGTTCCTGGTGGCGCTCGGCGTACCGCTGGCGGCGCTGCTGGTGGTGCTGCGCCGACGGCGTAAGCCTCCGGCGCTGGTCGCGCCGGTCAGTGCGCCGCCGCCAGTGCCCGCAACGCGGTCTGCACCATGACGCGGACGCCTACCGGGATGGCCCGCTCGTCCACGTCGAAGCTCGCGCGGTGCAGGTCGACGTTGGGCCCGGAGCGACCCACGCCGAGCCGGGCGAGGGCGCCGGGGACGTACTCCAGGTACCAGGAGAAGTCCTCGCCGCCCATGCTCTGCGGTGTCTCGGCGATCCCGTCCGGGCCGAGTGCCGCGGCGGTGGCGGCGGTCAGCACCTGGATGGCACGGGAGTCGTTGCACACCGGCGGCCGGCCGCGCAGGTATTCCAGGTCGACGGTGGCGCCGGTCGGCGCGATCACGTCCCGCACCACCTGAGCGACGATCTTGGGAGCCTGCTCCCAGGTGTCGCGGTCCATCACCCGGAGGGTGCCGGAGGCGCTCGCCTCGGACGGGATGACGTTGTAGCGGGTGCCGGCCGAGGCGTGGCCGAAGACCAGCAGCAGGCCGCTGTTGGCCGGCACCCGGCGACTGACCAGGGCGGGCACCTCGGTGATCAGCCGACCGAGCGCGTCGACCAGGTCGACGGTCAGGTGCGGGCGGGCGGTGTGCCCGCCCGGGCCGGAGAGTCGGACGGTCACGTTGTCGGCCGCCGCGGTGATCGGCCCGACCCGCAGGCCGACCTGGCCCACCGGCAGGTTCGGGTCGCAGTGCAGCGCGAAGATCTGCACCACGTCGTCCAGGCCACCGGCCTCGATGACCTCCAGCGAACCGCAGGGCAGGATCTCCTCGGCGGGCTGGAAGATGAGCCGGACCCGGCCGTCCAGCTCGCCGAGGTCGGCGAGTTGGGCCAGCAGCATGCCGACGCCGAGCAGGATCGAGGTGTGCACGTCGTGCCCGCAGGCGTGGCAGACGCCCTCCACGGTCGACCGGTACGGAACGTCCTTGGGGTCGTCCAGCGGCAGGGCGTCGATGTCGGCGCGCAGCGCCACGACCGGGCCGTCCGGCCTGCCGTTGACGTCACAGATCACGCCGTTGCCCTTGGGCAGCAGGCGCGGGTTCAGCCCGGCCAGCGACAGCTCCCGGGCGATCAGCGCGGCCGTCTCGAACTCGTTGCCGGAGAGCTCAGGGTGCGAGTGGAGGTGACGGCGCGTAGCGATCAGCCCCGGTACCCGGAGCGCGAGGAGGTGGTCCAGCTCGCGGGGCAGCGGCTGGGATCCGGGTGGCGTCTCCGGCCAGGACGACGCCAGCTGGCCACCTGTGGGCAGCGTCAACGCACTCGTCACGTCGAATTCTCGATCACTAGGAATGGATGGATCATCGGGGACAGCAGACAGCCTAGACCTCCGACGGTGACGCTGCGCAACCTCGTTACGGTAATGATCGGACCGCGCAGAGTCACGTATGCCCTGCTGGGGGCGCTCGTCAAGGCGGGGGACAGCAGGTAGATCACGGTCGAATGCCGTCATCAGCCCCTCACCTCCTACAACGCGTAACCGATCGCGGCGGTCACGAATCCCGGCGCCAGTCGGGGCCCCGTTGCCAAATTGTCGCATTAGTCGGTGTGATGAACTGACACTCCGACAATTAGCCGACCACACTCCGCAACGAGCCGGATAAGGACGCTCACATGCACCCACCCACCGTGGGCGCACACGGTGTGCGTCCCGGCTCAACCGACCGGATACCCGCTGAGCCCGCTGGACACACCGCGTCCCGGGAGCCGCAGTGGCGGCCGAGTCACGGGAGCCGCAGTGGCTGCCCAGCGCTCAGAAGCGGTCCGTGGGCCGGTACAACCCCCACACCTCGCGCAGCGTCCCGCAGACCTCACCGACGGTCGCCCGGGCCCGCAGCGCCTCCTTCATCGGGTACAGCACGTTGTCAGTGCCCTCCGCGGCGGCCCGAAGCTCGGCGAGCGCTCGCGTCACCGCCTCGGCGTCCCGCTCCGAGCGCAGCCGGGCCAGCCGGTCGGCCTGGGCCGCCTCGATCGTCGGGTCGACCCGCAGCGGCTCGTACGGCTCCTCCTCGTCCACGGTAAACCGGTTGAGCCCCACCACCACCCGCTCCCCCGAGTCGATCTCCTGGGCGATCCGGTACGCGGACTGCTCGATCTCCCGTTTCTGGAACCCGGCCTCGATCGCGTCCACCGCCGAGCCGTGGTCGGCCACCCGCTCCATCAACTCGACGACGGCGGCCTCGATCTCGGCGGTCATCGCCTCCACCACGTACGAGCCGGCGAACGGGTCGACGGTGCCGGTCAGATCCGTCTCGTAGGCCAGCACCTGCTGGGTACGCAACGCGAGCCGGGCAGCCTTCTCGGTGGGCAGCGCGATCGCTTCGTCGAAGCTGTTGGTGTGCAGCGACTGGGTGCCGCCGAGCACAGCGGCCAACCCCTGCACCGCCACCCGGACCAGGTTCACCTCCGGCTGCTGGGCGGTGAGCTGCACGCCCGCGGTCTGGGTGTGGAACCGCAGCATCATCGACTTCGGGTCCTTGGCGCCGAAGTCGTCACGCATCAGCCGGGCCCAGATCCGCCGGGCCGCACGGAACTTCGCCACCTCCTCCAGCAGCGTGGTGCGGGCCACGAAGAAGAACGACAGCCGGGGCGCGAAGTCGTCGACGGCGAGCCCGGCGGCCAGCGCCGCCCGTACGTACTCCACACCGTTGGCCAGGGTGAACGCGATCTCCTGCGCGGGCGTCGCGCCGGCCTCCGCCATGTGGTAGCCGGAGATGGAGATGGTGTTCCACTTCGGCACCTCGCTGCGGCAGTACGCGAACGTGTCGGCCACCAGACGCAGCGACGGCTTCGGCGGGAAGATGTACGTCCCCCGGGCGATGTACTCCTTGAGGATGTCGTTCTGGATGGTGCCGTTGAGCGCCGTACCCGGCACCCCGTTCTCCTCGGCGACGAGTTGGTAGAGCAGCAACAGCACGGAGCCGGGCGCGTTGATGGTCATCGAGGTGGACACCTTGTCCAGTGGGATGTCGGCGAAGAGCAGCCGCATGTCCTCGATGGAGTCGATCGCGACGCCCACCTTGCCGACCTCGCCGTGCGCGATCGGCTCGTCCGAGTCGTACCCCATCTGGGTCGGCAGGTCGAAGGCGACCGAGAGGCCCATCGTGCCGGCCCGCAACAGCTGGTGGTACCGCGCGTTGGACTCGGTGGCGGTGCCGAAGCCGGCGTACTGGCGCATGGTCCACGGGCGGGAGGTGTACATGGTGGGGTAGACACCCCGGGTGTACGGAAACTCGCCGGGGCTGCCGAGCCGGGAGTCCAGGTCCTCCGGAAGGTCGGCCTCCGTGTAGACGCCGTTGATCGGGAAACCGGACTCACTTGACCGCCGTTGGTTCATCCCCGGATGGTAGGACGCCTGGCCACGCCGTCGCGTGAGGGATACCGCACAGTGCGTCCCGACCGGTCGACAACAGGTGAACGACAGGGCACGTTCTGTCGACTTCGACAAACGTCCGTCGCGTCGGCTTTCGCATCGGGCGTCGGAACCAGCAAGATAGGGGGGTTGTGTCCCAGCCCCCCTCGATTTCCCCCGGTGGCTTTTCTGTGACTCAGATCCCGACGTGGAGCGGCGGACCAGTTAGTCCCGCCAACGGACGAGCGGCGCCCGGCACCACAATTGGTGGCCGGTACTCGCTGCGGTCCTCGGTGGGCAACGGCGGCATGGGCACGGTGTGGCGCGCCACAGACACGCTGCTGCGCCGTGACGTGGCGGTGAAGGAGGTCGTCCTGCCCCCGGGGCTGGCCCCCAGCGACCGCGACGCGATGTACGAACGCACCCTGCGCGAGGCCCGCGCCGCCGCCGCCATCCAGCACCCCGCTGTGGTGCAGGTGTACGACGTGGTCACCGAGGCCGGCCGGCCGTGGATCGTGATGGAGCTGCTGGACGCCCGCAGCCTCGCCGACATGGTGATCGAGGACGGGCCGGTCGCGCCCCGCGCCGTCGCCAAGATCGGCATCGCGCTGCTCGGCGCGTTGGAGGTCGCGCACGCGATCGGCGTGCTGCACCGCGACGTCAAACCGGCCAACGTGCTGATCTGCACCGACGGGCGCTGCGTGCTGACCGACTTCGGGGTCGCCCGGATGCCCACCGACGTACAGCTCACCACCCCCGGCATGGTGCTCGGCTCTCCGCACTTCATCTCGCCGGAGCGGGCCATGGGCCAGGAGTTCGGCCCACCGAGCGACCTCTTCTCGCTGGGTGTGACCCTCTACACCGCTGTCGAGGGGCGGCCTCCGTTCGACAAGGGCGACCCGATCGAGACCATGCACGCCGTGGTGGAGGACCCGCCCGCCCCGCCGCAGCGCAGCGGTCCGCTGACCCGGGTGCTGATGGGTCTGCTGGAGAAGGACCCGGCGCGCCGACTCGACGTGCACACCTCCCGGGCCATGCTGCGCGAGCTGCTCGCCGGCCCGCTGGGCAGCACGGCGACGGCTGTGCACTCGGTCACCGACCCGTACGCCGTGGTGCCGGTGCAGCAGCGCCCCATCCCCGTCCTTCCGCCGGCCCAGCCGGAGCCGAAGCCGGACAGCCAGATCGGTGGCAAGGCGATGCTGGCCCCCGGTGAGTCCCTGACCGACCGGCTGGCCTCGCTGCGCCGGGGCGAGCGTCCCCAGGCAGCTCGCGCGGCCGGCACCACCGGTGGGCTCGACGAGACCAGCGCCGACGCGTTGGCAGGCCCGCTGCACACGCCGACCGGCGCGATGCCGACTCCCGGCCGACCCGCGGCCGGGCGCACCTACGGCGGCAACGCGGACGCCACCCAGCGGGTCGACGCCGGCGGGCACCCCGACGCCACCCAGCGGGTCAGCTACGGCAGCCCGGCCGATGCCACCCAGCAGGTCGGGTACGGCGGCGCACCGGAAGCCACCCAGCGCATCGGCGGCACCTACGGCGGCGGCAACCAGTGGTCGGTCCCGGGCACCGGCCAGCCCTGGGCCACCGCTCCCGCCGCTTCGTCGGGCGGCAGCCCCCTGGACAAGGTCCGGGCCACCGGGGGTCAGCTCGTCACCACGGTCAAGGGCTGGCCGCGCAAGGTGCAGCTCGCCGCGGCCGGCGGGTTGGTCGTCGTGCTGCTGATCACCGCTGTGGCGCTGTCCGGGGGCGACGAGCCCCCGCCGAGCACCCCGGCGGCGCAGCCCACCACGTCCGCCCCGGCGGCCCCAACTGTCGAGATGCAGGAGCACGCGGCCCGCGGCATCCAGGTCATGGTGCCGAAGGGCTGGAAGAAGGCCACCGGCCCTTCGTACACCGACTACGTCGACCCGGCGGACAGCGGCCGCAAGGTTCGCATCATCACCGAGAAGTGGTCCAGCAGCTCCGCCCGGTGGGCCGAGACGGCCGAGAACGGCCTCAAGACCCGGAGCACCTCCTGCGTCAAGCCGTACAACCAGATCTCCTCCAGGGAGACCGAGCTGGACAAGAAGCCGGCCGCCGAATTCGAGTACACCTGCGGCGACGGTGACGTCATGCGGCACGGCGTCTGGCGGGGCGTGGCGCAGGACGGCAAGGCGTACTCGTTCTACCTCACCGCCACGGACGCCAAGTTCGCGGAGAGCAAGCCGATCTTCGACGAGATGGCGCGGACGTTCCAGCTCACCGGGAACGGCTGAGCCGGAGGGAACCCACAGGGGTGATCCGTCGTCGTGCTATCAAGAGGCATGGCGGCGGACACCTCTGACATCGACGACATTCGCGAGCAAGCCCGGCGCTGGTTGGCCGACGACCCCGACCCGGTCAGCCGGGACGAGCTGACGGCGGTGCTCGACGGGCTGCCGGCGAGCGGGCCGGAGCTGGCCGACCGGTTCGCCGGCCCGCTGACCTTCGGCACGGCGGGCCTACGCGGCCCACTGCGCGCCGGCCCGAACGGCATGAACCTCGCCGTGGTCACCCAGGCCGCTGCCGGCCTGGTCACCTGGCTCGCGGCCCAGGGTGGCACCGGCCCGCTGGTGATCGGGTACGACGCCCGGCACGGCTCCCGACAGTTCGCCGAGCGCACCGCCCAGGTGGCCACCGGGGCTGGCCGCCCGGCGCTGCTGCTGCCCAGCCCGCTGCCCACCCCGGTGCTGGCGTACGCCGTGCGGCACCTCGGCGGCGTCGCCGGAGTGATGGTCACGGCCAGCCACAACCCGCCGCAGGACAACGGCTACAAGGTCTACCTCGGCGCCGAGTTGGGTGGCGAGTTGGGCGCCGGCGCGCAGATCGTGCCACCCGCCGACGCCGGTATCGAGGCGGCCATCCGATCGGTCGGGCCGCTGACCCAGGTGCCGCTGGGCGAGCCCGGGCAGGTGCTCGGCGACGACCTGGTCGCCTCGTACGTCGAACGGGCCACAGCGGTGATCGACCCGGACGGGCCACGGGACCTGACGGTGGCGTACACCCCGCTGCACGGGGTGGGCGCGGCGGTGCTCACCGCCGCCTTCGCCAGCGCCGGTTTCCCGACCCCGGGTGTGGTGCCCGACCAGGCCGAGCCGGACCCGGCGTTCCCCACCGTGTCGTTCCCCAACCCGGAGGAGCCGGGTGCGGTGGACCGGCTGATCGCCCTGGCCGACTCCACCGGGGCGGACCTCGCCATCGCCAACGACCCGGACGCCGACCGTTGCGCGGTGGTCGTCCGCGACGGCGTGCGGCCAGCGAGTGCGAGGAGTGAGCTTGCGAGCCCCGCAGTCGCGAGCGAAGACAGACACGGCTGGCGGATGCTGCGCGGCGACGAGGTGGGTGTCCTGCTCGCCGACCACCTGATGCGCCGGGGGGTGACCGGGCTCTACGCCACCACTATCGTGTCGTCGTCACTGCTGCGGGCGATGTGCGCGGCCCGGGGCCTGCCCTACGACGAGACGCTGACCGGCTTCAAGTGGATCGTGCGGGCCGGCGGCGGGAGCGCTCCGCTGGTCTTCGGCTACGAGGAGGCGCTCGGCTACTGCGTCGCCCCGGAACACGTCCGGGACAAGGACGGCATCACCGCCGCGCTGACCGTGGCCGAGTTGGCCGCCGGCCTGAAGACGCAGGGTCGTACGTTGACCGACCGGCTGGACGAGCTGGCCGCCGAGTTCGGCGTGCACCACACCGACCAGCTCTCCGCCCGGGTGGACGACCTGCGGGTCATCGCCGACGCGATGGCGCGGATCCGGGCGGCCACCCCGGCCACCCTGCTCGGACAGCCGGTGGACAGCGTCCGGGACCTGCTGCCCGAGTCGGACGTGGTGATCCTGCGGACCGCTGTGGCCCGGGTGGTGATCCGCCCGTCCGGGACCGAGCCGAAGCTCAAGGCGTACCTCGAGGTAGTGGAACCGGTGGTGGACGGCGACGTCCAGACGGCCCGCAGCAGGGCGGCGTCGGCAGTCGCCGCGCTCCGCGCCGAGGTCAGCGCCGCCCTCGGCATCTGAGCGGTCAGCGGCGCGGGCCGAGGGCCTGGTCGACGGCCGTGGCGAGGGCGGCGACGACCAGGCCGACCGACGGACGGACCACCGAGTCGTCGGTGCTCACCTCGCCGGAGAACCCCGCGCCGGTGGCAATCTCCGTCAACCGGCGGCGGGCGTCGGCGGCGGCCTCGCCGCTCACCCCGAGCGCGGACTCCATCCGGAGCACCACGACCAGGGTGGCCAGCGCGGCGGTCCGCTCGTCCGGGGCTGCCGCGCCGGTCAGCGCCTCGGCCAGCCGCTGTCGGGTCTCCGCCTCGACCGAGGAGTCCATGACCGGGTAACGGTGCACGTGGATGAAGCCCAACTCGGTCTCGTCGACGTCCTGGACGACGCCCTGCCGGCACAGGTCGGCGAGGATCCGGTCGCGCAGGCCGTGCCGCAGGCGCTGCACCCAGGACGCCGGGGTGTGCGGAGTGTCGGCGGCGATCCGGCTGAGGACGTCGTCACTGAACGGTTCGCCGGTCGGCGTCGGGTCGATCACCGCCAGGGATCCGTCGGCGTACGCGATCCGGCCGGCCAGGGCCAACTCGACAAGCACTGCGGCGGCCATGCCCAGGTCCAGGCTGATCCGCGGCATCGTCGCCTTGCCGGTCGTGTCGTCGTAGGCGAGGAGCAGCAACTCCTCGGCGAGCGCAACACCAGTCATGGCCGAGAACGGTAGCGGGTCCACGCACGAGCGCGCGCGGACCCGCCGGACCCGGCACCGACCGGGGTGTCACCTCAGAACCGGGGCATGCCACCGAACTGGCGGTCACCGGCGTCGCCGAGCCCGGGGACGATGAACATGCGGTCGTTGAGCCCCTCGTCGATCGAGGCCGTGACCAGGCGCAACGGCAGGCCGGAGCGTTCCAGCCGCTCGATGCCGACCGGGGAGGCGAGCACACAGAGCACTGTGATGTCGGTGCAGCCCCGGTCGGCCAGCAGCCGACAGGAGTGCTCCAGCGAACCACCGGTGGCCAGCATCGGGTCCAGCACCAGCACCGGCAGCCCGGCCAGGTCGCGCGGCAGCGACTCCATGTACGCGCGCGGCTCGTAGGTCACCTCGTCGCGGGCCAGGCCCACGAACCCCATCGACGACTCGGGCAGCAGGCTCAACGCGGCGTCCGCCATGCCCAGGCCGGCCCGCAGCACCGGGACCAGCAGCGGCGGGTTGGCCAGCCGGGTGCCCTCGGTGCCGGTGACTGGCGTCTGCACCGGGTACCGCTCGACGGGGAAGGTGCGCGCCGCCTCGTACACCAGCATGGTGGTCAGTTCGTGCAGCGCCGCCCGGAACGTCGAGGAATCGGTGCGCGCGTCCCGCATGGCAGTCAACCTGGACTGGGCCAGCGGGTGGTCAATGACGTGTACATCCACGATCGCTCAACCTACCGGTCCGTAGCGCGCGGCGGTGCGGGTGCGGTCGGACCAGGGACGCCGCTCACGTCGGAGCGTCACGGAGCGCTCGTGAGCAAGATCACTCGACGGTCCGGTGCGTAGACTTCTCGGCATGACGGCGACAACGACGTCGGCCCGGTCGGAGCTCTCCGAGCTGGGACGATCCGAGACCGCTCTGCGGACCTTCCTGCACGGGCTTCCCGGCGTGGACCAGGTCGGCGCGGAGCAGCGGGCGGCACAGCTCGGCACCCGATCCATCAAGACCACCGCCAAGGCCCAGGCGATCGACCTGGCGATCCGGATGGTCGACCTGACCACCCTGGAAGGGGCGGACACCCCGGGCAAGGTGCGCGCGCTCGCCGCGAAGGCGCTACGCCCGGACCCGGCCGACCCGTCCTGCCCGCACGTCGGCGCGGTCTGCGTCTACCCGGCGATGGTCCCCCACGTGGCCGAGGTGCTGCGCGGGAGTGACGTTCACCTGGCCAGCGTGGCGACCGCGTTCCCGTCGGGTCAGGCGCCGTTGGAGATCAAGCTGGCCGACACCCGGGCCGCCGTCGCGGCCGGTGCCGACGAGATCGACATGGTGATCAACCGGGGGGCGTTCCTGGCCGGGCGATACAAGGAGGTCTACGACGAGATCGTGGCCACCAAGGAAGCCTCCGGGGATGCCCACCTCAAGGTGATCCTGGAGACCGGCGAGCTGGCCACCTACGACAACGTCCGGCGGGCCTCCTGGCTGGCCATGCTGGCCGGCGGCGACTTCATCAAGACCTCCACCGGCAAGGTCCCGGTCGCGGCGACGATGCCGGTGACCCTGGTGATGCTGGAAGCGGTCCGTGACTTCCGCGAGGCGACCGGGCGGCAGGTGGGCGTGAAGCCCGCCGGTGGCATCAAGACCACCAAGGACGCGATCAAGTACCTGGTGATGGTCAACGAGACCGTCGGCCCGGACTGGCTCGACCCGGACTGGTTCCGCTTCGGCGCGTCCAGCCTGCTCAACGACCTGCTGATGCAACGCACCAAGCTGACGACCGGCACCTACTCCGGTCCCGACTACTTCACCCTGGACTGATAGCCGATGTTCGAATACGCCCCCGCCCCCGAGTCCCGCTCGGTGGTGGACCTCAAACCCTCGTACGGGCTGTTCATCGACGGCGCGTTCGTCGACCCTGCCGACGGTGGCAGCTTCAAGTCGATCAACCCCGCCTCCGAGGAGGTGCTGGCCGAGGTCGCCGAGGCCGGCGCCCAGGACGTGGAACGCGCGGTGCGGGCCGCCCGCAAGGCGTACGACAAGGTCTGGGGTCCGATGCCCGGCCGGGACCGGGCGAAGTACCTGTACCGGATCGCCCGGCTGATCCAGGAGCGCTCCCGCGAGCTGGCCGTCCTGGAATCGCTTGACAACGGCAAGCCGATCCGGGAGAGCCGCGACGTCGACCTGCCGCTGGTCGCTGCGCACTTCTTCTACTACGCGGGCTGGGCAGACAAGCTGGAGCACGCCGGTTTCGGTGCCAACCCGCGCCCCATCGGTGTGGCCGCGCAGGTCATCCCGTGGAACTTCCCGCTGCTCATGCTGGCCTGGAAGATCGCCCCGGCGCTCGCCGCGGGTAACACGGTGGTGCTGAAGCCGGCCGAGACCACCCCGCTGACCGCGTTGCTCTTCGCGGAGATCTGCCAGCAGGCCGAACTGCCGGCCGGCGTGGTCAACATCCTCACCGGCGCCGGCGACACTGGCCGCGCGCTGGTCGAGCACCCGGGCGTGGACAAGGTCGCCTTCACCGGCTCCACCGACGTGGGCCGGGCCATCGCCCGGTCGATCGCCGGCACCCGCAAGAAGCTCACCCTGGAACTGGGCGGCAAGGCCGCCAACATCGTCTTCGACGACGCACCCGTCGACCAGGCGGTCGAGGGCATCGTCAACGGCATCTTCTTCAACCAGGGGCACGTCTGCTGCGCCGGCTCCCGCCTGCTGGTCCAGGAGAACGTGGCCGACCGGGTTCTGGAGTCGCTGAAGCGGCGGATGGCCCAGCTCCGCGTCGGCGACCCGCTGGACAAGAACACCGACGTCGGCGCGATCAACTCGGCCGCCCAGCTGGAGCGGATCCGCGAACTGTCCGACGCCGGCTCGGCCGAGGGCGCCGAGCGCTGGTCACCGCCGTGCGACCTGCCCGACCGGGGCTTCTGGTTCGCGCCGACCATCTTCACGGGCGTCACCCAGGCACACCGCATCGCCCGCGAGGAGATCTTCGGGCCGGTGCTGTCGGTGCTCACCTTCCGCACACCGGCCGAGGCCGTGGAGAAGGCCAACAACACGCCGTACGGGCTGTCGGCCGGGATCTGGACCGACAAGGGCTCCCGGATCCTGTGGATGGCCGACCGGCTGCGCGCCGGCGTCGTCTGGGCCAACACCTTCAACAAGTTCGACCCCACCTCGCCGTTCGGTGGGTACAAGGAGTCGGGCTACGGTCGCGAGGGCGGCCGGCACGGGCTGGAGGGCTACCTCAATGTCTGAGCGGGTCGCGGTACGCAAGACGTACAAGCTCTTCATCGGCGGGAAGTTCCCGCGCAGCGAGTCGGGACGGTCGTATCTCGTGCAGTCCTCGAATGTGTCACTGGCCTCCCGCAAGGACGCCCGGGACGCGGTGGTCGCCGCCCGCGCCGCCGTCAAGGGCTGGGCCGGCGCGACCGCGTACAACAGGGGTCAGATCCTCTACCGGGCCGCCGAGATGCTGGAGGGCCGCCGCGAGCAGTTCGTCGCCCTGGGCATCCCCGGCGACGAGGTGGACGCCGCTGTCGACCGCTGGGTCTGGTACGCCGGCTGGGCCGACAAGCTCGCCCAGGTGTACGGCGGCGCCAACCCGGTCGCCGGCCCGTACTTCAACATCTCCGCGCCCGAGCCGACCGGCGTGGTCGCTGTGGTCGCCCCGGAACGCCCGGCGCTGCTCGGCCTGGTCAGCGTGATCGCCCCGGCGATCGTCACCGGCAACACGGTGGTGGTGGCCGCCTCCCCGAGCGAGCCCCTGGCGGCGGTGACGCTGGCCGAGGTGCTGGCCACCTCCGACCTGCCCGGCGGTGTGGTCAACATCCTCACCGGCGCGATCACCGAGACCGCGCCGACGTTGGCGGCGCACATGGACGTCAACGCGATCGACCTGACCGGCGTCACCGACGCCGGGCTCGCCACCGACCTGGAGGTCAAGGCGGCGGAAAACCTCAAGCGGGTGCTCCGACCGGCCCCGGCCGACCACGACTGGACGGCCGACCCGGGGGTGGCGCCGATGACCGCGCTGCTGGAGACGAAGACAGTGTGGCATCCCAAGGGGGTGTGACTTCGTTCCCGGCCTTTGGGTTTTCCGGGGGAGCCCGCCCACTCCGGGCGGTCAGGCTTGATCCCTGCGTGGTCGGGCTCCCCCGGAAAACCTGACGTGGGCCGGGTTCGTCGGGTGGGTCAGCTCAGGGGTTCTGCCTCGGGTTGGGTTGCTCTGCGCCTGCCTCGGGTGCGGTGATCATGGGGTTGGCGGGGGGATCGATCTCTTCGGGGTCGGTCAACCTCATGATCGACCTGGTGGGTGGGTGGGGGGTCTACTACCGGGGGTAGGATTGGTTCGTGACTCGGTTGGGCGATCTTGAGCGTGCGGTGATGGACGTGCTGTGGGACGTGGTTCCCGGCACGTCGGACGGAGTGACCGTGCGCGAGGTGGCCGACGCGCTCGATGGCCGCGAGCTGGCGTACACCACTGTGATGACCGTGCTGGACCGGCTCGCCGGCAAGGGCATGGTGCAACGGGAGCGGGAGGGCCGGGCCTGGCGGTACCGGCCGGCCGCCAGCCGCGAGGCGCACATCGCTCAACTCATGCTCGACGCCCTCGACCTCGGTGGCAGCCGGGACGCCGCGCTGGTGCGCTTCGCACGCTCGGTGACCGGCACCGAGGCCGAGGTGCTGCGGGCGGCCCTGGGCAGCGAGGCCGGCCTGACGGGGCCGGGCGACGCGGGCGGCGCCGACGCCCTGACCGACCGGGTGGACGGGCCGGCGGGCCGACGACCCGCCGGCGAGGCAGCGGAGCGGTAGGGCGCACGCCATGGCCTACGCCGTGCACTTCGCCGCCACGATGCTGGCCTGCTATCTGACCGCCCAGGTGTTGGCCCGCTCCACCTGGACGTGGCGCAGCCCCCGGGTGGCGATCGTCTGCTGGCAGGCCGTCGGGTTGGCGCTGGGCCTCTCGGCGATGGGCCTGCCGATGGCACTCGGGTTGAGCGCGTACGACAGGTCGACCGGTGGCGCACTGCTCGCCCTGGCCAACGACCTCGCCCACGGCGCCCTGCCGATCGGGGTGGGCACGTTCCACCTGGCCGGCGTCGGCGTGGGCTTCGGCATCGGGGCGGTGCTGGTCACGACGACAGTGCGCAGCATCCACGGCACCGTACGCGCCCAGCGTCGCCACCGGGACCTGCTCTCCCTGGTCGCCCGGAACGACCCGGCTGCGCCGGGCGCGCTGGTGCTGGATCATCCGAGCGCCGCCGCGTACTGCCTGCCAGGCGTGAAGCCGCAGGTGGTGGTCAGCGCCGGCACCCTGAGCCTGTTGGACCGGGCCGAGCTGGCCGCGGTGCTCAGCCACGAGCGCGCGCACGCCCACGAGCGGCACGACCTGGTGCTGCTGCCGTTCACCGCGCTGTGCCGGGCGCTGCCGTGGTTCGGCTGGGTGCGCGACGCACACGAGCGGGTCGCCCTGCTGGTCGAGATGCGCGCCGACGACAAGGCCCGCGAGCTGCACGCCGAGGCCCCGCTGGCGGGGGCACTGCGCCGGTTCGCCGCCGCCGGGCACCGGATCACCCCGGCCGGCGCGCTGGGCATGGGCGACCGGGATCTCGACGTACGGGTGCAACGCCTACTGGTCAGCGACCGGCCGCCCCGGGTGCTCGGTGCCACCGCGCTCGCGGTCGCCGCCACCCTTGTCGCCCTCCCGGTCACCCTCTTCCTGAGCTGACGCCCAGGCACCGCTGAGCTGAGCCACGCGGCAGCGCCCTCTCGCACCCCTCGCGTTCCCGCGCAAGATCGCACTCGATCCTCCTCCAGTACTACGTCTCGTAGTAGAGTTATCTACGACAGGGCGTAGTAGGCAGACATGTAGCGAAGCTACGTGTAGGGTGGCTACGACAAGGGAGCCAACGCTTTGGAGGGCTGTCATGGACACCCTGCTCCTCGCCCGCCTGCAGTTCGCCACGACCACCTCGATCCACTTCTTGTTCGTGGTCGTCACGCTCGGGCTGGCCACCCTGCTGGTCGGCATGCAGACCGCCTGGGTGCTCACCGGCAACCCGAAGTGGGAGCGACTGACGCGCTACTGGGGTCAGCTCTACGTGATCAACTACGTGCTGGGCATCGCCACCGGGATCGTGATGGAGTTCCAGTTCGGGCTGAACTGGAGTGGTCTGTCGCGCTACGTCGGCAACGTCTTCGGGGCGCCCCTGGCCATCGAGACGCTTGTGGCGTTCTTCCTGGAGTCCACGTTCCTCGGGATGTGGATCTTCGGCTGGCACCGGCTCGGCAAGGGCGTCCACCTCGCGTTGCTCTGGGGCGTGGCAATCACCGCGTACGCCTCGGCGTTCTGGATCATGGTGGCCAACTCGTGGCTCCAGAACCCGGTCGGGTACGAGGTCCGCGACGGGATCGCCCACCTCACCGACTTCGGCGCGCTGCTCACCAACCCCAGCCTCGGCATGGCCTTCGGGCACGTGGTCTCGGCGGCGCTGCTGGTCGGCGGGATGCTGATGGCGGCGGTCAGCGCCGGGCACCTGATCCGGCGTACACCGGACTTCGCGCTCTTCCGCACCTCGCTGCGGATCGGCCTGGTCACCGCGGCACTGGCCATCTCGATGGTGCAGGGCTTCGGTTTCGCCCAGTTCGGCCCGGTAGGCGCGGTGCAGCCGACCAAGTTCGGCGGCGACGGCCCGGAGAGCCAGGCACTGATCGCCGAGTGGACCACGCGGTTCGGCCCCGGCGACTACACCCCGCCGGTGCTGGCCAGCGTCGGGTTGGGCTTCATGATCCTGATCGGTTTCACCCTCGGCTGCGTCTGGCTCCTGTTGCCCCTGCTCTTCCGGGACTGGATCATCCGACTGCGTTTCCCGCTCTGGCTGATCCTGCTCGCCCTGCCGCTGCCGTTCGTCGCGGTGATCCTCGGCTGGATCTCCCGGGAGGTCGGCCGTCAACCCTGGGTGGCGTACGGGCTGCTCCCCACCGAGCAGGCCGTCTCCCCGGTCAGCGCGCCACTGATGCTCGCCTCGCTGATCGGGTTCAGCCTGCTGCTGGGCGCCCTCGCCGTCACCAACTGGGTGCTGCTCGCCCGGCACGCCAGGCGCGGCGCGGCCGACCCGGCGCTCGGCCGCCCGCCGGCGCCGCCCAGCGAGCCGGCCCACCCCGAACCCGCCCTCCTCTGAGGAGTAGACAGTGGACCTCGCCTGGTATGCCCTGCTCGGCCTCTTCTTTGCCAGCTACCTGGTGCTCGCCGGCTACGACTACGGCGTCGGGCTGCTGCTCGCCCGGGGCGTCGGTCCGGCCGGGCGGCGGGAGGCGCTCACCGCCCTCGGCCCGTTCTTCCTCGGCAACGAGGTCTGGTTGGTGGCCGCCATGGGCATCCTTTTCGGCGCGTTCCCCCTCCTGGAGGGCGAGTTGCTCGCCGGCTGCTATCCGGTCGTCGTCGGCGCCCTGGTCGGCGTCATCCTGGTCACCGTCGGGGTGCAGCTCCGCAGCCGGCCGAGCGACGAGCGGGTCCGCGCCCGCTGGGACCGCGTCGTGGTGATCGGCAGCGCCCTCGCCGCGCTGGGCTGGGGTGCGCTGCTCGCCGCGCTGTTGCAGGGCGTGCCGCTCCAGGCCGACGGGCACGTCGCCGGGGTGACGCACCTGGCCACCCCGTTCGCGGCCTCCGCCGGGCTGGCCATGGTCACAGTGGTCGCGGTGCACGGGGCGACCTTCCTCGCCCTGCGCCTGTCGGCCGAGGCCGCAGCCGTGGTCGGCCGTACGGCCCGCCGGCTGGTGCCGGTGGCGCTCACCGCTGTCGCCCTGGCCACCGTCGTGGGCCTGCTCTCCGCCCGGGTACGCGACGCCGTGCAGCGGCCGGCATTGGCCGTACTCCTGCCGGTGCTGCTCGTGGCGGCGCTGCTGGCGGCCCGCGCGGCGCTGACGCGGGGGCGACCGGGGTGGGCTCTGGTCGCCACCGGCGCGGCCCTGGCGCTGCCGGTGGTGCTGGTCGGAGCCGCTCTCTGGCCCTACGTTCTGGTGTCCACGACCGACCCGGACGCCTCGCTGCGGGTGGCCGACGCCGCCGCCAGCGCGCCGACCCTGCGGCTGCTGGGCTGGGTGGCGCTGCCGCTACTTCCGGCCCTACTAGGCTTCCAGGCGATGTGCTGGTGGGTTTTCCGAGGACGGACCGACGGTAGGGCACCGGTGTACTGGTGAGCCGCCGTCCATTCGACCCGCGTCTGCTGCGCCGGGTCCCTGCGGCCCGGGGCGATCTTGCCGTGCTCGCGCTCCTGGGGGTGCTGGCCGCCGGGTTGATCGTGGCGCAGGCCACCGCGCTCGCCTCACTGCTGGCCACCGCGATCGACGGCCGACTGGACAGGC
The DNA here is from genome assembly GCF_015751765.1 of Micromonospora ureilytica. NCBI lineage: Bacteria > Bacillati > Actinomycetota > Actinomycetes > Micromonosporales > Micromonosporaceae > Micromonospora > Micromonospora ureilytica. Next base: position 4,710,730 of record NZ_JADOTX010000001.1, read on the forward strand.
CGGCGCTGGCCGGCTTCGTGGTCACGGTCGCCGCCCGCTCGGCAGTGGTCTGGGCGCAGGGCACGGTCTCGGCCCGGGTCGCCGCCACGGTCAAGGCCACACTGCGGGCCGACCTGCTCGGCGCTGTGGGCCGGCACGGGCCCGGCTGGGTGGCCGGGCAACGGGCCGGTGAGATCGCCACCCTGGCCGGCCGTGGGTTGGACGCGCTGGACGCGTACTTCACCGGGTACCTGCCGCAGCTGGTGCTCAGCGTGACGGTGCCCCTGGCGGTGCTGGCCCGGGTCGTCTTCGCCGACTGGAGCTCGGCGGTGATCATCGCGCTGACCCTGCCGCTGATCCCGGTCTTCGGAGCGCTGCTCGGCTGGCAGGCGCAGGCCGCCACGGAACGGCAGTGGCGGCGGCTCGCGCTGCTCGGCGGGCACTTCCTGGACATGGTGGCCGGGCTGCCCACCCTGCGCGCGTTCGGGCGTGCCCGGGCACAGACCGACGTGGTGCGCCGGATGGCCGACGGTCACCGCGTCGCCACCATGAAGACGCTGCGGATCGCGTTCCTCTCCGCGCTGGTGCTGGAGTTGGTCGCCACCCTCTCGGTGGCGCTGGTCGCGGTGCCGGTCGGCATCCGGTTGCTCGGCGGCGGGCTGGCGCTGCAGACCGCACTGCTGGTGCTGCTGCTGACCCCGGAGGCGTACCTGCCGCTGCGGGCCGCCGGCAGCCGCTTCCACGCCAGCATGGAGGGGCTGGCCGCGCTGGACGAGGCACTGACAGTCTCCGCCGCGCCCGCTCCACCCCGGGCCGCCGAGGGCGCGTCCACGCCGGACGCGCGGGGCGAGATCCGGTTCGAGGGGGTGACGGTGGCGTACGAACGGACCACCGCGCTGCGCGATGTGAACCTGACCATCCGGCCCGGCGAGCGGATCGCCATCATCGGGCCCAGTGGCGCCGGCAAGAGCACCCTGCTCGGCCTGCTGCTCGGCTTCGTGACGCCGACCGACGGCCGGATCACCGTGGGCGGGGTCGACCTCGCCACCGCCGACCCGGACGCCTGGCGTCGGCAGCTCGCCTGGGTGCCGCAGCGGGCGCACCTCTTCGCCGCCTCGCTGGCCGACAACATCCGCCTCGGCGCACCGGACACCACGGCTGGCGCACTCACCGCCGCGGTGCACGACGCCGCCCTGGACGATGTGGTGGCCGGCCTGCCCGACGGCCTGGACACCCTGCTCGGCGAACGCGGCCACGGGCTGTCCAGCGGGCAGCGGCAGCGGGTGGCCCTGGCTCGGGCGTTCCTGCGGGCCGCCCCGGTGGTGCTGCTCGACGAACCCACCGCCCGACTCGACACGGCAGCCGAGGCGGTGGTGCTCGACGCCACCCGTCGCCTGGTCGCCGGACGGACCGCGCTGCTGGTCGCGCACCGACCGGCGCTACTCGCCGACGCCGACCGGATCCTGCGCATCGAGGACGGTCGGGTCACCGAGCTGACGCCCGAACCGACCGGGAAGACCACCCGATGAACAGGGAACACGGGCCGGCGGCGGTGGCCGACGCGGCACCGGTCGGGCGGGCCGCCGCCGAGCGGGCCGTGCTGCGCCTGGCCCGGCCGTACCTGGGCCGCCTGGTCGGAGCCGGGTTGTTGGCAGCCGCCACCGAGTTCGCCGGGCTCGCCCTGATGGCCACGGCCACCTGGCTGCTGATGAGCGCCGCCGGTCAGCCTCCGCTGGACCGCCTCACAGTGGCGATCGTCGCGGTCCGGGCGCTGGCGATCAGCCGGGGCGTGTTCCGCTACACCGAACGGCTCGCCGGGCACGACGCGGTGCTCCGCATGATCACCGACGTGCGGGCCCGGGTCTTCGCCACCCTGGCGGCCCGCCGTGGTTCGGCGCACCGCTCGGGGGACGTGCTGAGCCGCCTGGTCTCCGACGTGGAGGCCGTCCAGGACCTGTTGCTGCGGGTGCTGGTCCCCGGTTCGGCGGCGGCTCTGGTGGGTGTGCTGGCGGTCGCCGTGGCGGCGCTGATCTCGCCACCGGCCGCCGGCGCGCTCGCCGTCGGGCTGCTGGTTGCCGGGGTGGCGCTGCCCGCACTGGCCACCGCTGTCACCCGCCGCAGCGCGGCCGAGGTGGCCCCCCTGCGGGGCGCGCTGGCCACCGACGCGATCGACCTCACCCACGGCGCGGCCGACCTGGCCGCCTTCGGGGCGACAGATGTCACGCTGCGCGCCGCCGAGCAGCGCGCTCACCGGCTGGCCCGGCTGGAACGTCGGCTGGCCGCCACCGGGTTCGCGGTGGACGCGGCCGGGGTGCTGACCGCCGGTGTGACCGCCGCGGCGGTGGTGCTTGTCGCGCTCGCCGCCGACGTGTCGGGGGTGCTGGTGGGCGTCCTGGCCGTCGGCGCGCTGGCCGCCGTCGAGGTGACGCTGGCGCTGGTCACGGCGGCCCGGCAGTGGACGCAGCTGCGGCCCGGCCTGACCCGGGTGGCCGACCTGCTGGACACGGCCCCGCCGACCCCGCCGACCCCGCCGCCCGCGAACGGCCCGACGGACCTGACCGGCCCGCACGAGCTGCGCTTCATCGACGTGACGGTGCGATACCGGGCCGGCGCGGCCCCCGCCCTGGACGGCGTCAGCCTGGACCTGCCGGCGGGACGCCGGATCGCGGTCGTCGGCCCGAGTGGCGCCGGCAAGAGCACCCTGGCCGCCGTGCTCACCGGCACCGTCCGGCCCGCGACCGGCCGGGTCACCCTGGACGGTCACGACCTCTCGGCGTACGCCGAGGAGGCGTTGCCCCGTGCCGTCGGCGGGCTGCTGGCCGAGGCGTACGTCTTCCACGCCACGGTGCGGGAGAACCTGCTGCTCGGGCGTGCCGGAGCAGACGAGGAGGAGCTGACCGGGGCCACCGCCGCCGCCGGCCTCCTGGACTGGGTGCACGCCCAGCCGGCGGGCTGGGACACGCTCGTCGGCGAGGAGGGCGGGCAGCTCTCCGGCGGGCAGCGGCAGCGGCTGGCGCTCGCCCGAGCCCTGCTGGCCGCGCCGCCGGTGCTGGTGCTCGACGAGCCCACCGAAGGTCTGGACCCGACCGCCGCGGACGCGGTGCTCGCGTCCGCTCTCGCCGCCACCCCCACCGGGCACTCGGTGCTGTTGATCACCCACCGGCTCAGCGGGCTGGCCGAGCTGGACGAGATAGTGGTTCTGGACGGCGGCAGGGTGATCCAGCGCGGTCGGCACGCCGAGCTGGTCGCCGCCCCGGGCTGGTACCGGGACCAGTGGCTGCTCCAGGCCGCTGCCGAACGGGGTTACCTGGCGCTCGCCCCCTGACCGGCCTCGGGGGCCGACCAGGGTTCTCCCGGACGTCGACCCGTCGGAGTCCGTGGCAGTGTGGTGCCATGGCGCGCGCTGAGGATGTGTTGGTCGACGAGCACCTGCGGGATCTGGGCGCTCGGTTGCAGGGGCCGGCGCGACTCAAGTCCGAGCTGCTGACCGAGGCCCGGCACGGGCTGCTGGACGCCGTCGAGGCGTACCGCGAGAGCGGGGTGCCGCCCACCGAGGCGCAGCGCCGGGCGGTGGCCGAGTTCGGCTCGCCGGCGCAGCTGCTCCCCTCCTGGCAGGCCGAGCTGGCGGTGGCCGCCCTGCGTGGGCTCTCCCTGCGGATGCTCGCTGTCGCCGGGGTGGGGGTGGCCGCCGGCGATCTGACCTGGCGTGGGGCGAGCTGGAGCAACGGCCCCCGCCCGCCCGCCGGCTACCTGCTGCTCTCCAACTCGGTCGACTGGATCTGGATGAGCACGCTGCTGCTCTCGGTGGCCGGTCTGCTGGTGGTCTGGGCGAGCGCACGGGCCCCCCGGCCGGGCCTGGCCCTGGCGCAACGCGCGGTGGGCGCCGGCCTGACCGGCCTGCTGGCTCTCGCCATGCTGACCGGCTGCGCCCTCTTCACCTGGTCCCTCAACCTCTGGGACGCGGCGCTGCACTGGCCCCCGATGATCATCGGGGCGGTGTTGGTGGGCGGCGGATACTTCTCGCTGACCCGCGCGGCGCGCGGCTGGTTGCGGGCCACCGCCCGCTGATCGGCGGCCCGGCCCGAGGGGGTCAGGCCGGCGTGGGCGGGCTGCCGGGGTCGAGGAACCGGCCGACGGTCAGTTGGAACTCGCGCCAACCGGCGCGCTCCCCGGCCAGCGCCCGCCGGCCGGAGTCGGTGAGCTGGTACGTCCGCCGTTCCCGGCCGCTGACCGTGCTCCAGGTGCTCGCCACGTGGCCGGCGCGTTCCAGGCGACGGAGCGCCGGATAGATGGTGCCGGTGGGTAGGTCCAGATTGCCGTCGCTGCGGGCACGCAGCGCCTCGATGATCGCGTAGCCGTGCAGCGCGCCCTGTTCGAGAACGGCGAGCAGCAGAGCGTCGAGATGGCCGTGCAACGCCTGGGCCTTCATGCGTAGCTACGCTACTTGTCGGACGGCCGCTTCGCCAGCGGAGACCACCAGCAGGTCGGACCCGTGCGCCAACCGGCCACCGGGGTGCGGGCATCGGTCACCCAGGGCCGCCGACTAGGGTATGTGCCCAGAGTCACTCGCCGGTCAGAGACCCCGGTGGGTGGGCAACCCGAAGCACACGGAGGTCAGCGTGGCCCGCCAGTCGCCCCAACGGCCCGACGCCGACGAGCCCGAGCTCGACGACACCACCGGCACGGCCGAGCCAGATGAGACCGAGGAGACCGACCGCCCGTCGGCGTCGATCGACCGCTCGCTCTGGGACGAGCTGCGCATCGACCCAGTGGAGATCGCGCTGCCCGCCGGCACCGGCTTCACGCTCCGGGCGTACCGGCCAGCCAGCGCGCTGACCCCGACCGACGTGACCGAGCGCGACCAGGACGACCCGTTCCTCGCCCGCCGCCAGGCGGTCGAGGAGGAAGAGGACGACGAGACCGTCGTCATCCTCGACGAGGAACTGGCCGAGGAGTTCGCCGCCGAGGACGAGGACGACGAGTCGAAGCGCCGCCGCGGTGACGGCGCCGCCACCGCCGACACCGAAGACGAGTCGGACGAGGCCGTCACGGACGAGGCGGACGACGAGGAGGTGCCGGTCTTCCTCAGCAACCGCGGCAAGCTGCTGCTGTTCAAGACCCCCGAGTCGCTTGTCAGTTTCATCCGTTCCGGTGCGCCCAACGATCTGTCCCAACTGGACAGCTGGAATGAATTGTCCGAACGGGTGGAGCCGGCAGATATCGCTCCGCTCGACGAGGACACCTACGAGCTCGACCTGGTCGTGGAGAACCTGCGCGGCGGGCACGACACGTGGGATTCGACCCTGCTGATCGAGGCCGGCGAGGCCGCGCGTGACCTCTCGTACGCATTGCGGCTGCCTGCGGTGCTCGACATGCTCTCGGCCGGCTCCAGCCTCGACGACCTGGACGAGGCGCTGCGTGCCACCGCCAACGGCGGGATCGGCGCGTTCATGGGTCGGCGACGGCTGAAGAAGATCGGGGCGCAGACCGCAAGTTTGGGTTGGCGCACCATTGTCGGCAAGATCTCTGCGGTGGTGGACTGGCGCGACTGACCCGTACCGGGGAGCATCAGTTGCTGGCAGAGGAAAGACCTGTCCCGGGAGGAGGACGACGCCGTGGCGCTCGTGCGCGTTTACTGCGGTCTGGCCTCGGCGGATCCGGCTGACCGACCGGCCTCCGCCGGTTCGACGCTGACGTCCGCTGTGGTCGACGACGCAGGCCGTCTGCTGCATGTCTGCGAGATCAGCGATGACGCCGCTGGCTACGCCCAGCTCGTCGCGCTGCTCGTGGAGCGGTCGGGCGGGCCGAGCGGTGCGGCCATCGCCGCCGACAGCGACGACCACACGGTCACCTCGCTGCTGAGCGCGGCGGGGCGACCCCTGGCGATCGCCGACGACGACTCGGTGGACGACTTCGCCGAGCGGTTCGCCGACGACGACTCCCTTGAGGAGATGCAGTCGCCTCCGGCCGAACGACGGGCGGTCGGCCTGGCCCGCGCGTTGCAGGCGGGGGCGCTCTCTGCCGTCACCCTGCCGGCGCCTCGGGACCTCGCCGGCTACAAGCAGGTGCTCTCCGCGCACGCCGCGCTTGCCAGCGGTCGACACTCCGCCGCCGTGGCGCTGCGCGAGGTTCTGCGGGAGCTCTACCCGGCGGCCCTGCGCGCCTACCCGGACCCGGCCGAGCCGGTCTCTCTGGCGGTGCTGGACGCGCTGCCCGAGCCGGGCATGCTCGGCGGCACCGTGGCCAGGGGCCGCGAGGTGTCGGTAGCGGCGGATGCCATCGCCGCGCACCTCGCCGCCGACGGGGTCGCCGACGCCGAGGAGATCAACGAAGCGGTCACCGCCCTGCGGGTCGCCATCTCCGAGACTCCCCGACGCGCTGCGGTCAACCGGGCGCTCACGTCCGCGGTGGCCGAGACGGTCCGCCAGGCCGTCGCCTCCGTACGGGCCTGCGACGCCGGGTGTGAGGCGCTGGTCAGCGCGCTCAGCTCACGGGTCAGCACGCCGGTCCAGGCGCCGGGCCGCCGGGCCGCTGCCCGCCGCGGCGAGTCCGTCGGCGAGCTGACCGGTCTGGCCGGCACCAACGCTGGCCTGGCCGGCACCAACGCCGGTTTGGCCGGCCTCGCCGGCACCAACACCGGGCTGCGGTCGGTCCGACCCACCCCGGCGGGCGCCGAGCCGGCACCCGCCATCGGGCGGCGCAGCCGTCCCGAGCCGGTCCCGGGTAACGCGCCGCTGGCGTCGCCCCGCCCGCTCGGGCCACCGCCGGTCGCACCGGCGCCGGTCACGCCACCGCCGGTCGCACCCGCGCCGATGACTCCGGCGGCGATGGCTGGTCCGCCGGCGTCCACGCTGCCCACCCGCAGCGAGCCGCTCCCCAGCCGGATCGACGGCCCGACCAACCGGCCGGTCTCCGCGCCGCCGCCTCCGCCGCCCGGGATCACCCCGATCGCGCCGGCCCAGCGCGGCATGGTGCCCCCGGCCGAGGCCGGCGAGCCGTTCCGGCCGACGCTGACCACCGCCGCGATCAACAACGCGCGGGCCGAACGGCAGCGTACGGTCATTCCGCCCCGCCCCAAGACCAACGGTGAGCCCCGGCCGAGCCACCAGCAACGCCCGGTCGACGAGCCACCCACCGGCGGCTTCAGCGCCACCGATCTCAGCATTCCGGTGCCGACCCCCCGACCCGGGCAGGAGTCCGCACCACCCGGCTCCCGTGCCAACTGGCCGCTGGTCAACAACCCGGAGGACCCGTCCGACAGCTCACCGAACAACCCGGTGGCCTACTCGTACGGCAGCCGCGGTGTCGACGCCCCGACCGATCCAGGCCGGGCCGACGGTCGGGTCACCCCGCCCTGGTTGGCGGACGACCTGCCACCGGAGCCACCGATGCTGCGGCTCGTGGAGCCGCCGCCGCTGGCCGACCGGGCGCTGCGCGAGGGGCTCAACCCTCCCCCGGACCAGCACCTGGAGACGCCCCCGCTGCGCCTGGTCGACCGCGAGCAGGCCGCTCGTAACGGTCGGGCTGCCGCCCGCACCGAGCGCGCCGAGCACCGGCCACCGCCCCCGGTGGAGCACCGGCCGCCGCCGATGGAGCACCGGCCACCGCCGGTCGCCGACGAGGGCGACGGCGATCTGCTGATCTTCGCGCAGGCCAAGTCCGCCTGGTTCGTCGGGCAGCCCGAGGAGTCCGACCTGGACTGGTCGACCACGGCCGACACCGGCTGGCAGGCCGCCGAGCAGGCGGCGCGCCCGGCGGTGGGCGCCGAGACCAACGCCGGGCTGCCGAAGCGCGTGCCGCAGGCCAACCTGGTGCCGGGTTCCCCGATACGCGAGGAGCGCCCATTGCGGATAGTGCGTGATGCGGCAAGCCTCGCGGAGAACACGACAGGCTACTTCCGTGGCTGGCGTCGCGGGCAGGAGATCGGCGGTTTCGCGGTGGGTGGTCGGCCCGGTCGCGAGGCGGCCGGCGGCTGGGACTTCAGCCGCGACCACGGGGACCGCGACGACGACCGGGAGTACGAGTACCGCTCGGCGGGCTACCAGTCCTGACCCCTCTTCACACGCGAGAGCGCCCCCAGCCGGTTGGCTGGGGGCGCTCTCGCGTCGGCGGGTCGATCCCGGGTACGCAGAAGCCGCCTCCGAGGACCGTGGGTGGGCTTGTGCCCCCGGGTAGGGGCTGACAGCTTCCAGGACGTCAGGAGGCGGCTAGGCGGCGCGCCGGCCCGTCTGGCGACGGGCCAGCGCGGAGGGACTCACCGGGGCGGCTGGCAACGCCCGGTGGCGGCCGGAGCCACCACCGGGGCGTGCAGCGCCGCGATCAGGCCGGGGCGACGGCGCGCGTACGACGCATGGTCAGCACGTACTCGACCAGCGAGATCAGCACGTGCTTCGTCGACTCCCGGTTACGGGCGTCACAGGCCACCACCGGCACGTCGCTCGAGATCGCCAAGGCGTCCCGGACGTCCTGCGGGTCGTGGTACTGCATCCCGTCGAAGCAGTTGATCGCCACCAGGTACGGCAGGCGTCGGTGCTCGAAGAAATCGATCGCCGCGAAGCAGTCGGCCAGCCGGCGAGTGTCCACCAGCACGACCGCACCGATCGCACCCCGCACCAGTTCGTCCCACATGAACCAGAAACGGGTCTGACCCGGCGTACCGAACAGGTACAGGATCAGGTCACGGTCGATCGAGATCCGGCCGAAGTCCATGGCCACCGTGGTCGTCGTCTTTCCCGGCACCTGCCGGGTGTCGTCGACGCCCACGCCAGCGGAGGTCATGATGGCCTCGGTGGTCAGCGGCGTGATCTCCGAGACCGAGCCGACCAGCGTCGTCTTACCGACGCCGAATCCACCGGCGATAACGATCTTCGCCGACGTCACGCGGCCGCTCGGGTTCGGCGGGCGGTGCGACATGTCAGAGCCTGCGAAGTCCACTCAGCACCCTCTCCAGCAGTTCAGTGCCCACCGCGTCGTCGGAGTCGTCCAAAATGGTCGGCTCGTGGACCGCGACCAGGCCGTCCGTCGCCATGTCGGCGATGAGCACCCGGGCCACACCGAGCGGGAGCTGCATCCGCGCCGCGATCTCCGCGAGCGATTGCACGCGACCGTCACACAGCGCGGCGATGTACTGGTGTTCGCGGCCACCACCGTTGCCATTGGCAGCGGTACGGCCGCGCACCGTCGTCTCGACGAGCGCCTCCAGCGCGATGTCGAGCCGGGGACGGGTGCGACCACGGGTCACGGCGTATGGACGGACCAACGCTCCGGTCGGTTCGTCACGATCGGCCATCTCGCCGCTCACCTCCTTCGCACCCGTTACCGGCTCCCACCGGTGAAACCCGTCGTTGTCGTTGTTGCGGTCGCGCCGACCTCACGATCGGCGAAACGTCAGCCCAGCATGCCCGCAGCCGCACGCGGCTGCGGGGTCAGCGCGTCGCCCACCCGGTCGACCAGCAGCGCCATCTCGTAGCCAACCTGGCCCACGTCGGAGCTGCGGGCTGCCAGCACGGCGAAGGACGAGCCGTCCGAGATGGACATCAGGAACAGGAAGCCATTGTCCATCTCCACGACGGTCTGCAACACCGCGCCTCCCTCGAAGCAGCGGGCCGCCCCCTGGGTCAGGCTGACCAGACCCGATGAGATCGCGGCGAGCTGGTCTGCCCGGTCACGCGGCAGATCCCGTGACGACGCGAGGAGTAGGCCGTCCGCCGATACGGCGACCGCATGCGCGACGCCGGGCACCCGGTCGGCGAAGTTGGCCAGCAGCCAACCAAGATCCTGCGTAGTTGTCATCCTTCTTGCTCCTTCTGCCCGCTCCCGGCCACCGGGCCTGAGCCAGACTGCGAGGATTGCCCTCCCGGAGTTGCCTCCGGGCTGGTCGGGTTGTCCGAGGTGCTACGCCCTCGCTGCACGCCCCGGTGGTAGGCGGAGAGCAGGCCACGGACCGCCTCCGGGGAGCGCCGCTGGACCGAGGTGGTGGGCTTCTCCACCGCGCCGGGCACCAGCTGCGCCATCGGCTTGCGTTTCGGCAGACCGGTCGTGGTGGTCTCGCTCACCGGCGTCGCGCCGGCCGCCGCGGAGGCAGCACGCCAGCCGTCGTCGGCGGCGGTCTGCCAGCCGTTGCTCTGCGGTTGGGGCCTGCGGTTCGGCAGGCTCTCGGCGAGGCTGGGGCGGGTGCCCTCGTTCGCTGTGGAGCCGTTGTCCCGCGGCGCTCCTCCGACCGTCGGAGTGTCTGCCATCGGTGTGTTACCTGTCGTCCCGGGTGGTGTCTTGTGGACTGCCCGACCGGTGGCCTCGACCGTGGCGAACTGCTGGGTCGCGGAGTCGCCGTTCGTCGCTGGCTGGCCGCCGGCCGCGGTCTCCTCGGAGCCGGGGCGACGGGTACGGAACCAGGCCGACTCGAGCTCCCGGAAGATCGGCAGCTCCATCGTCTCGTCCGCGTACCGCTGACGGTTCTGTGCCTGCGGCTGCTGCGGCGTCGGCCGAGTCTGCGGGGCCGGAGCCGGGGTCGGCGCCGGAGGCTGGGCTGCGGCCGGCTGCTCGCCGGGTCGCGGCACACGCGGCAGCTCCGTCGTCATGTCCAGCGCAGCGGCGAGCCGCTCGGGCACCGGCGGGGTGGCCGTGTCCCGGTCGCTACCCGGCACTGGCGGCCAGGCCGGCGGTGCCGGGGCGCTGGCTGCCTGCGCGGGCGGGGCGGATCGGGGCGCGAAGCCACTGAACGACTGACCAGAGGCGGGCGGCGCCGAGTACGGCTGGTTCGAGTACGGCTGACCGGACGCCGGCGAGGCCGAGACCGGCGACGCCGACACCGGCGGACCGGCGTACGGCTGCCCGGACGCCGGAGCGGCGGACACCGGCGCGCCGCCGTACGGCGCACCCGAGTAGGGCTGCCCGGAGTAGGGCTGCCCGGAGGCCGGCGAGGCGGAGACCGGCGCGCCGGAGTAGGGCTGCGCGGAGACCGGCGGCGCCGAGTACGGGTGCGCCTCGGGGCTGCTCGGCAGTTGACGCGGAATGGACGGCTGCTGGCCGGTGGTCGGGGTCTCGTCGCCGGCCCGGCGCTGCGGCAGCGGGTCGGTCCCCGGGCCGTTCGCCGAGCGCGGGGTGAACCCGTCGCCGCCGTTGACGCCGTTCGTTCCGGCCGCGCCGGTCAGGTCGGACCAGGCCGGCATCGAGCGGTACGCGCCGCCGTTGGCGGGGGTGCCGGCACCGTTGCGCGAAGCGGGGTCGAACGGACGACCGCCCAGGGTGACCTGGTTACCGGACTCGCTCGGTCGGGGGCCGTTGCCCAGCGCGGGCAGCGCGCCGAAGACCGGCGCAGGACCACCGGACTGCGGACCACCGAACTGGTGAGCACCGGACTGCGGACCACCGAACTGGTGAGTACCGGCCGCCGGCAACGCCGGAGGCTGCTGCACCCGACCGGACAGCGCCCGGGGCACCAGCACCGAGGTGGGCAGGCTCACTTCGGCGACCGTGCCGCGATCGCTGCCGGGGCGCAGCTCGACCCGGACACCGTGCCGCGACGCCAGCCGGGCGACCACGACCAGGCCCATCATCCGGGACACGGCCACGTCCACCTGGGGCGGCGTCGCGAGCCGCTCGTTGAGGTCGTGCAGCTGGTCGGCGCTGATGCCGATGCCGCGGTCCTCGACGTACAGCGAGGAGCGGTCGCCGACACGGCGAGCCTCGACCATGACCTGCGAGTCGGGCGGTGAGAACGCGGTGGCGTTGTCGAACAGCTCCGCGACCAGGTGCACCAGGTCGTTGACCGCGTGCGCGGCGACCTCGATGTCGCGGTCGATGACACCGAAGTCGATCCGGGTGTAGTGCTCGACCTCGGACTGCGCGGCGCGCAGCACGTCGATGAGGGCGGCCGGCTCACGCTGCACACGGGTGGAGTCGGCACCGGCGAGCACCAGCAGGTTCTCGTCGTTACGGCGCATCCGGGTGGCCAGGTGGTCGAGCTGGAACAGCTCGGCCAGCCGGTCCGGGTCCTCCTCGCCGCGCTCCAGCCGGTCGAGGTGCCCGATGAGGCGGTCGACCAGGATCTGGGAACGGCGGGCCAGGTTGACGAACATGGTCGCGACGGAGGCACGCAGTGCCGCCTGCTCGGCGGCCGTGCGAACGGCTTCCAGGTGGACGGCGTTGAACGCCTCGGTCACCTGGCCGAACTCGTCCTTGCTGCGCACCGGCAGCGGTTCGGCGATCTGGTTGGCCAGCTGCACCGGGGAGAGCTGCCCGACGACCTGCGGGTCGCGCAGGCGGGCCACCGCCTGTGGCAGGCCGTACTGGGCCACGGAGAGCGCGCCCTGCCGCAGCTCACGGAGTGAGCGGGCCATCGAGCGGGCCACCAGGTAGGCGAAGAGGATGGCCAGCAGCAGCATGCTGAGCAGCAGGCCGGTCTCCAGGAAGACCTGGCGCTGGACGTCCGAGCGGAGGGTGTCGGCCTGGTCGACCACTTCACTGTCGAGCTTCACTTCGACGGTGCGGATCAGCTTGGCGTTGGCCGTCATGGCGGCTTCCCACTGGTCCGGGCCGAACGGCGCACCGCGCATGTCGCCTGTGGTGTTGCCGTCGATCCAGCCGGTGTAGTTCTGTGCCTGCCGGCGGTCGCCGCCCGCGACCGTCTGGTCGTGGAACTTCGCGTCGTCCGGGGTGGCGACGGCCTTGAAGCTCTGCAGGGCCTGCTGCTGGCCGGTGTCACTGGCGACGTAGTCCCTGCGCAGAGCCGGGGTCAGGCGCTGTCGGCCCTGAACGCCCAGCGCGCGGTGCACGACGACCCGGCGTACGGCCAGGAACTCCTTCTCCCGGGCGACCGCCGCGGCGGCGCGCATCCGGTCGCTCAGCTGGTTGTCACCGGCGAGCTGCGTGGACGAGTCGCGGATGGCGAGCAGGTCGCTGATCAGGCCCTCGTACGCCTGCACGGTCTCGGTGAGCGCGAGCTTTCCGTTGAACACCTGGCTGCGGACGCCCGCCAGGTCCTGCAGGTTCTGGTCGATGCTGTCGAGCAGACCCTCGAGGCTGCTCGGCAGGTCCTCGACCTCGGTCCGCTGCTGCCGGTAGGGGGCCGCGTCCTGATCCACCCGGGCGTTCACCCGGTTGTAGGCCTCCTGGTACTGAGCGGTCGGCTGCGTCCCGTTCGCGCCCAGCAGCAGCACGGCGGCGGTCCGCTCGTCCTGCAGGCTGTCGACCAGGTCACCTGAATAGCTCGACAGGTTCGCCAGATCGCCAGCTCGGTTGGCATTGTTGAGCGTCTCCACGTGGTCGACGAGACCACTGGTGCCCACGACGACCGTGGCGATGGTCGGCACGATCATGATGAGACCGAGCTTGGACCAGATCGGCATGTCCTGGAGCCGACTGGCCGGCCGGCCCAGCCGCGACAGGAAGGAGCCCGCCGTCTTTGGCCGTTTGCTCACGTCACCGCCCTCGCGATTACAGCTTGAACGCGTTGCCCCGGGCAACGCCCAGCGACCGACCCGGCGGGTCGGACCCCCGAGATTCCATCACGCCGGTCGACAAGAAGAAAGCCCAGGTTGTCCCCAACCGAAGGTGTGATGAGATGTTGATGCGATTTGATAGCAGTCTGTCTGGCCGGAGTAACTGAAGGTAATGGAACATCCGCACCGAGTTGTCCTACTGGCCGGCCCATCTGGGTCCGGAAAGTCGTACATAGCGCAGCAAACCGGTTTGCCGGTGCTCTGCTTGGACGACTTCTATAAAGACGGCGATGACCCTACGTTGCCCAGACGAAACGGGCAGGTGGATTGGGAATCACCGCAGTCCTGGGACGCCCCCAGTGCGGTCGAAATCATTGCCCGACTTGCCCGCGAGGGTCGTGCCGATGTGCCGGTTTATGCGATCGGCGCGGATCGACGGGTAGCCACCCGGCCATTTGATGTCGCCGGATCGCCACTTTTCGTGGCCGAAGGGATCTTCGCCGCCGAGATCGTGGAGGAGTGCCGTCGCCGTGGCCTGCTCGCCGGGGCGTACGCGCTGCGCCGTCCGCGCGGGGCGACCTTCCTGCGCCGACTCGCCCGTGACCTGTCCGAACAGCGCAAGGCGCCCCGGGTGCTGGTTCGGCGCGGGGTGGCGCTCCTGCGGGCCGAGCCCGCGGTGCTACGTCGGCAGATGGGCCTGGGCGCGGAGGCGGCGCGGGCGCGGGAGGTGCTGCGCCGGGTGGCCGGCCTGCTCGCCGGCCACCCACACGGCTGAGCTCAGGCCAGCAACTTCGCGTACGCCGGCTTGATCACCTCATCGATGATCCGCAGCCGTTCGTCGAACGGGATGAAGGCGCTCTTCATCGCATTGATGGTGAACCACTGCAACTCCTTCCAGCCGTAGCCGAACGTCTCCACCAGCAGCGACATCTCCCGCGACATCGAGGTGCCGCTCATCAGCCGGTTGTCGGTGTTGACGGTCGCCCGGAAGCGCAGGTCCCGCAGCAGGCCGATCGGGTGGTCCGCGATCGAGGCCACCGCGCCGGTCTGCACGTTCGACGAGGGGCACAGCTCCAGCGGGATCCGCTTGTCCCGGACGTACGCGGCCAGCCGACCGAGCGAGCCGTCGGGGGCGATGTCGTCGACGATCCGCACTCCGTGGCCGAGCCGGTCCGCTCCGCACCACTGGATCGCCTGCCAGATCGACGGCAGACCGAACGCCTCGCCGGCGTGGATGGTGAAGTGGAAGTTCTCCCGCTGGAGGTACTCGAAGGCGTCCAGGTGTCGGGTGGGCGGGAAGCCCGCCTCGGCGCCGGCGATGTCGAAGCCGACCACCCCGACGTCCCGGTGCCGTACGGCCAGCTCCGCGATCTCCTGCGAGCGGGCGGCGTGCCGCATCGCGGTCAGCAGGGTGCCCACCCGGATGCTCAGGCCCGCCTCGACCGCCTGGGCAGTGCCCTCGGCGAACCCGGCCAGCACCGCCTCGACCACCTCGTCCAGGCTCAGGTCCCGTTCCAGGTGCTGCTCCGGGGCGAAGCGCACCTCCGCGTAGACCACTCCGTCGGCGGCCAGGTCCAGGGCACACTCGCGGGCCACCCGACGCAGCGCGGGCGCGGTCTGCATGACCGCCACGGTGTGCGCGAACGTCTCGAGGTAGCGCTCCAGCGAGCCGGAGTCCGCCGCGTCCGCGAACCAGCGTCCGAGCGCTTCCGGGTCGGTGGCGGGCAGTTCGTGGCCCACCTCGGCGGCCAGGTCGACGATCGTCGCCGGCCGCAGCCCGCCGTCGAGGTGGTCGTGCAGCAGCGCCTTCGGGACCTTGACAATGTCCTCGTACCGGATAGTTGCGACCATGCTCAGACCCTAGTCAGCAGCCTGGGCGCACCTGTACGGGACCGGCCGGGCGTCACGGCCGCCAGCCGTACACCCGGTGCACGTCGAGGCGGATCACGAGCCGTCCGTCGGCAACCATGGCGGCGCGGTAGTCCGCCCAGTCCGGGTGGTCGCCGCGAATTCGGCGATAGACCTCGACCAGCTCGTCGACCGTCTCGTCGGTGGTGGCCACGGCCGGCTCGCTGAGGGTCACGGTCCCCTCCGCGACCGCGTACGCGCCGCCGTCCGGCGTGGTCACGTGGAAGCTGGCCCGGGGATCGCGGCGCAGGTTGCGCACCTTCGCCCGGTCGCCGGTGGTGGAGCAGCGGATCAACCCCGGCTCGGCCAGGTAGTCGAGGTTGGACAGCTGGGGCCGCCCGTCCCGGCGCACTGTGACCAGCACCCCGCGCCCGCGCTGACCGAACAGCTCCCACAGCTGGTTTGTTGACATGTCATCGAACGTAGGGGGCTTTCGATGACATGTCAACAAGATGGCTAGACTGGGAACATGGACGCACCCCGTTGGCTGGACGCGCGGGAGGACCGCGCCTGGCGCGGCTACCGCCGGATGCGTCGCCTGCTCGACCTGGAGCTGGCCCGGGAGCTGACCCACGACGCCGGCCTCTCCGAGCCGGACTACGACGTGTTGTCCGACCTCTCCGAGACACCCCCGGGGCGCCTGCGCCTCAGCGAGCTGGCAAACAGGATGCTGTGGTCACGTAGCCGGCTCTCCCACCACCTGAGCCGGATGCAGCAGCGTGGCCTGGTGACCCGCGAGGAGTGCGCCGACGATGCCCGCGGCTCGATCGTCGTGCTCACCCCGGCGGGCCGGCAGGCCATCGAGTCCGCCGCACCCGGTCATGTGGCCGCCGTCCGCCGGCACCTGATCGACCTGCTCACCCCCGCGGAGGTCGACGCCCTCGGCGCGCTCACCCACCGGGTGGTCGACCATCTCGCCGACCCGAGCCTGCGGGCCACCCGGCCGCAGCCCGCGGCGGAGGCCTGACGTGGACCCCCGCATCCTCGACCGACTGCGCTGCCCGGTCTGCGGCGAGCCGCTGACCGAGGCGACCGCCGGCACCACAAGTGCGCTGCGCTGCCTGCGCCGGCACAGCTTCGACATCGCCCGGCAGGGGTACGTCAACCTGCTCACCGGTCGCGCGCCGCACGTCGGTGACACCGCCGAGATGGTCGCCGCCCGCGCCGACTTCCAAGCCGCCGGCCACTACGACGTCATCTCGGCCGCCCTCGTCGACGCCGCGACGGAAGCCGTCGGCCGGCTCCGCGCGACGCCGACACCCGACGTCGGGGCGTACCCCCTGGTGGTGGACGCCGGCGCCGGCACCGGCCGGTACCTCGGCGCGGTCCTGGCGGCGCTGCCGGACGCCGTGGGTCTGGCCCTGGACGTCTCCAAGCCGGCGCTGCGCCGCGCGGCCCGCGCGCATCCCCGGGCCGCCGCCGCGCTCGCCGACACCTGGCAGCGACTGCCGCTCGCGGACGCCTCGACCGCCGTGCTGCTGAACGTCTTCGCCCCGCGAAACGGCACCGAGTTCCACCGGGTGCTCGATCCGGCCGGGACGCTGTTGGTGGTCACGCCCGACACCGACCACCTCGCCGAGTTGGTGGATGCCCTCGACCTGCTGCGGGTGGACCCGGACAAGGCCGACCGGGTGGCCGACAGCCTGGGCGGGCACTTCACGCTGGTCAGCTCGGCCGGGCACCGCGCGGAGCTGGCGCTGACCCGACCGGAGGTCGCCACAGTGGTCGGGATGGGCCCCAGCGCCTGGCACACCGACCCGGTCGCGCTCGCCACCCGGCTGGCGGCCCTGCCCGAGCCGGTCCGGGTGACTGTGGCGGTCCGGGTGGACGCGTACCGGCCCCACTGACCTCAGGTGGAGAGGTCGACCTCTTCCCAGCCGGGCGGCTCGTCGTGGTACGGCCCGCGCAGGATCACCGCCCACTCCAGCGCCCAACGCCGCTGCCCGATCGCGTTCGCGTCGACCAGACCCGGCGCACGTCGGCCGCCGCGCTCGGTCTCCAGGTACGCCCAGTCCAGGCAGTAGTGCAGGTCGAGCAGGGCTGCCGCGTCGGCCGGGTGCTGCGGCGCCGTGAGGATCCGGGAGCGCCAGTGCGGGAAGGTCTCCCCCTCGGCGATGTGCGGCAGCCGCTCGACCAGCCGCTCGTCGACGGCCAGGGTGGGGTCGAGTTGCTTGCTCAGCCCGAGCACCCAGGCCAGCGCGAAGAGCGCGTCGTGGTGCAGCACGAACGACCGGTGGTCGCCCTTGCCGCCCATCACGAACTGCCACTCCGGCGGGGTGACCATGTCGACCAGGTGCGAACCGAGCAGCCAGCTCATCGCCGCCTGCGGGGGCATCCCGAAGCAGCGGGCCAGGATCAGGTGCAGCACCGCGATCCGCGCCTCGATCTCCGCGGTCGGTCGCAGGTCGATCTGGTCACCCGGCTCCCAGACGAGCGGAAACTGGGCCGGCGGCAACGGCAGGCCGAGCCGGGACAGCTCGTCCAGGCTCGCCTCGCGCACCTCACGTGGGTCGGGGGCAGCAACGGTCACGGCGGATCTTCCTGTCTGCTCGCGCCGGCGCAAGGCCGGTTGTCCCCCCTTGGCCTGCGACAATAGCGCTCCCAGGTGACCGGCACCACGCCAGGGCGACGCCGGATCGATCAGCCGATGCGTTCGATGACCAACGACGTCGCCGCCGGCGCCGTCGACGCGATCCGCACCGCGTTCGCAGCCTCGGTCAGCGCGGCCGGAATCCGCGTCGCGTCCTCCGCATGCAGCTCGTAGAGCGGGTCACCGGCCCGCACCTCGTCACCCGGCCGCTTGTGCAACACCACACCGGCCGGCACGCTGACCGGGTCCTCCTTGCGCGCCCGACCCGCGCCGAGCCGCCACGCCGCAACCCCCATGGCGTACGCGTCGACGGCCGCGACGTACCCGTCCCGCTCGGCGCGGACCACCTCCACCTCGGCGGCCGTCGGCATCGGCGCGTCCGGGTCGCCGCCCTGCGCCCGGATCATCGCCCGCCAGGAGTCCATGGCCCGGCCATCGCGCAGCGCCGCAGCCGGATCGGCGTCCGGCAAACCGGCGGCGTCGAGCATCTCCCGGGCCAGCGCGAGGGTCAGCTCCACCACGTCGGCGGGTCCACCACCGGCCAGCACCTCGACCGACTCGGTCACCTCGACCGCGTTGCCGATCGCCAGGCCGAGCGGAGTGGACATGTCGGTGAGCAGGGCGACCGTCCGCACACCGTGCGCGCCGCCCAGCTCGACCATGGTGCGCGCCAACTCGCGGGCCTGGTCGACGGACTTCATGAAGGCGCCCGAGCCGACCTTGACGTCGAGGACCAGCGCCCCGGTGCCCTCGGCGATCTTCTTGCTCATGATCGAGCTGGCGATCAGCGGGATCGCCTCGACGGTGCCGGTGACGTCGCGCAACGCGTACAGCTTGCGGTCGGCGGGGGCGAGCCCGGCACCGGCCGCGCAGATCACCGCACCGACCTCGTCCAGCTGGGCGATGAACTCGTCGTTGCTCACCGTGGCCCGCCAGCCCGGGATGGACTCCAACTTGTCCAGTGTGCCGCCGGTGTGCCCGAGACCCCGGCCGCTCAGCTGCGGCACTGCCGCGCCACACGCCGCCACCAATGGGGTGAGCGGCAGAGTGATCTTGTCGCCGACGCCGCCGGTGGAGTGCTTGTCGACAGTCGGCCGGCGTACCGCCGACAGGTCCAACCGCTCACCGCTGGCGATCATCGCGGCGGTCCACCGGGCGATCTCCGGCCCGGTCATGCCGTTGAGCAGGATCGCCATCGCCAGCGCGGACATCTGCTCGTCGGCGACAACCCCCCGGGTGTACGCGTCGACCACCCAGTCGATCTGCGCGTCCGACAGCACACCCCCGTCCCGCTTCACCCGAATAACGTCAACCGCAGCAAAAGCACTACTCATCAGAAGATCTTCCCTAGTCGAATGGAGATGCCGCCCCGCAACCGTGCCCGATGGACGGCGGGTGCCCACGACGGGGCCGGGGCCGACCGTGCCCGGCGGAGGGATCAAGCCTGACCGCCCAGAGCCGGGCACGGTCGGCCCCGGCCCCCAACCGCAACCAACCCAAACCCCAAGCTCAACCAGCAGCCCAGCGCACCGGGATCTCAGCCGGCGGCTCACCCTCGCCGGCCCAGAAGATGGTGCCGGTCGCGTCGACCACCACCACACGGGGAGTCCGGGCCAAGCCCCAGGTGATCGCCTCGGCCGGGTCGTCCCAGCTCGGCGCCTCCTCCAGCACGCCGGTCTCGGCGCCGGCGTCGTCACCGGCCGACCGCTCCCAGTACGCGGTCCAGACCTGCTGGCCGGCGGACATGTCCGGGTGCACGAAGACGGTGCCGCGCCCGCGCCAGGCAGCGAGCCGTTCCGGGACCACCGGCACCGGCGTCTCCCCGGTAACGGCCTCCAGGTCCTCCACGCCGAAGGCGTGCGGTAGCAGCTCGGCCATCCGCAGGGGCCGGGTCTTGCTCTCGATCAGGCACTCCGGCCCGCCGTTCTCCCAGAGCAGCTGCCGGCAGCGACCACACGGCATCAGCGGCTCACCGGTGGCGTCGACGCAGGACAACGCGACGAGTCGGCCTCCGCCGGTGGCGTGCAGGCTGGAAACGACCCCGCACTCGGCGCACAGCGTCACCCCGTACGCGGCGTTCTCCACGTTGCAGCCGACCACCACACGGCCGTCGTCGACCAGCGCGGCCGCGCCGACCGGAAACGTCGAGTACGGCGCGTACGCGTGCCGCATCGCCTCGGTGGCGGCGGCACGCAGCCGCGCCCAGTCAATGTCGGTCATGCCACCATTCTGCCCAAGGAGCCCAGGTCAGAAGCGGGCAGGGCCGGGTACACAGGCACCCTTCGGAGACTCGGCCGCGCCACCGCACCCCCTCCCATGATCAGGCGATGAAAAGTAGGTCAGAGACGCCCCCTGACACCTACTTCTCATCACCTGATCATGGGAGAGGACACGTGTCACTGCGGCGATCGGCGCACTTCCGCGACCTTCTACCCTCACCGGTCGCCGATGATCGACCTGCGGAACGGACTCACGCAGCGACGGTGGCTGATCGGGCACGACAGCTGTTTCGCGATGCGCCACGTCTGGGCGTACTCCTGGGAGGGGCTGGATGGGCACGGGGCGCACCCGGCGGGGAGGCCCGCCGGGCGCGCCTGCGCGGGTCAGCCCTTGATGTAGGGCTTGCCGTCGGCGGCCGGTGCCCGGACCCGGCCGACCAGCCCGGCGACGGCCAGGATGGTCGCCAGGTAGGGCAGCATGGCCAGGAACTGGCTGGGGATCGAGCTGCTGATCGCGCCCAGGTAGGTGGCGAGCTGGTCGGCGAAACCGAAGAAGAGCGCGGCGAGCAACGCGCCTGTCGGGTTCCACCGGCCGAAGATCAGCGCAGCCAGTGCGATGAAGCCCTTACCGCCGATCATGTTCTTGGTGAACGAGTAGAGCGCCAGCGTGTAGGACGCCCCGCCGATGCCGGCGACCACGCCGGCCAGCAGCACGTTGCGGTAGCGCACCCGCAGCACCTTGACGCCGAGCGTGTCGGCGGCGATCGGGTGTTCGCCGACCGAGCGGGTGCGCAGCCCCCACCGGGTGCGGAACAGCCCGATGTGGATCACCAGCACCAGGAGCAGCCCGACGTAGAGGAAGATGTTGCCGCGGAACAACGCCGGCCCGAGCACCGGGATGTCCTTCAGCAACGGGATCTCCCAGTTGCTGAAGCGGGGCGCGCTGTTGTACTTCGCGGCGTCGGTCTGCATCAGCCGCTCGTAGAGGAAGCCGGTGACGCCGACCGCCAGCAGGTTCAGCACGATGCCCATGACGACCTGGTCGACCAGGTAGCGGATGGCGAAGACGGCCAGCAGCAGCGAGATGAACGCGCCACCGAGCGCTGCGGCGACCAGGCCCACCCAGACGCTGCCGGAGAGGCTGCCGAACAGGGCGCCGCTGAACGCGCCCATCAGCAGCTGACCCTCGATGGCCACGTTGACCACGCCGGAGCGTTCGCAGAGCACCCCGGCGAGCGCGCCGAAGATCAGCGGCAGGGCCAGGATGAACGTGCCCCGGATGATGTTGACAAGTGGCATGAAGTTCTGCCCGGCCGGCGCGGCGGAGACCTGCCAGCAGAGGAACGACAGCACGAACCCGACGAGCCCGACGCCGAGCACGGGAAGGAACCACCGCTTCGGCACTCCGGCGAGCAGCGCCGCGCCGGCGGCGATCGTGATGATCCCGAACAGGATCGCCCCGATCGTGCCGTTGATCTCCAGTGCGGCGCCGGCCGCGTCGTCGCTGAGCGTGAACCGGGCCTGCTGGTCGGTGGCGAGCGCGCCGAAGAGCACCGCGGACAGCAGACCGAGCCCCAGCAGCGTGAGGCCGACCTTGCGGCTACGGGTCCAGAAGCCCTCGTCGACGGGGGCGACGGCGATGTCGGGGACAGCCATGGTGGACATGAGTTACCAGCCCTTCGCCAGGCTCGTCTGCAACCGGGCGGCGCGTGCGGCCCGGAGCTGGAAGATCGCCTTCACCAGGGCCGGCGCGGCGATGAAGATGACGATCAGCGCCTGGAGCACGGTCACCAGCTCCAGCGAGATCCCGGAGTACGACTGCATCCGGTTACCACCGGCCTGCAGCGCCCCGAACAGCAGCGCGGCGAGCAACACCCCCCAGGGCTTCACCCGCCCCAGCAGCGCCACCAGGATGCCGTCGAAGCCGATCTGCGCGACCACCAGCGGGGTCAACGCGCTGGCGGTGGAGCCGAGCACCATGTTCGAGCCGCCGAGGCCCGCCAGGATGCCGGCGAAGACCATGATCAGGATGTACGTCCGGGTGACGCTGATGCCTGCGGTCCGGGCGGCGTCCGGGTTGGCGCCGACCGCGCGCAGCTCGAAGCCGAGCGTCGAGCGGTTGAGCAACCAGGCGACCGCCCAGGTGGCCAGCACGGCGAGCAGGATGCCGGCGTGCACCCGCAGGTTGTCGCCGAGCAGTCGGGGCAGCTGGGCGGAGGTGTCCACCGCCTTGCTGATCGCGTCGGTGCGGGTCGGGTCCTGCACGCCGTTCTGCACGATCAACCAGGTGAGGAAGTACGTGGCGACGTAGTTGAGCATGATCGTGTTGATCACCTCGTGCGCGCCGGCACGGGCCTTGAGGATGCCGGGGATGAAACCCCAGATCGCTCCACCCAGCGCGCCGGCCAGCACCGCCACCAACAGGTGCAGGCCGGGCGGCAACGGCAGCAGGAAACCGGCCAGCGCCGCCATGATGACGCCGATGGTGGCCTGCCCCTGGGCGCCGATGTTGAACAGGCCGCCACGGAAGGCCAGCGCCACCGACAGACCGGTGAAGACCAACGGCGCCGCGTAGGTCAGCGTCTCCGAGATCGGCGCGAGCACGGCCTGCCAGCCGTTGGCGCCGTCCAACCAGCCGGAGAACGCCTCGGGGTCGAAGATCGAGCCCTTGAACAGGTTCGCGTACGCCTCACTGACGAGCGTCCAGCTGGAGTTGATCGCGTCGGACGGGCGGGAGGTGATGTACGAGTAGGTGGAGAGCACTGCCGGATCAGAAATGATCATCAGCACCGCGCCGACAACGATCGCCAGCACCAACGACAGCAGCGTGACAGTGAAGGTGTTGGCCGCCCAGAGGTTGTCCAGGAACAACCTGCCCAGGCTCGGCTTCGACTCCGGCTCCGGGTCCGGCTTCGCCACCGAGCGGTCCGGCTCGGTCGCCACCTCGGCCCGTTCGGTGTTGCCGAGCGCGTTCTGCGCGGCCTGCGCCTCGCTCGCCGGCTCCTTGTCCGGCGAGCCGGACTGCGGGTTGGGGGGATTGGTCATGCCTTGTCCTCGCTCGCGGAGCCCGCGTCGCCTGCCGGGCTCCCGTCTGGCACGCCGGGCTTGTCGGCGGCGGACGCCGTACCGGGCTTGTCGGCGGCGGATGCCGCATCGGGCTTGTCGGCGGCGGGTGCTGCGGTGGCGTCGTGTGCCTCGTCCGGGCTGATGCCGGCCATCAGCAGACCGATCTCCTCACGCGGAGTGTCCGGTCCGACGATGCCGATGATCCGACCGCGGTACATCACCGCGATCCGGTCGGCCAGCCCGATCACCTCGTCGAGTTCGCTGGAGACCACCATGACGGCGGTGCCGATGTCCCGCTCGCGGATGATCTGGCTGTGGATGAACTCGATCGACCCGACGTCGACGCCACGGGTCGGCTGGGCGGCGATGAAGAGCTTCAGCGGCCGGGACAGCTCCCGGGCCACGATCACCTTCTGCTGGTTGCCGCCGGAGAGGGTGCCCACCGCCGCGTCGGCCGATGAGGTACGGACGTCGAACTGCTCGATCCGTTCCTTCGCCGAGGCGGCGATCGCGTCCGGCTTCAGCGCGAGCCCGGCCCCGAACGGCGGCCGGTCGTAGATGTCCAGCACCAGGTTCTCCGCGACGCTGAACTCCTTGACCAGGCCGTCCACGCTGCGGTCCTCGGGCACGTAGCCGACGCCCGCCCGGAGCACCTTCTTGGGCTTCCAACCGTCGATCCGGTCGCCGGCCAGGCTGACCGTGCCGGCGAGCACCGGGCGCAGGCCCATGATCGCCTCGATCAGCTCGGTCTGACCGTTGCCTTGTACGCCCGCCACGCCGAGCACCTCGCCGGCGCGCACGGTCAGGTCGATGCCGTCGACCGCACGGATCTGCCGGTCGTCGTCGACGACCAGCCCGGCCACCTCCAGCACCGGGTCGCCCGGCGTGGCCGGGGTCTTGTCCACGGTGAGCCGGACGTTGCGCCCGACCATCAACGCGGCCAGCTCGTCCCGGCTGGCCTCCGGCGAGGCGGTGCCGACGGTCTTTCCGCGTCGGATCACGGTGATCCGGTCGGCGATGGCCTTGACCTCGCCGAGCTTGTGGGTGATGAAGACGATCGACTTGCCGGCCGCCTTGAGCGACCGCATGACCGTCAGCAGTTCCTCGGTCTCCTGGGGGGTGAGCACCGCGGTCGGCTCGTCCAGGATGAGCAGGTCGACGTCGCGGGTGAGCGCCTTGACGATCTCGACTCGCTGCTGGATGCCGACCGGCAGGTCCTCGATCACCGCGTCCGGGTCGACCCGCAGGTTGTAGCGCTCGGACACCTCGGTGACCTCGCGCCGGGCCCGACGCCGGTCCAGGAAGCCGGCGATGCCGCCCCTGACCTGCTCCGCGCCGAGCATGATGTTTTCGGCGACGGTGAAGACCGGCACCAGCATGAAGTGCTGGTGCACCATGCCGATCCCGGCCCCGATCGCGTCGGATGGGCCCTTCAGCTTCAGCGGCTTGCCGTCGACCAGGATCTCGCCCTCGTCGGGCTGGTACAGCCCGTAGAGCACGTTCATCAGTGTCGACTTGCCCGCGCCGTTCTCGCCGAGGAGGGCGTGAATCTCTCCAGGCTCCACCGTCAGGTCGATGTGATCGTTGGCGACCAGATCACCGAACCGCTTGGTGATGCCGCGCAGTTCGAGTCTCAGCGCAACCTCCTGGAGTGCGAGCGATGGTGCAGCCTAGCTGCCGTGGAACCGGCCGGATCGGACCGGCCGCCGTGGTGCGCGATCGGCCGCTCCGACCCCGCGGGGCACCCGCAGAGCCGGAGCGGCCGATCGGTCGTACCTGTCCCCCGCCGACCCTCCCGATGATCGCATCGGAGGGGCCGGCCGGTCGTCACTTGGTCGGCTGGGCCTTCGAGGTGACGGTGATGGTGCCGGCGGCGATGTCCGCCTTGATCTTGTCGACCTCGGCCTTCAGCTCGGCCGGAACCTTGCTGTCGAAGTCGTGGTACGGGGCGATCGAGACACCGTTGTTGGCCAGGGTGCCGACGAAGCCCGGCTTGGCCGGCAGCTTGTCACCGGCGGCGGCCTTCACCACGGCCTCCTTGACGGCGTCCGGGATGTTCTTGACCACCGTGGTGATGATCGCTGAGCAGTCCGGGGTGCTCTCGCAGCCGTCGACGTCCACCCAGATGGTGCTGTACTTGCCACCCGACGCCTTGGCCGC
Source organism: Micromonospora ureilytica (assembly GCF_015751765.1). Taxonomy (NCBI): domain Bacteria; kingdom Bacillati; phylum Actinomycetota; class Actinomycetes; order Micromonosporales; family Micromonosporaceae; genus Micromonospora; species Micromonospora ureilytica. Next base: position 4,736,091 of record NZ_JADOTX010000001.1, read on the forward strand.
GGCCGTGGTGCCGAGGCCGGAGCCGCCGGCGACCGGCATGATGATGTCCGCGCCCTGGGCGACCAGCGCGTCGGAAACCTTCTTGCCCTCGTCCTGCTTGGCGAAGTCGTTGGTGAAGGAGCCCTTCTGAGTCTCCTTGTTCCAACCCAGCGCCTGGACGTTCTTGCCCTTGGTGGTGTTGAAGTACTTCACACCGTCGACGAAGCCGTCCATGAAGATGGTCACCGGCGGGATCGGCAGACCACCGTAGGTGCCCACCTTGCCGGACTTGCTCATCCCGGCGGCCAGGTAACCGGCCTGGAACGCGGCCTGGGCGGTGTCGAACTGCATCGGGTAGACGTTGGCGTCACCAGTGTTCGCGTCGACGATGCCGAACTCCTGGTTCGGGTTCGCCTTGGCGATCTTCGAGGTGGCGTTGCCCATCAGGCCACCGACCGCCAGGATGAAGTCGCACTTCTGGTTGACGTACTGCGTCAGGTTCGGCTCGTAGTCGGCCTCCGCCTTCGACGCGACGAACTTGATGTCGATGTTGTCGTTGGCGGCCTTGGCCTCCTGCAGACCCTTCCAGGCCGAGGTGTTGAACGACTTGTCGTCGATGCCGCCGACGTCGGTCACCATGCAGGCGCTGAACTTCTTGGCGCCACTGCCGGCGTTGTTGTCATCCTTGGGCGCCTCGCCACAAGCGGCGGCGGTGAGCGCGAGCCCACCCACCGCGAAGATCGAGGCGATCCGCATCCCACGCACCGAGCGCAAGACGTCTCCTTCCCATTGCACACCGCGCCTTGTGCGGTGGCAGCCCATCAGCCGACCTGCGGGTGTGCCGCCGGCTGTCCCACGTTACGGACGGGAGCGTACGCCCGCGCCCACCCACCGGCCGACAATCGTGCACGACTGTTGAGCGCCTGTTACCCGGGTGTAACCCTTGCGTGGGGCACGTCACTCTTCGTGCTGGCAAGCGAGCGCCGGGGCGTCCGCAACGTCCGTTTTCTGGAGGCGATTTCCACCTCGGACGTTACCGCCAAAAGACCGCGACCGCCGCGTTGACCAGGGTCAGACCGACGATCGCGAGGAAATGACCCCGGTTTACCACGTCCCGCTTCCGGGAGAAGAAGACCATGACGAAGATCAGCAGCGCGATCACCAACTTCGTCACAAGTTTTGCCGGTGCCGGCTCGTCGCCGTCGCGCAACGGCGCGGACAGGCCCAGCCCGGTCAGCAACTGGATCACCGCGCCCCACAGCATGGCCGGGTTGATCCGCAACCGACCGCTGGCGTACTGCGCGATCGAGCCGCCGAGCAGCAGGGCGAACCCGATCAGATGGACGTAGAGAAGGATGAGTCTGAGAGCTTCCACGGTCGCCATACTTCCCTATGAACGACGGATCGTAGTAGTGGGAACCGCCGACGGGCGCGGTGCTTCGTTGTCGTCATCGATCAGCGAGCGTCTGGGCGGGGACGACGCCGGGACGACGCCGGGCGCGTTCCCGGCCCAGGATCCACAACGCCTCGATCCCGTTCCGCCAGGTGATCTTCTTGCCCTCGGCGCGGCCCCGCGCCCGGTAGGTGATCGGCACGTCGTAGGGGCGGATCCGCCGCCGCAGCAGTTTGCCTGTCACCTCGGCCTCCATGCCGAACCCGCGGGACCGGATGTCCAGCGACCGGTACAGCTCCACCGGCATCAGCTTGAAGCACGTCTCCAGGTCGGCGATGTAGGTATTGAACAAGACGTTCGCCGCCGTGGTGACCCCCCGGTTTCCGACCACGTACCAGAAGCTGTAGGCGCTGTGGCTGCCGAAGGTGCGGTTGCCGTAGACGACTGTCGCGTGCCCCTCCAGCACCGGCGCCAACAGCTTCGGAATGTCCTGTGGGTCGTACTCCAGATCGGCGTCCAGGATCACCATGTACTCGCCGCGGGCGCTGTCCACGGCCGTCCTGATCGCCGCGCCCTTGCCCGCGTTACGCGGGTGCGTCACGACCCGCAGCCGCGCGTCATCCATCCGAGCGAGGATCCCCGGAGTCTCGTCCGTACTACCGTCGTCGACCACCACGATCTCGATCTCGCACGGGTACCGCACGGCGAGAGCCTGCTTCAGGGCCTCGGCGACGCGTTCCGCCTCGTTGTAGACCGGCATCAAGATCGACAGTTGCACGAGAGTCTCCCGGGAACAGCGCCGGACGGCGGATGAGAGGGCGGCCGGCCCCCACCAGCGGCTAGTGAAGCAGGCGCGCCACGGGTTCGCTAACCCGCTCTCGCTGAGCGACGTCGGCGCCAGCAACCCATGCCATTGCAAGTTGTGGAAGGGCTTGCAGGGCACCCCGCAAGAAATTGCCGGTGGGCTAAAGTGCCGCCATGCGCGCTCGACTGTCCGACATCGCCCAGCAGGCCCAGGTCAGCGAGGCCACGGTGTCGCGGGTGCTCAACGACCGCCCCGGCGTGGCGGTGGAGACCCGGCAGGTCGTCCTCACCGCCCTCGACGTGCTCGGGTACGAGCGCCCGGCCCGGCTGCGTAAGCGCAGCGCCGGGCTGGTCGGCCTGGTGGTGCCGGAGCTGGACAACCCGATCTTCCCCGCCTTCGCCCAGGTCATCGAGTCCACTTTGGCGCAGAGCGGGTTCACCCCGGTGCTCTGCACCCAGACCGCCGGCGGCGTGACCGAGGACGAATACGTGGAGATGCTGCTGGACCGGCAGGTCTCCGGGATCGTCTTCGTCTCCGGCCTGCACGCGGACACCGCAGCCAACCACGACCGCTACCGCGCGCTGCTCGCCCGGCCGTTGCCGGTCGTGATGATCAACGGGTACGTGCCCGGCATCGGCGCGCCCTTCGTCTCCTGTGACGATCGGGAGGCGGCCGAGCTGGCCGTCGCCCACCTGGTCGCGCTCGGGCACCGACGGATCGGCCTGATCACCGGCCCGGACCGGTTCGTCCCGGTGCAGCGCAAGGTGGCCGGCTGGCGGTCCGCGATGACCAGGCTGGCCGGTGTCGCCGAAGCCGACCTGGGCCCACTGGCCGAGCTGTCACTGTTCGGAGTGGAGGGTGGCGAGGCGGCGGCCGGTCGACTGCTGGACCGCGGCGTCACAGGCGTAGTGTGCGGCTCCGACCTGATGGCGCTCGGCGCGATCCGGGCCGCCCGCCAACGCGGCCTCGACGTGCCCGACGGCCTGTCCGTGGTGGGTTATGACGACTCACCGCTGATGGCCTTCACCGACCCGCCACTGACAACCATGCGGCAGCCGGTCACCGCGATGGCGGTGGCCGCCGTCCGCGCCCTGGTGGACGAGATCAACGGGCACGGCGCCCCGCACTCGGAGTACCTGTTCCGACCGGAGCTGGTGGTGCGCGGCTCCACCGCTGTCGCGCCGAGTTCCGCACGCCTTTCTTACGCAAGATCTGCTTGACTCTTGCAGCGACAGGCCGGCATATCGCTCGAATGATCAGCGCCGCCCGCCCGCCGCACGACACCGGTCGCCGGCGACGAGCTCACCGAGCAGGGCCCGGCCATCTGCTGCCAATTGACGCGGCAGCCTGGTTGGAACAGCGCTGAACGGGTAACTCGTTCCCGACCTGGTCGTTCGTCGTGCCCCGCGCCGACGGGCGACTGGGCTACCGACCCCTTGTGGTGGGGGGTGAGGTGCCACCGGCGCCATGCGGAGTCCGCTCCGCGTGGCGCCGGTGTCCGTATACGCCGGTGATTAGACCCAGGCGTCGTGGGTACCGCATCGGGCACCATCGCTACGGAGGTGACCCCATGGTGGTACGGATCGCCCAGTGCACGCTCGACGTCGAGGACCTGGGCCTGATGGTCGCGTTCTGGTCGGCGGCGCTCGGCTACGAGGTCGAGCAGGGCGACGACGGCAGCGCCAAGCTCTGGCCGCCGGGGCAGCCGTCCGCGGCCGCGCCCACAGTGTGGTTGCAGGGCTCGGGCACCGCCAAGCGCGGCAAGAACCGGCTGCACCTCGACCTGGTCGCGGACGCGGACCCCCAGGCCGAGCTACGCCGGCTGCTGAGCCTCGGCGCGCGGCAGGTCGATGTCGGGCAGACCGGGGCCGAACAGTTCACGGTGCTCGCCGACCCCGAGGGCAACGAGTTCTGCGTGCTGGACCGCGCGCCGACCCGCTGACGGGTTACTTCGCGGTGAGCAACGCCGCGATCCGGGTCCAGCCGGCGCGTACCTCGGCCTCGTCCGGCGGTTCGGCGGGCTCACCGTGGCCGGCCTCGTCGGCTGCCGCGTCCAACTCCTCGTCGATCACGTCCTCGAAGTCCCCGTACAGGTCGGCGCCCTCCACCTGACGGGCCTCGTCCTCGGCGGCGACCTGCGCGGCGGCGATCTCGCTGCGGATCTCGTCGGGAGACAGGGCCGGCAGCAACGGCTCCACAACGGCCATCAGCTGCTCCTCGGCCACCACCGCCTCGGCCAGGGCCAACGCGTGCGGTCGCTCGTACGGCCCGCAGACCACCGGCTCCCACTCGTCGAGATCACCGAGCGGACCGAAGGTGATGATCCACGGCAGGCCGAGGAGCGGTGAGTCCGCCGGCAGGTCAAGTGTCATGAGTGCGCCCACCGGCTCATCATGGTCCGCGAACGCGAGCACCGACGCCGTTCTGCTCAGTTATCGCCCGTCCGACTGTCGATCGGTGGCCGGTCAGCCGGGGCGGACCGCGTCCAGGGCGGCGCGGACCAGGGCGAGCGCGGTGGTCGACGGCACGCCGAGCCGGGCCGCCTCCGCCGCGTAGCCGGCCGCCGCCCGCTGTAACCGGTCGACGGCGTCGTCCCGCCCGGGGGCGACGAAGGTGCCGTTGCGCCCCCGGGTCTCCAGCAGCCCGGCCGCCTCCAACTCCCGGTAGGCGCGGGCCACCGTGTTCGCGGCCAGCCGTAGGTCGGCGGCGAGCTGCCGGACGGTGGGCAGTCGGTTGCCCACCGGCAACCGGCCGTCGCCGATCAGCTCGGCGAGCTGCACGCGCACCTGCTCGTACGGGGGCACCGACGAGTCCGGGTCGACCGAGATCAGCACCTGCATACCTTCCGTCGTCAACCCGCACCACCCGGCGTACCAGGGTCGGTGTCCTCGTCGACCACCCTGGCCGGCGCGGGGGTCTCCGCCAGGTCCACGACCCGGCCGTTGGTGCTGGTCGCGAGGAGCGCCGCGCCGAACAGCACCAGCTGGTTGAGCAGGTAGAGGTAGAGCAGCAGACCGACGGCGCCGGCCACCACCGTGTACGCCGGATTCCGCTCCGTCCGCACCACGTAGTAGCGCCCGACGGTGTTCAGCAACGTGATACCGACCGCCACCAGCAACACCACCGGGCGCAGCCGGGAGCGGCTCATCCGCAGCCGGGGCACGGCGAGCAGCAACGCGGCGGCGAGCACGGTGTTGACCAGCACGCTGAGCACCGCGCTGATCGTGGTCAGACCGACCGAGCCGGTGCTCCGCAGCAGGAAACGCAGCAGCGACTCCAGCGCGTCCACCGCCGCGACCGAGAGGCCGAGCAGCACGAACACGCCGATCATCACGCCCAGGTCGACGAGCCGCCGCATCACCAGATTGCCCGGCTGCTGGTTGAGCGCGTACATCAGCCGCTGCGAGGACCGGATGGCCTCCACCCAGCCGATCCCGGTGAAGACCAGGATGATCAGGCCGACCACACCGACCGTGCCGCTGGAGTTGGCGATCTGCTCGGCGTCCAGGAACGGCAGATTCTCCTTGAGGAAGTTGGCCGCCGCCGCGCTGACCTCGTCGTTGTCCTCCAGGATCGCGCCGAAGATGGAGAACGCGACAAGAGCGAGAGCGAACACCGCGAAGAAGCCGTAGTAGGCGATCGCGGCGGCCAACCGGCCGGCCAGCACCTCGCCGTACAGCACGCCGGCCCGCCACACATGATCGAACAGCCCCGACCGGTGGCGCGCGGCGCTCACCCAGCGGTCGATGCCCGCCTCGATCTGGCCGATCACGTTCACGCGATCATCCTCGCCGATCTCCCACCGCTGTAGTGGCAACCGGCTTCCGATGCTCGCCGGCCGGCGCGTCGCCGCGCTTCAGTTGCCGAGGCAGAAGTCCCGACGCGGCTGCCACCTGGCCTGCCCGCTGTGCGAGAAGAGGGTGAACGCGTCGACCTCGAACATCGCGGAGAAGTCCGCCAGGTCCTCGTACACCCTGTCCAGGGCCTCCGGCGCAACGTCCTGAGCCACGGTGACGTGCGGATGGTACGGGAAGCGAAGCTCGCGGTGCAGGCCCGGCGCCGCGGCGATGGCCGCGGCCAGCAGCTCGCATTCACTGATCCCGGCCGCCACCGTCACGAACACCACCTGGGTGACCGGACGGAACGTGCCGGTGCCCCGCAGGTGCAACGTGAACGGCAGGTGCGCGGCGGCGACAGCGGCCAGGTGCCGCTCGACCGCGGGCAGGTTGGCCGTCCGGATCTCGGTGGGACCGAGCAACGTCACGTGCGCGGGCACCGCCAGCGGATCACCGGCCTCGACCCGCCGCCGGGTGAGCTGGGCACCCCATGGTTCGGGGATGTCCACCGCGATGCCGATCTGGATGGTGTCGCCGGTCGGCGGCACCCCACCACTGCGATCCACGCTTCGCGCCGCCCCTCCGAGCACCGACCCGTCCACGTCTATCGCGGAGCTACTCGCCGCGCACGGGCGGGAAGAACCCGACCCGCTCGTACGCGGACCGCAGGGTCGTCGCGGCCACCGCACGGGCCTTCTCCGCGCCGGCCGCGAGCAGCTTGTCCAGCTGCGCCGGATCGTCGAGGTAGGCGCGGGTGCGCTCCTGGATCGGACGGACGAAGTCCGTCACCACCTCGGCCAGCTCCTTCTTCAGATCGCCGTAGCCGCAGCCCGCGTACGCGGCCACCAGCTCGTCGATGCTGCGGCCGCTGAGCGCCGAGTGGATGGTCAACAGGTTGGACACACCCGGCTTGGTCTCGGCGTCGAAGACGATCTCCCGACCGGTGTCGGTCACCGCCGAACGGATCTTCTTCGCGGACCGGGCCGGATCGTCGAGCAGGTCGATGATGCCGGCCGGCGAGGACGACGACTTCGACATCTTCGCGGTCGGGTCCTGCAGGTCGGTGATCTTGGCAGTGTCCTTGACGATGTGCGGCGCGGGCACCGTGAACGTCGCGCCGAACAGCGAGTTGAACCGCTGGGCCAGATCCCGGGAGAGCTCCAGGTGCTGGCGCTGGTCCTCACCGACCGGCACCGCGTTGGCCTGGTAGAGCAGGATGTCGGCGGCCTGCAGGACCGGATAGGTGAACAGCCCAACGCTGGCCCGCTCGTTGCCCTGCTTCTGCGACTTGTCCTTGAACTGGGTCATCCGGCTGGCCTCGCCGAAGCCGGTGATGCAGCCGAGCACCCAGGCCAACTGCGGGTGCTCGGGCACCTGCGACTGGACGAACAGGGTGCTGCGTTCCGGGTCGAGCCCGACCGCGAAGAGCTGCGCCGCAGCCACCCGGGTCCGCTGGCGCAGCAGCGCCGGGTCGTGCCCCGCGGTGATGGCGTGCAGGTCCACCACGCAGTAGAACGCGTCGTGCGTGTCCTGTAGTGCCACCCAGTGTCGCACCGCGCCCAGATAGTTGCCGAGGTGGAACGAGTCGGCTGTCGGCTGGATGCCGGAGAAGACGCGGGGCCGGGCGGGAACGTCGGACATGGCGATAATTCTGTCAGCAAGCAACCCGGTCCGTCATGACGGGCCGGCGGGTCGGCTTCGGCCCGCCGGTGCCGGGGCGCTGACCTCGCGTGGTTCGCCCGCGCCGACCCGGCGCGTCGGCCCGACCGCGACCCGGCGGTGCTGCCCCGCCACCGTCTCCCGGGCCGACTCCGGGCCGCCCGCCGAGGCCGGCGCGGCGTCGTGCCCGCGGCGCTGCTCCGTGTTCGGCTCGCGGCGTTGCTCGGTGGTGCGGGTGGCGGAGACGGCGAGTTGGGCCACCCGGCGGCCGTCCAACGCGAGCACCCGCAGCAGCCAGCCGGCCGACAGCTCGGCCGGATCGGGCGCGCCGACGGCGGCGGGCTCGGCGGGCACCGGTACCTCGTCGCCGGTCACCGGGAGTCGGCCCAGCGCGGCCATGACGAACCCGCCCACCGTCTCGTACGGTCCGGCGGGTAGCGCCACCCCGGTCCGCTCGGCGAAGTCGGCGAGGTTGAGGCGGCCGTCCACCACGGCGGGCAGGCCGGCGTGCACCGGGTCCGGGGTGGCGTCGTACTCGTCGTGGATCTCACCGATCAACTCCTCGATGAGGTCCTCCAGGGTGACGATCCCGGCCGTGCCCCCGTACTCGTCGACCACCACCGCGAGGTGCTGACCCTCCCGGCGCATCTCGGTCAGCGCGGCGAGCACGCGTTTGCTGCCGGGGAGCCGCTTCACCTCCCGGGCCAGCTCGCCGACGGTGACGCACGGGTCGGCGTCCGGGCGCAGCAGGACGTCACGGAGGTGCACGAAGCCGACCACGTCGTCGTGGGTGCCGTCGGTGACCGGATAGCGGGTGTGCGTTTCGGCGCGGACCAGTCGGGCGGCTTCGACGATGGTCAGCCGCGCCGGCAGGAAGACCACCTCGGTGCGCGGCATCATCACCTCGCGGATCAGACTGGCGCCGGCCACCAGGACCTCGTCGATGATCCGCCGCTCGTCCGGGTCGAGCACCGTGTTCGCCGCGACCAGGTCCCGCAGATCGGCCTCCGAGATGCGCTCCCGGCCGGCCGTCGGACCGGTCCCGAGCAGATCGGTGACGAGACGGGTGGCGCCATCCGCGGCGCGGACCAGCACCCGGGCGACGGCCCGGGCAAGCGGGCCGGAGTCGCGGCGGGGATGTGCCCGCACGCGTCGCCGGAGCCCGGTACGGGCCACTTCCCGCATGACAGAGATGGTAGACACCGTGGGCCCACGGCACCCAGGATCACGCGGAGCGGCCCACAGATGTTCGGCTCTGTTTAATCATGAGAGATTATGATGGAATGGGCTTGACGGTGGCATCGGCTCGGATGCCGGCCACCGCCCTAGTGTGATCACCGAAGGGCCACGTCCCGCGCGGGCCAGGCAGGAGGCAACGACGTGAAACTGCTCGTCACCGGTGGCGCCGGCTTCATCGGAAGCGTGGTCACCCGGATGCTGCTCGACGCGGGTCACCAGGTGGTCATCCTGGACGACCTGCGCACCGGCCACCGCGAGGCCCTCGCCCCGGACGCCACCCACGTGGAGGCGTCCATCCACGACGCCGCCCGCGTCATCACCGCGGAGGCCGGTTTCGACGGGGTGCTGCACTTCGCCGCCCTGATCGCCGCCGGCGAGTCGATGGTCAAGCCGGAGCTGTACTGGCACAACAACACCATCGGCACGCTCGCCCTGATCGACGCGGTCCGGGCCGCCGGGGTGCCCCGGATGGTCTTCTCCTCCACCGCCGCCGTCTACGGCAACCCCACCGAGCTGCCCATCACCGAAAACGCGGTCAAGGCGCCCACCAACACGTACGGCGCCACCAAACTCGCCGTCGACATGGCACTCACCTCCGAGGCGATCGCGCACGGGCTGGCCGCCGTGTCGCTGCGCTACTTCAACGTGGCCGGCGCCCACCTCGACGGCGACATCACGCTCGGCGAGCGGCACGACCCGGAGACGCACCTGATCCCGATCGCGCTGGACGTCGCCGCCGGCCGGCGGGAGAAGCTCCAGCTCTTCGGGGACGACTATCCCACCGTGGACGGCACCTGCGTCCGCGACTACATCCACGTCGCCGACCTGGCCCGCGCGCATCTGCTGGCGCTGGACGCGGCCACCGGCGGCCAGCACCGGATCTACAACCTGGGCAACGGCAACGGCTTCACCAACCGCCAGGTCGTCGACATGGTCCGCGAGGTCACCGGGCACCAACTGCCCGTCGAGGTCGCGCCACGCCGCGAGGGCGACCCGGCCGAGTTGGTGGCATCGTCCGCACTGGCCCGCGACGAGCTGGGCTGGGTGCCGCAGAAGCCGACCCTGCACGACATGGTCGGGGATGCCTGGGCGTTCTACCGCACGCACATCCTGGGCCAGTCATGACCAACCCGAGCAGTGATGTCGCCGAGCGGGCTGCCGCCGGCTTCTCCGCACAGTTCGGCGGCCAGGCTGCCGGACGTTGGGCCGCGCCGGGCCGGGTCAACCTGATCGGGGAGCACACCGACTACAACGACGGCTTCGTGCTGCCGTTCGCGCTGCCGATGCGCACCGTCGCCGCCGCCGACCGGCAGGACGGGGAGCACTGGACGGTCTGGTCCGAGCTCTCCGGCGAAGCGATCACCTTCGGCGCGGACGACGTCGCCGAGCCGGGTCGGGTCACCGGCTGGGGCGCGTACGTCGCGGGTGTGGTCTGGGCGCTGCGGGAGGCGGGTCATCAGGTGCCGGGTGCCCGGCTGGCGATCGCTTCCGACGTGCCGTTGGGTTCCGGGCTCTCCTCCTCGGCCGCGCTGGAGTCGGCAGTGCTGGCTGCCCTGCTCGACCTCGGCGGGCTGGAGCTTGCCCCGGCACTGCAGCCCCGGCTGGCGCAGCGGGCGGAGAACGTCTACGTGGGCGCGCCGACCGGCATCATGGACCAGTCCGCCTCAATCCGTTGCCGCGCGGGGCACGCCCTCTTCCTCGACTGCCGCGACGAGTCGGTCGAGCACATCCCGTTCGACCTGGAGGCCGCCGGGCTGGCTGTGCTGGTCATCGACAGCCGGGCGCCACACCGACACGCGGACGGGGAGTACGCGGCCCGCCGCCGCTCCTGCGAGGCCGGGGCCAGCGCGCTCGGCGTCGCCGCGCTGCGGGACGTGGGCATCGACCAGCTCGACGCCGCGTTGGCGCAGCTCGACGACGAGGAGACCCGGCGACGGGTCCGACACGTGGTGACCGAGGATCAGCGCGTACTGGACACGGTGGCGCTGCTCCGCGCCGCCCGGGTCCGCGACATCGGCCCGCTGTTGACCGCCTCCCACGTCTCGATGCGGGACGACTTCGAGATCACCGTGCCGGAGGTCGACACCGCGGTCGAGGCGGCGTTGGCGGCCGGTGCGCTGGGCGCCCGGATGACCGGTGGCGGCTTCGGCGGATGCGTGCTCGCGCTGGTCGAGGCCGACAGTGCCGACGCGGTGGCCGCCGCCGCAACCGAGGCGTACGCCGAACGAGGCTTCACCGCCCCCGGCACCGTGACGGTCCTGCCCTCCCCCGGCGCCACCCGCCTGCCCTAACCCCACAGGTGGATTAGGGCTGTCCGGCGGGAGAGGCCCCGGCCGCGCCGATCTTGCAGTTTCCGTTGTCGACATGGGTTGGGGTGCCCCTTATGCCGGGACAGAAAGTGCAAGATCGCGGGACAGGGGTTAGCTGGCCTCGACGATCATGGCGGCGCCTACCGTGCGGTTGGTCGCCTCGTCGATGATGACGAAGCCGCCGGTGGTGCGGTTGCGGCGGTACTCGTCGGCCAGCAGCGGCACCGTCGTACGCAGTCGCACCCGGCCGATCTCGTTGAGCCGCAGCTCGTCGGCGGACTCGTCGCGGTGCAGCGAGTTGATGTCCAGCCGGTAGTGCAGCCCGCGCACGATCGCCCGAGCCGACCGGGTGGTGTGCTTGATCGCGTACCGGCCGCCGACCCGCAGGGGGGCCGTCTCGTCCATCCAGCAGACCATCGCCTCGATGTCCTGAGCCACCGCCGGTGCGTTGTTCGGCCGGCAGATCAGGTCACCCCGCGAGATGTCGATCTCGTCGGCCAGTCGTACCGTCACCGACATCGGTGGGAACGCCTCCTGGACCGGCCCGTCGGCGGTCTCCACGGCGGCGATCCGGCTGGTGAACCCGGAGGGCAGCACCATCACCTCGTCTCCCGGCTTCAGCACACCGGAGGCGACCTGGCCGGCGTAGCCGCGGTAGTCGGTGACAGTGGTGGACTGCGGTCGGATCACGTACTGCACCGGGAACCGGACGTCGACCAGGTTGCGGTCGCTCGCGATGTGCACCCGCTCCAGGTGGTGCAGCAGCGAGGGGCCCTCGTACCAGGGCATGTTGTCCGACCGGGTGACGATGTTGTCGCCGCGCAACGCGGAGATCGGCACCACGGTCAGGTCCGGTGCGTCGAGCTTCGCCGCGAACGCGGTGAACTCGTCGGCGATCCGCTCGTAGACCTCCTGCGACCAGTCGACCAGGTCCATCTTGTTGACACAGAGGACCAGGTGCGGCACTCGCAGCAGGGAGCAGAGGAACGCGTGCCGGCGGGACTGCTCGACGAGGCCCTTGCGTGCGTCCACCAGGATCAGTGCCAGGTCCGCCGTCGAGGCCCCGGTGACCATGTTGCGGGTGTACTGGATGTGGCCCGGAGTGTCGGCGATGATGAACTTGCGCCGGGGGGTGGCGAAGTAGCGGTACGCCACGTCGATGGTGATGCCCTGCTCCCGCTCGGCACGCAGACCGTCGGTGAGCAACGCCAGGTTGGTGTATTCGTCACCGCGGGCAGCGCTGACCGCCTCCACGGCGGCCAACTGGTCGGTGAAGAGCGACTTGGTGTCGTAGAGGAGCCGCCCGATCAGTGTCGACTTCCCGTCGTCCACACTGCCGGCGGTGGCGAACCGCAGCAGGTCCATAGCCCGGGCCTCCGGCCCGGCCCCGGTAACAGCCGGGGCCTCCGCATTCGCGGACGCCACGATCTCGGTGCTCATCAGAAGTAGCCCTCCCGCTTGCGGTCCTCCATGGCGGCCTCACTGACCCGGTCGTCACCACGGGTGGCGCCGCGCTCGGTGATCCGGGTGGCCGCCACCTCCTCGATGACCTTCTCCACGGTGTCCGCGTCGGAACGGACCGCGGCGGTGCTGGAGGCGTCGCCGACGGTGCGGTAGCGCACCTGCGCCTTGAACCGCTCCTCACCCGCACGGGGGCGGAAGAACTCGTTGACGGCGTAGAACATGCCGTCCCGTTCGATCACCTCGCGCTCGTGCGCGTAGTAGATCGAGGGCAGCGGGATGCGTTCCTGGGCGATGTAGTGCCAGACGTCCAGCTCGGTCCAGTTGGACAGCGGGAAGGCCCTGATCGACTCGCCCGGGTGGTGCCGGCCGTTGTACAGCGACCACAGCTCCGGCCGCTGGTTCTTCGGGTCCCACTGACCGAACTCGTCGCGGAAGCTGAAAACCCGCTCCTTCGCCCGGGCCTTCTCCTCGTCCCGGCGGGCGCCACCGAACAGCGCGTCGAAGCGGTGCTTCTCCACCGCGTCCAGCAGCACCGGTGTCTGGATCCGGTTGCGCATGCCGTCAGCGGACTCCCGGACCATGCCGCGAGCCAGGGCCTCCGGCACGCTCGCCACCACGAGCTGCAACCCCAACTCGGCAACCCGTTGGTCGCGGTATTCCAGGACCTCGGGGAAGTTGTGCCCGGTGTCGACGTGCATGACCGGGAAGGGGACGTTGGCCGGGGCGAACGCCTTCTGCGCCAGCCGCAGCATGACGATCGAGTCCTTGCCACCGGAGAAGAGCAGCACCGGGCGTTCCATCTCGGCGACGACCTCGCGCATCACGAAGATGCTCTCCGCTTCCAGGGCGTCCAGGTGGGACACCTGGTACGCCGCGGGGGTGGTCATGACACCGGCTCGATTCGCTCGCTCATCCGATTTCCAGACCTTTCCGGTCGGGCATGTCAAGAAAGTTCGCTCAGGTTACCCGGAATGTCTCTGCAGCGCTGCAAGCAACCGGGTGGCGAGATCCTTGCGACAGACCAACAGGTCGGGCAGGCGCGGATCCGCCTCGTTGTATTTCAGCGCAGAACCGTCGATCCGGGAAGCGTGCAGTCCGGTGGCCGTCGCCACAGCGATCGGGGCCGCCGAGTCCCACTCGTACTGCCCACCTGCGTGGATGTACGCGTCCACCTCGCCGGTGACCACGGCAGCGATTTTCGCTCCGGCCGAGCCCATCGGCACCAGGTGCGCCCCGACGTCCTCGGCCAGATCGGTCAGGAAGACCGGCGGCCGGCTCCGGCTCGCCGCCAGGCGGATCTTCCGCTCGCCGGCCGCCGCCGCCTCCACAGTCATCGGCGGGTACGCCGGCGGGTAGTCCGTGCCCAGCACCCGGTCCTGCGCCGGCAGCCCCACCGCCCCGGCGACCAGCCCGTGCGGACTCGGCGCGTTACGCGCCCAGAGCGCCACGTGCACCGCCCAGTCCGAGCGGCCCTCCTCGGCGAACTCCCGGGTGCCGTCCAACGGGTCGACGATCCACACCCGGTCCGCGTTCAACCGCGACACCGCTCCGGTGTTCACCTCCGCGGCCCAGGCCAACCGCGAGCCCTCGTCCTCCTCGGAGAGCACCGCGTCACCCGGACGCCACTTCGCCAACTCGGTGCGGATCAGGTCGTGCGACACCTTGTCCCCGGCCGACTTCAGCGCGCCGGCGTCGGCGAAGCCCATCTCCGTGCGCAGGTCGAGCAGCGCCTGCCCGGCCCGGGAAGCCAACCACCGGGCGAACGCGCCATCGATCATCGGAGGACTGCTCATCTGCCCGCTCCCGTCGCCTCGCCGCGCTGCCCGCAGGGGCATGATCCGCCGCGACTCGCGCCGCCGGTCGCGGCACGCCGAAAGGCGCAGACTACCGGCCCGCTGTTTCCGATTCGGGTACGCCCCGCCCGGCTCAGCTGCCGTGGTAGAGGTTCTGGGTCGGCTCCACGCCCTTGATGATCACCGACTCCACCACATCGGCAGCCCGGTCCACCAGGAAATCCAGCTCCTTGCGCTCGGCCGCGCCGAAATCCGACAGCACATAATCCGCCGGATCCTGCCGCCCCGGCGGTCGACCGACGCCGAACCGCACCCGGGCGTAGTCCTTCGTCCCCAGCGACTTCGACATCGAACGCAGGCCGTTGTGCCCGCCCTCGCCACCGCCGAACTTGATCCGCACCTGACCGAACTCGATGTCCAGCTCGTCATGCACCGCGATCACCTGCGTGGTCGGCACCTTGTAGAACTGCGCCAACGCCGCGACCGGCCCGCCGGAGAGGTTCATGTACGTCAAGGGCTTCACGAGCACCAGCTTCGGCCCACCGAACCCCAGTCGCGCCTCGGCGACCTCGGCCACCGCCCGCTTGTGCCGGCCGAAACGCGCACTCACCCGCCCGGCCAGCAGATCAGCCACCATGAACCCGACGTTGTGCCGGTTCCCGGCGTACTCCCGACCCGGGTTGCCCAGGCCGACCACCAACCACGGCCCCGCCTCGTCCGTCACGACCCGTCCCTTCCGACGCCCATCCCACCGACTCCCGATATGCCGACAGGCGCCCCCGAACATTCGGGGACGCCTGTCGCACAGTACGAACCGATCAGGCCTCGGTGCGCGCCTCGGTCGTCTCGGCGCCCTCGGCGGTGTCCGCGCCCTCGGAGCCCTCGGTGGTCTCGCCGGCCTCGGCCTCGGCCTCGTCGGTGGCAGTCTCGACCTCGGGCAGCGTCGCCTCGAGCTGCTCGGCGGTCGGGGCGGCGGTGATCGACGCGACGGTCAGCTCCGAGTCGACGGCCAGCTCGACGCCGCTCGGCAGCGCGACGTCACCAGCGGTCACCAGGGTGCCCGCCTCCAGGCCCTCGATCGACGCCTCGAGGTGGTCCGGAACCTTGGTGGCGTCCGCGGTCACCGAGAGGGTGTCGTGGTCGTGCACGATCAGGGTGTCGCGGGCGGCCTCGCCGGTCAGCTGGACCGGAACGTCGACGGTGACCTTCTCGCCCCGGCGAACCAGGATCAGGTCGACGTGCTCGAAGGTGTCGCGGATCGGGTCACGCTGGATCGCCTTCGGCAGCGCCAGCACCTGGGTGCCGTCGGTGATGTCGATCGCGAAGAGCTGGTTGGCACCGCCCTTGCGGATCGCGGCGGCGAACTCCCGCGACGGCAGCGCGATGTGCTTGGGCTTCTCGCCGTGGCCGTACAGCACGGCGGGCACCTTGCCGGCCCGGCGGGTACGGCGGGCACCACCCTTGCCGAACTCGGTGCGGGGCTCGGCGCTGATCTTTACCTCGGACACGGGGAAACTCCTGATGCTTTTCGCTGCGGCGGCTTGTCGTCTAACGGTGCTGGGGCGAGGGGCTCGCTGGGGCTCATGCGTCATGAACGACTGCCCGGAGCACCGCGTCGATGACGGTGCCTCCGTGCGGCGCTTTTCAGCGGCCCGCCGGGCACCCTCGCCGTGGCAACCGCACCAGTCTACCCGAGCTGTTTCCAGGGTTTCCGGCAGTCCCCGATCACGGCTCAAGACCGGCGCGTCGGTGGTGCTCCCACCAGCGTGCCGGCCCCGTTTCCACCAGTTTGCCAGCCCCGCCCCCGCCAGCGTGTCGAGTGGCGGAAACGGGGCTCAGGCTCAGCTCAGGCCACCGAAGAGGGTGGTCACCGAGCCGTCGTCGAAGACCTCCCGGATCGCCCGCGCCAGCAGCGGCGCGATCGACAACACGGTGAGCTTGTCCAACTGCTTCTCCGGCGGGAGCGGCAGGGTGTTCGTCACCACGATCTCGCTGATCGAGCTGTTCTTCAGCCGCTCGGTGGCCGGGTCGGACAGCAGCGCGTGGGTGGACGCGACAACGATCTCCGCAGCGCCCGACTCCTTGAGGATGTCGGCGGCCTTGGCGATCGTGCCCCCGGTGTCGATCATGTCGTCGACGATCAGGCAGACCCGGCCCTCCACCTCACCGACCACCCGGTTCGCCACGACCTGGTTCGGCTTCATCGGGTCACGGGTCTTGTGGATGAACGCCAGCGGGCAGCCGCCCAGCCGGTCGGTCCACCGCTCGGCCACCCGCACCCGGCCCGAATCCGGAGCCACCACTGTCATCGGCCGGCCGGCGTACTTGTGCTCCACGTACTCGGCCAGGATGTCCATCGCGAAGAGGTGGTCCACCGGACCGTCGAAGAAGCCCTGGATCTGCGCGGTGTGCAGGTCGACGGTGAGGATGCGGTTCGCGCCGGCGGTCTTCAGCAGGTCCGCGACCAGGCGGGCCGAGATCGGCTCCCGGCCGCGGTGCTTCTTGTCCTGGCGCGCGTACGGGTAGAACGGCAGCACCACGGTGATGCGCTTGGCCGACCCCCGCTTCAGCGCGTCCACCATGATCAGGGTCTCCATGACCCAGGTGTTCACCCCGTGCGTGACGGACTGCACCACGAAGGCGTCCGAACCACGTACCGAGTCCTTGAACCGTACGAAGATCTCGCCGTTGGCGAACTCGTACGCGTCGGCCGGGGTCGGCGCGACGCCGAGCACCTCGCCGATCTCCTTGGCCAACTCCGGAAAGCCACGTCCGGAAAAGAGCATCAGGCTTTTGCGGTTTTCGGCGACGATGCTGCCCATGGGCCCGTCTGCTCCCGTTATGTCGGCGGTACCCGACCCGGTGGTGGTGGGTCGGGGACTATTCGGTTGCAGTATCTCCCGCGCCGGATGCGCCGCCCACCGTCTCGGTCGCCCCGTGGATTGCCTCACTGTGGCTTGCGGCACCAGTCGTACCGGACGCACCCTTCGCGTCGCCGTCCCGCTGCGCACCCTTCGCGTCGCGGGCCCGCTGCGCCGCCTCCGCAGCGGCGGTTCCGGCGCGCCGCATGACCACCCAGCCCTCGATGTTGCGCTGGCGCGCGCGGGCGACCCCCATCGCACCTGCCGGCACGTCGTCGACGATCACCGAACCGGCCGCCGTGTACGCCCCGTCGCCCACCTCGACCGGGGCCACGAACATGTTGTCCGCACCGGTCCGCGCGTGGCTGCCGATCACCGTGCGGTGCTTGTTGACCCCGTCGTAGTTCACGAAGACCGACGCGGCGCCGATGTTGGTCTGCTCACCGATCGTCGCGTCGCCGACGTACGTCAGGTGCGGCACCTTCGAGCCGGCGCCGATCTGCGAGTTCTTCACCTCGACGAATGTGCCGACCTTCGCCTTCTCAGCGAGCTGGGCGGCCGGCCGCAGGTACGCGTACGGCCCGACGGTTGCGCCCGCGCCCACCTCGGCGCCGACGGCGTGGCTGCGGACCACCGACGCGGCGGGGCCGACGATCGTGTCGATCAGCGTGACGTCCGGCCCGATCAGGGCGCCCGCGCCGACCACCGTGCCGCCGCGCAACTGGGTGTTCTGGTCGACGACCGCGTCCCGGTCCAGTGCGACGGTCACGTCGATCCAGGTGGTGGCGGGGTCGAGCAGACTCACGCCGGTGCGCATCCACGCCTCGTTGATCCGGTCGCGCAGCAGCCGGCGCAGCGTCGCCAGCTCCACCCGGTCGTTGCAGCCCAGCGTCTCGACGTGGTCCACGGCGACGTGCACCGCAACCGGCTCACCGGCCGAGCGGAGCAGGCCGAAGACGTCGGTCAGGTACTCCTCGCCCTGGTCGTTGTCGGTGGAGAGCTTGCCCAGCGCCTCGCGCAGCCGCACCGCGTCGAACGCGTAGATGCCGGCGTTGATCTCCCGGATCGCGCGCTGCGTCGGGTCGGCGTCGCGCTCCTCGACGATCTGCTCCAGGCGGCCGTCGGCGTCCCGGACGATCCGCCCGAGGCCGGTCGGGTCGGGCACCTCGGCGGCCAGCACGGTGGCCGCCGCGGCGGCCACCTCGTGCGCGGTCACCAGCGCGCCCACGGTCTCGGGGCGCAGCAGGGGCACGTCCCCGTTGATCACCACGACCGTGCCGGCACCGTCCGGTACGGCCTCCAGCGCGATTCGCACGGCGTGCCCGGTGCCGAGCTGCTCGGCCTGGAGCACCGGCGTGGCGTCCGGGGCGACGTCGGAGAGGTGCGCCCGGACCTGGTCGGCGCCGTGCCCCACCACGACGACTGTGCGGTCCGCGTCCAGCGGGGCGGCGGCGCTCAGCACGTGACCGAGGAGCGTCCGGCCGAGCAGGGGGTGCAGCACCTTGGGCAGTGTCGACTTCATCCTCTTGCCCTCACCGGCGGCAAGTACGACGACGGTACGGAGGTGGGGCTGGGGCACGACGTGGCTCCCGTCGGGACGGCGGACACTCTCGCGGTCATGCTAGCCGCGAGGCCCGGCACGGTCCCCGCTTACCCCCACCGGACCCTAAAGCGGACGTAGGTGGGCAGCTCGGCCGCCAGGGTTCGAACCTGAAATACGGGTACCAAAGACCCGGGTGTTGCCAATTACACCACGGCCGATCAGCGACGCGAGGACGTCGCACGAGGGATGGACATCCCGCCGCTACACCTTAGCGCCCCGGCCGTCGGATGCCAGCGCTCATCCCGCCGCACGGCGAGCGATCGATGCCGTCGGTGTTCTGAGGGTGGTCGGCCCGCACCTCGGCCGCCCGCTTCCCGGGTCGATCAGGTACCCGCCACCGGGCCCGCTGACCTGCGACTTCGAGCGGTTACGCGAAGGCTATTCGAAACTTCCCCGTGCGATCTACGGTGCCGTAAGTTACGGTGACGTAGGCGTAGCTTCGTGATCGTTACCATCCCCCTGCGAGGTCCCATGTCCACTGCTCTGCTCGATTCCAACACCGCCGGACCCGGCCCCAAACCACTCACCGACGGCAGCCAGTCCCCCGGCATCCTGGCCGCCCTCTGGGCCTTCGTGGTGATCCCCTTCGTCGCCCTGCTGGTCGCCGTGCCGGTGGCGTGGGGCGGCTGGCTGGGCTGGAGCGACGTGCTCATCGGCCTGGTCTGGTACGTCGTCTCCGGGCTCGGCATCACCGTCGGCTTCCACCGCTACTTCACCCACGGCTCGTTCAAGGCCAAGCGGTGGCTGCGGGTGACCTTGGCGGTCGCGGGTTCGCTGGCGGTGCAGGGCGAGATCATTCAGTGGGTCGCCGACCACCGGCGGCACCACGCCTTCTCCGACCTGGAGGGTGACCCGCACTCGCCGTGGCGCTTCGGCACCAGCTTCTGGGCGTTGACCCGGGGCCTGTTCCACGCACACGTGGGCTGGCTGTTCCGCCGGGAGCTGTCCAACCGGGAGCGTTTCGCACCGGACCTGATCGCCGACCGGGACATCAGCCGGGTCGATCGGCTCTTTCCCGCGCTGGTGATCATCTCGCTGCTCGGCCCGGCGCTGATCGGCGGCCTGGTGACCTGGTCCTGGCAGGGCGCGCTTACCGCGTTCTTCTGGGCCGGGCTGGTCCGGATCGGCCTCCTGCACCACGTCACCTGGGCGATCAACTCGGTGTGCCACGTCTACGGCGAGCGTCCGTTCGCGATGCGCCAGGGCGACCGCGCGTCGAACTTCTGGCCGCTGGCGATCCTGTCGTTCGGCGAGAGCTGGCACAACCTGCACCACGCCGACCCAACCAGCGCCCGGCACGGCGTGCTGCGCGGTCAGGTGGACATCTCCGCCCGGGTGATCTGGTTGTTCGAGAAGACCGGCGCGGCAACGCAGGTGCGCTGGCCAAAGCCGGAGCGCCTCGCCGCCAAGCTCGTGAAGCCGGTCGCACCCCGCTGAAACCGGGCGGATGCACGGGGGTGCCGCCTGGCAGGATGGCCGGGTGACCGAGCCATGCGGGGGGACCAGGCGGCTCGGCGGACGGGGGGCCGGGCCCGATCCGGGTACGGTCGGACGGCGCGGCAGGGCGGTCTTACCGCCCGACAGTGAGGCGACGACGTGAACGGGCACAGCGGAGGAACCATTCCACGGCAGGGCGTCACCGAGCGCCAGCGAGGCGGCGACATGCCTGAGGTCAGCGACGACGCGGGGGCGGTTGTCGGCGGCCGACGGTCGACGCCGACGGCGGCGGCACCGAAAGCCAAAGCTCCCTCCCGGGTCCGCATGTCGGCGGCCCAACGCCGGGAGCAGTTGATCGCGACCGGCCGGCAACTCTTCGCCGAGCGCGGTTTCGACGCCACCTCCATCGAGGAGGTGGCGGCCCGCGCCAAGGTCTCCAAGCCGGTGGTGTACGAGCACTTCGGTGGCAAGGAAGGGCTCTACGCGGTGGTGGTGGACCGGGAGGTCCGGGCCCTGTTGGACCGGATCACCACGGCGTTGACCGCCGGGCATCCGCGCGAGCTACTGGAGCAGGCGGCGCTCGCCCTGCTGACCTACATCGAGGAGGAGACCAGCGGTTTCCGGGTGCTGGTCCGCGAGTCGCCGCTGATGTCCGGCACGGCCACCTTCAGCAGCGTGATGAACGACGTGGCGCACCAGGTCGAGCACATCCTGGGCGCCGAGTACAAGAGCCGCGGGTACGACCCGAAGCTCGCCGAGCTGTACTCGCAGGCGCTGGTCGGCATGGTGGCACTGACCGGCCGCTGGTGGCTGGAGGTGCGTAAGCCGCGCAAGGAGACGGTGGCGGCGCACCTCGTCAACCTCGCCTGGAACGGGTTGTCGCACCTGGAGGCGAAGCCGACGCTGATCACCGCACGGCGTCACTGACCCCGATCAGCTGCGGTGCACGTCGGCCACCGGGTGCTTGCGGTGCTCCAACTCCGCCTCGGCGGACTCCGGTGGGCCGACCTTGTCGTACAGACCGGTGCCGAGCAGGATCAGGCCGAACAGCATCGACACGACCACTGTCGACATCGAGAAGTTGAGGAAGTTCGCGTCGGTCTGCAGCACCGACATCATCAGGATGCTGGTCACCAGGAACACCACGCCGGCGGTCAGGTTCATGTAGTGGCCGAGGTTGGTGCGCCGCGAGGCCCCGATGATCAGGACGACCCCGAAGACCACCGAGGCGAGCGAGAAGGCCAGGTTGGTCCGGAGCCCGAGGGCCCAGGTGCTGGTGCGGGCAAAGAGTGGATCGCCGATCGTCTCGGCGACACCCCAGACGCCGAAGACCAGGATGTAGACGCCGATCAGCCCGGAGAGGACCCGGTAGAGCGGCCGTGCCGGATGGTTGACCGGAAAGTGCGGCATGCCCAGACCCCCAGATGTGACCGTTTCAGGGGAATTGTCGCCCAAGGCAGCACTAACTGTCCGCAGAACCCCAAAGCCGAAGGGGTCCGCCGAAGGCTGGACCGAGTCAGGTTTTCGCCGGAGCCCGAGCTGCGCAGGGATCAAGCCTGACCGCCCGGAGCAGCTCGGGCTCCGGCGAAAACCCACGGCCGCAACCAAAGATCAGAGAACCAGACGAGCCTTCTGGAACGCCTCCGCCTCGTCCTCCGTGCCGACCTTGCCGTACATACCGACCATGAGCAGCACCAGGGCTGCCGTCATCACCACGATCACTGTGGTGATGCTGAAGTTGAAGATGTTGGCGTCCGTCCGGATGAACGCGAGACCGGCCAGGCTGACCACCATGAGGCCGTACGCCATCCACTGGTTGATCGCCACGTCGATGTTGCGGCCGAGCCCGGTGCCGACCAGCACGACGAGCCCGAGCAGCACGCTGAGCAGCGAGAAGCCGAGGTTCGTGCCCTGACCGAGCACGCGGGTGTCGTCCTGGGCGAGGAACTCGTTGCCGGTGCTCGCGATGATGCCGAGCACACCGAAGACGACCAGGTACAGACCGGTCAGCCCGCCGATCGCCCGGTAGATCGGCCGCGCGGGGTGGTTGACGGGGGTGTGGGCCATGTCTGTGTCTCCAACGCCGTGGGGTACGTGTCGCCGACGATTGTCTCGCACGCGGTGGTGTGACGCCGCACACGGGGGCCGGGCCGGCGCGCCCGGCCGGTCAGCTCTCGGGCAGGTCCTCGGCGAGGGTCATCCAGCTCTCCTCGATCCGTTCCCGTTCGGCGCGCAGATCCTTGAGCTGGGTGTCCAACTCGGCGACCCGGGCGTAGTCGGTGGCGTCCGCCGCGAGCTGACCGAGCAGCGTGGTCTCGCGCTGGTCGAGCTTGCCGAGTTGCCGCTCCAGCCGGGACAGCTCCTTGCGGGCCTGACGGACCTCGGCGGCGGACATGCCACCTCCCGAGGGGGCAGCGGGCGCGGAGGTCGAGGTGACGCCCACCCGAGGAGAGCCGGCCCGCTCGGCGGTCCGCGCGAGGTATTCGTCCACCCCGCCCGGCAGGTGCACCAGCCGACCGTCGCCGAACATCCCGTACGCCGTATCGGTGACCCGCTCGATCAGGTACCGGTCATGGCTGGCCACGATGATCGTGCCGGGCCACGAGTCGAGCAGGTCCTCCAGCGAGGCGAGGGTGTCCGTGTCCAGGTCGTTGGTGGGCTCGTCGAAGAGCAACACGTTGGGCTCGCCGGCCAGCAGCCGCAGCATCTGCAACCGGCGGCGTTCCCCACCGGAGAGGTCACTGACCGGGGTCCAGAGGCGGCGGTCGTCGAAGCCGAACACCTCGGCGAGCTGCGAAGCGGAGACCTCCCGGTCGCCGAGCTGAACCCGGCGGGCGACCTCCTCCACCGCCTCCAGCACCCGCAGGTGCCCGGGCAGCTCGGTGAGCTCCTGGGAGAGGAACGCGGGCCGCACGGTGGAGCCGGTGCCGAGGCGACCGCCATCGGGGCGGGTGATGCCGGCGAGCATCCGCAGCAGCGTGGTCTTGCCGGCGCCGTTGGCGCCGAGGATGGCGATCCGGTCGCCGGGGCCGACCAGCCAGGTGACGTCGCGAAGGATCTCCTTCGGGCCGGCGTGCAGCTCGACGTTCTCCAGGTCGTACACCTGCTTGCCCAGCCGGGAGGTGGCCATGCGCTGCAACGACATGGTGTCGCGCGCCGGCGGCACGTCGGCGATCAACGCGTTCGCGGCGTCGATGCGGAACTGCGGCTTGGAGGTCCGGGCGGGCGGGCCACGGCGCAGCCAGGCGATCTCCTTGCGGAGCAGGTTCTGCCGGCGGGCCTCGGTGGCGGCGGCTACCCGCTCGCGCTCGGCGCGGGCGAGGGTCCAGGCGGCGAAGCCACCCTCGTAGGCGCGGACGGTCTGGTCGGCGACCTCCCACGTGTTGGTGCAGACCGCGTCCAGGAACCACCGGTCGTGGGTGACCACGACCAGGGAGCCCCTGCGGCCAACCAGGTGCCGGGCCAGCCAGTCGACACCGCCGACGTCCAGGTGGTTGGTGGGCTCGTCGAGGATGAGCAGGTCGGAGTCGCGGACGAGCAGCGCGGCGAGCGCCACCCGGCGGCGTTCGCCACCGGACATCGGGCCGACCGGCTGGTCGAGGCCGAGGTGCGGCATGCCGAGGCCGTCGAGGATGGCCCGCACCCCGGAGTCGCCGGCCCACTCGTGCTCGGCGCCCATGCCCTCGGCGAGCCAGGCGGTGCCGAGCACCACATCCCGGACGGTGGCCTCGGGGGTGAGGGTGAGCTGCTGCGGCAGCCAGAGCACGCGCAGGTCGCGGCGGTGGGTCACCCGGCCGTCGTCGGGGTCCTCCTGCTTGGTGAGCAGCCGCAGCAGGGTGGACTTGCCTGCGCCGTTGAGGCCGACCACGCCGATCCGGTCGGCGTCGTCCAGGCCGAGCGAGACGTCCGTGAGCAGCCGCCCGGCGGCGCCGTACCCCTTGGACACCCGGTCCAGATTGACGATGTTCGCCACGTTCCACCCTTCATGATCAAGGCGTCCCGGTGCCGGCGGGCACCTGGACGCCTGTCCCAAGGGTACGCGGACGCCCCGAACGCCCGCGCCGCGCGCCGGCAGCCCGGTGGGACGTCCCGTCAGCCGACGCGGGCGCCGACGACCGGACCGTGCGCGACCCGCGCCTCCCGGCAGACGCCCGCGGCGGTCAGCTCGGCGGCGATCCGCTCCGCGTCGGCCGCGTCGGCGGCGAGAAACACGCAGGTCGGGCCGGAGCCGGAGACGATGCCGGTGAGCGCGCCGGCCGCCTCGCCGGCCTTGAGCGTGTCGGCCAGCGCCGGGCGCATGGCCAGGGCGGCGTCCTGGAGGTCGTTGCCGAGGGTTCGGGCGAGCACCCGGGGGTCGCGCTGGCGCAGCGCGCCCAGCAGGGCGTCGGTGCTGCCCAGCGGGGCGCCGGCGGCACCGGAGTCGCGGAGTCGATCCAGCTCCCGGTACGCGGCCGGGGTGGACAGGCCGACGTCGGCGATCGCCACCACCCAGTGCCAGGAGGTCGGCCGGGCCAGCACCGGGCTGATCGCCTCACCCCGGCCGGTGCCCAGCGCGGTGCCACCGTAGATCAGGAACGGCACGTCGGAACCGAGGTCGGCGGCGATGCCGGCCAACTCGTCGCGGGACAGCCCGGTGCCCCAGAGCGCGTCGCAGGCCACCAGCGCGGCGGCCGCGTCGGCGCTGCCACCGGCCAGCCCACCGGCGAGCGGGATCTGCTTACGCAGGTGCAGTCGGGCGTGCGGCAGTACCCCCGCGTACCCGGCGAGGGCATGCGCGGCGCGGATCACCAGGTTGGTGTCGTCCAGGGCCAGCTCGCCGGTGCCCTCACCCTCCATGGTCAGCGCGAGGGTGTCGCCCCGACGGGCCGTCAGCTCGTCGTAGATCGAGATGGCGTGGTAGACCGTGTTCAGCTCGTGGTAGCCGTCCCGGCGCAGCGGGCCCACCCCGAGGTGCAGGTTGACCTTCGCGGGCACCCGCACCCGCACCGGGCCGATGGCCCCGCGTGGTTCGTCGTCGTCCGGTCGCCAGGCCTCGGTCACGGGGTGATGTCCCGCATGCGCAGGCGGATGTCGAACGGCTTGGCCACGATCAGCTCCTCGGCGTCCTGGGCGGGCACGGCGTCAGCCTACTTCGCGGCCGGCGTACCGACCGGAGCCGACGCGGCGATGGCGGCGAACTGCTCGACGGTCAGTGACTCGCCACGGGCGCCGGGGTCGACGCCGGCGGCGGTGAGCGCTGCGGCGGCCCGGTCCGCACCGCCGGCCCAGCCGGCCAACGCGGCGCGCAGCGTCTTGCGGCGCTGCGCGAACGCCGCGTCCACCACGGCGAAGACCCGCTGCCGGGGTACGTCGGTGCGGGGCGGTTCGTGGCAGGTGAAGGCGACCAGGCCGGAGTCGACGTTGGGCACCGGCCAGAACACGTTCGGCGGCACCTTGCCCGCGCCCCGGGCCTGGGCGTACCAGGCAAGCTTCACCGACGGGATGCCGTACACCTTGGAGCCGGGACCGGCGACGAGCCGGTCGGCGACCTCCTTCTGCACCATCACCAGGCCGTGTCGCAGGGTGGGCAGCACGGCGAGCAGGTGCAACACCACAGGCACGGCGACGTTGTAGGGCAGGTTCGCCACCAGCGCGGTCGGTGGCGGGTCGGCCAGCTCGGCGGCGGCGACGCGCAGCGCGTCCGCGCGGTGCACGGTGAGCCGGGCGGCGTCGGCCCCGGCGTGCCGCGCGACGGTCTCCGGCAGCGCCCCGGCGAGCACCGGGTCGATCTCCACGGCGTGCACGTGCCCGGCGACCGGTAGCAGCCCCAGGGTCAGCGAGCCGAGCCCCGGCCCCACCTCCAGGGCCACGTCGTCGGGGGTGAGGCCGGCGGCGGTGACGATCCGACGCACGGTGTTCGGGTCGTGCACGAAGTTCTGGCCCAGCTTCTTGGTGGGCGCGACGCCCAGCCGGGCGGCGAGTTCCCGGATCTCCGCCGGGCCGAGGAGACCGGTCATGGCTGGCAGCGTAGCGACGGGGTCGGTGTCGACCGTCGGGCCGGGCTCACCATGGGCCGAAGGCCCGGTCGCCGGTGGCGGAGATGGCGGCGCACAGCTCGTCCAGGTCGCTGCCCGCGGTCGCCGCGAGCGCGCGGACGGTGAGCGGGATCAGGTACGACGCGTTCGGCCGGCCGCGGTACGGCATCGGGGTGAGGTACGGGGCGTCGGTCTCCACCAGCATCTGATCCAGAGGGGTGAGCGCGGCGGCCTCGCGCAGCGCCGTAGCGCTGCCGAAGGTGACGGTGCCGGCGAAGCTCAGCAGAAAGCCGCGGCGGACGCACTCACGGGCGAAGTCGGCGTCGCCGGAGAAGCAGTGCAGCACCACCCGGTCGGGGGCGCCCTCGTCGTCGAGGATCCGCAGCACGTCGGCGTGTGCGTCGCGGTCGTGGATGACAAGCGTCTTGCCGTACCGCTTGGCGATGGCGATGTGCGCCCGGAAACTCTCCTCCTGCGCGGCACGCCCCTCGTCTCCGGTCCGGAAGAAGTCCATTCCGGTCTCGCCGATCCCCCGGACGCGGTCGCGGGCGGCGAGCGACTCGATCTCCCGCAACGCCTCGTCGAGGTCGTTCAGCCGGGGCGCCTCGTTGGGGTGCAGCGCCACGGTGGCCAGCACGGCGGGATACCGGTCGGCGGTGTCCGCGCCCCACCGGGAGGAGGCGACGTCCACCCCCACCTGGACCAACCGGTCCACGCCGACCTTCGTGGCCAACTCGATGGCCACGGCAACCGGGTCGTCGGCCGTCCCGCCACCGGGCACACCTGCCTCGCTGACAGTGATGTCCAGGTGGGTGTGGCTGTCCAGCACCGCCCGGGGCAGCGACTCGGGGGCGGGCGGAAACTCTCCGGCCCGCCGGGCGGCACGCTCGCGGCGGGATTCAGTGGGCTCGCTCATCAGCGACAGCATCACACACCGGGCCTGTCCATCCGCCCGCCACCCGACGTTCACCTCGACTACGCCGCGCGACTCTACGGTCCCCGCATGAGCGTCACCCCCCAGGCCGATGGCGCCGCCGGCGAACGGACCGGGCTGCACGTGGCGTTCGGCGGCGGCGTGTACCCGGCCGAGGAGATCGCTCGGGGCGCCGCGTACGAGTTGTTCAGCGCCGACGAGGTGGCCGGCTTCGAGTGGGCGCCCCGCCCGGGTAGCGCCCTGCCGTGGCGTCGTTTCGTGCACGTCACCGAGGTGACCGCTGTGCACGGGGCCACCGAGCCGGCCGACGAGCCGGAGACGCCACTGCTGATGCCCGCCCACCGCGAGCGGGGTTGGGCGTACCTGCACCAGCTCAGCCAACAACCGGCGGCGGCGGGCGACCCGATGCTGGTGACGGCACGCGCGTCGGCGGTGGTCCGGCGGGGCACCCGGATGATGAAGGTGCTCTCGGCCCAGCAGGTCGCCGGCTACGTGCGGGGCTGGCTGCCGCACGGCTTCTGCTACCGCGAACACGATGTGGCGCACCTGCGTACGCCGGCGACGACGACTGTGCTGCGGAGCGACGGTGACGCTGGCCGGGACGGCCCGGAGGTCGCGTACGCGCTGCGCTGGCGCGCCTCCGACCCGGGCGACTACGACGTGCCGGTGGGCCGGGCGCACCGCGGCCTGACCGCGCTGGCCTCCCGGGACCGGCTCGGCGCCCCGGTGCTGGGCACGGGCTTCGTGCCGAGCAACGGTCAGCTCATCCCGGAGTTCATCACCCGGGACTTCGCCGACCTGCCGATGCCGGCGAACGCCGCCCTCATCGCCTACCCGGCGGAGGGGGCGGAGGTGGTGCTGTACACCTACCAGGCCGAGCAGCGCGGGTGGCTGCGGATGGTGGGCCCGCAGTGGCGGCACCTGCTGGCCGCGGTGCCGGGCCTCTCCCCGGACCAGGAGTACGTGCCGAACGCCGACGCGCCCCGCTCCACCCAACTGGTCGGCATGTACGGCGACACCGAGTACGAGGCGGTCGCCGACCTGCCCGGCGGGTTCCGGGTGCTGGCGATGACCCGGGCGGCCCGATACCCGGTGGACGCGGTGGCCCGCCGGGTCCGGTTCGCCCAGTGGCGGGGGACGCCGTGTCTGGTGCTGCGGGAGGAGGCCGGCTGGCTGCGGGTGCGCCTGCGCTACCCGAACCCGGACACCGTGGTCACCACCGGGGCGCAGTGTCAGGAACGTGGCATCTACGAGGCCTGGGCGCCGGGCGCCGAGGTGACCGACGACCAGGTGATGGACACCCGGTACGCGATGTGACGGCGCGCGGCGGCAGGGCACCCCGCCGCCGCGCGCCGTGCGTTCAGTCGGCGAGCCGGGCCAGCTCCTCGTCGACGATCGACGGGTCGAGCTTGCGGAACACGGGCTTCGGCGCGGCCAGCGGGCGGCCCGCCTCGATCGGCACCGACTCCCAGCGCGCGCCGACGGTGTAGTCCCCGGTGAGCACCGGGTACGTCGGACCGCCGTCCAGGTCGTCGACCTGCTCGATCACCGGCATCGGCGCGTGCACGCCAGTGCCCCCGAGCAGCTCGTGCACCTGCTGCGCGGAGTGCGGCAGGAACGGGGTGAGCAGCGTGTTGGCATCGCTGATCACCTGAAGGGCGACGTGCAGGATGGTGCCCATCCGGGGCTTGTCGGCCTCGCCCTTGAGCTTCCAGGGCGCCTGCTCGGAGAGGTACCTGTTGGCCTCGGCGACCACCTTCATGGCCTCACCGATGGCCTGCTTCTGCCGGTGCCGACCGATCAGGTCGCCGACAGTGGTGAAACCGGTCCGGGCGACGGCGAGCAGGGCCTCGTCGGCCTCGGTGAGCCCGGCCGGGTCGACCGGCGGGATCTCCCCGAAGTTCTTCGCGGCGATCGAGACGGACCTGTTGACCAGGTTGCCCCAGCCGGCGACCAACTCGTCGTTGTTGCGGCGGAGGAACTCGGCCCAGGTGAAGTCGGTGTCGTTGCTCTCCGGGCCGGCGGCGGCGATGAAGTAGCGCAGCGCGTCGGCGTCGTAGCGCTCCAGGAAGTCGCGAACGTAGATGACCACCTTGCGGGACGAGGAGAACTTGCGCCCCTCCATGGTCAGGTATTCGCTGGAGACCACCTCGGTGGGCAGGTTGAGCCGGCCCAGCTCGCCCGGCTCACCGTCGCGGGAGCCCTCGCCGGAGTAGCCGGAGAGCAGCGCCGGCCAGATCACCGAGTGGAAGACGATGTTGTCCTTGCCCATGAAGTAGTAGGACTGGGCGTCCTTACCGGCGCCGTCGGCGGACCAGTACTTCCGCCACGCGTCCGGGTCGCCGGAGCGACGGGCCCATTCGATCGAGGCGGACAGGTAGCCGATCACGGCGTCGAACCACACGTAGATCCGCTTGTCCGACCGGTCGCGCCAGCCGTCGAGCGGGATCGGTACGCCCCACTCCAGGTCACGGGTGATCGCCCGGGGCTGGAGGTCGTCGAGCAGGTTGCGGGAGAACCGCAGCACGTTGGGCCGCCACCCCTCGCGGGTGTCCAGCCACTGCCGCAGCACCTCGGCCAGGGCCGGCAGGTCCAGGAAGAAGTGCTCGGTCTCGACGAACTTCGGAGTCTCCCCGTTGATCCGCGACTTCGGGTTGATCAGGTCGATCGGGTCGAGCTGGTTGCCGCAGTTGTCGCACTGGTCACCGCGGGCGCTGTCGTACCCGCAGATCGGGCAGGTGCCCTCGATGTAGCGGTCGGGCAGGGTGCGCCCGGTGGACGGGGAGATCGCGCCCATGGTGGTCTTCGGCACGATGTAGCCGTTGCGGTACATCCCCTCGAACAG
This sequence comes from Micromonospora ureilytica, assembly GCF_015751765.1. Taxonomy (NCBI): domain Bacteria; kingdom Bacillati; phylum Actinomycetota; class Actinomycetes; order Micromonosporales; family Micromonosporaceae; genus Micromonospora; species Micromonospora ureilytica. The sequence continues at coordinate 4,766,262 of NZ_JADOTX010000001.1, forward strand.
CTCCTGCACCACCGCGTAGTGGTTGCGGGTGGTGGTGCGGGTGAACAGGTCGTAGGAGAGACCGAGGCCGTGCAGGTCCTCGACGATCACCCTGTTGTACCGGTCGGCCAGCTCGCGCGGGGTCACCCCGTCGGCGTCGGCCTGCACCTGGATGGGGGTGCCGTGCTCGTCGGTGCCGGAGACCATGAGCACGTCGTGGCCGGCCATCCGCATGTACCGGGCGAAGACGTCGGAGGGTACGCCGAAACCGGAGACGTGGCCGATGTGGCGGGGGCCGTTGGCGTACGGCCAGGCCACTGCCGCGAGAACGTGACTCATGAGCAGTGAGCCTAGTGACAGGTCCGGGGCATCCGCGAACCAATGGGGGGTGCCCGACCGGCGGACCGGGCCGACCAGCTCGCCCGTTGGTCCGATTTGTCGTCGACACGCGGCTCAGCTGCCCGTTTCGCCTCCTGGGGCGGTGTGCAATGAACCTCGTGATGGGCAGACGAGCGGCGCGGGACCACGAGGACCGTCCCAGCGGACCGGCGGTCGGCGACGACCCGGGGCCCGAGCCCGCCGTGCCCCGGGTCGGCGGGCTCGCGCCTCAGCCCCGGCTGGTGCCCGGTGCCGACCCGGGCGCGCAGCGGCCCACCCCGGCGGGGAGGTCCGCCACCCCGGCCCGCCCCACACCGGCGGCGCCGTCGCCCACTCCGGCCCGTCCGACCCCGGCGGCACCCGTGCCCAGCCCGGCCCGGCCCGGGTTGTCGGGTCCGCCCGCCGGCTCGGAGGCCGTCGAGGTGGAGGCCGTCGAGGTGGAGGCCGTCGAGGTGGAGCCGACCACCGGCGCGCCGGTGGACGCGGTGCCGCGTCGGGTGCCGGTCCGGCAACAGGGTCGCCGGGAGCGGGGCCTGCGGTCCGACGGCGACACGCCGGACGACGACGGCGGCGCCTTCTGGGCACCGATCGAGCAGGTGCACTGGGACGGCACCCCGGTCCGCAAGGACCCGGCACCGGAGCGGTTCCGCGGCTTCCGGCTGGCACGCCGCCAGGCACCCAGCCGCACGCCCCCACCGCCGGATCCGCTGCCCGGGCTCGCCGCGCTGGTGGCGCTGAGCCTGGTCGCGGCCTTCTTCGCCTGGGTCAGCGCCGGCCCGTTCTGGCTCGCGGTCGGGCACGCCCGAACGGGCACTGTCGTGATCGACGACTGCTCCGGCGGCGGGCTCACCCAACGGTGCCAGGGGATCTTCACGGCTGAGGATGGGCGGTTCATCGCCCATGGTGTCCGGGTCAGCGGCGTGCCCGTCGAAGGCAGCGCGACAGGTACCTCGCTGCCGGCGCGGATGACCGGCCCGGACAGCGGCACCGCGTACGCGGACGTCGGGGTGGGCAGGCACCTGCTGTGGCTGCCCGGTCTGCTGGTGGTGCTGGGCTGCACCGCCGGCATCGTCCGGTGGACCGGATCGGCCCGGCTGCCCGGTCGCCGGCACCGCCGCTGGGCGGTGGCCGCCGCCATCGCCGGCCCCACACTGATCACCGTCGGCTTCCTGGCCGCCGCGTGGTGACCCCGCCGTCAGGCGAGCCGGACCACAGTGGTCAGCTGTGCACGATCGTGTAGACGTCCCGGCGGCGCAGCGCGTACTCGGTGGCGACGTCGGTGATGGCGTCCCGGCGGGACCGGCCGGCGGCCTCCCGCTCGGCGACGGCGGCGCGCAGGGTGTCGTCGTCGGGGCGTTCGGCGGCGGTCACCGGAGCTCCGGCCACCACCAGCGTGATCTCTCCGCGCGGGTCCCCCTCGGTGGCCCACCGGGCCAGCTCGCCGAGGGGTCGGCGGAGCACCTCCTCGTAGGTCTTTGTGAGTTCGCGGCAGAGCGCGGCCGGCCGGTCCGCCCCGAACGTGTCGGCCAGGTCGGTGAGGGTCGCCCCGATCCGGTGCGGCGCCTCGAAGAAGACCAGGGTGCGTTCCTCGGCGGCGAGCGCGCGCAGCCGGGATCGGCGGCCGCCGGGGGTGCGGGGCAGGAAGCCCTCGAAGCAGAACCGGTCGCAGGGCAGCCCGGAGACGGCCAGCGCGGTGGTGACCGCGCTCGGCCCGGGGGCGACGGTGACCGGCGCCCCGACATCCACCGTGGCACGGACCAACCGGTAGCCGGGGTCGGAGACGCTCGGCATCCCTCCGTCGGTGACAAGCGCCACCACGTACCCGCCGAGGATGGCCTCGACCAGCTCGGGGGTGCGCCGCTCCTCGTTGCCCTCGAAGTAGGAGACGATTCGACCGCCGACGGTGAGGTCGAGGTCGCGGGCCAACCGGGTGAGCCGGCGGGTGTCCTCGGCGGCGACCACGTCGGCGCTGATCAGCACCTCCCGGAGCCGGGCCGAGGCGTCGGCGGGGTTGCCGAGCGGAGCACCGAGCAGAATCAGGCGCCCAACTTCGGACATTTCACCCACGGATTCGTCTCCTTCATTGCTGGGAATACCGGTATCAGGGACGACGGACGCCACCGGACACCTTGGCAGCCTACGATCGCCGGGTGACGAGTGCGTCGACAGCGCAGAGCCCGAGCGCCGATCCGGACAAGATGATCCAGGTGACGGGCGAGCCCAGTGCAACCCAGGAGCCGACGGCGCCGAGCGCCGAGAGCGGCGGGGTGGCCGCCGCGGTCCGGCGACGGTTCGCCACCGTCGATACCCAGGTGGACCGGTTCTCGTGGTTGGCCACGGCAGTGGTGGTGGCCATCGCGGCGATCGTGCGCTTCGTCGGGCTGTCCAGCCCGAAGGGCAAGATCTTCGACGAGACGTACTACGCCAAGGACGCCTACGGGCTGATCTCCCGTGGTGTGGAGTGGAACTACAAGGACAACGCCGCGTCGTACGTGGTGCATCCTCCACTGGGCAAGTGGTTGATCGGCGTCGGCGAGTGGGCCTTCGGCTATCAGGACGCGGATTCCAAGGTCTCCGTCCCCGGGCACCTGATGACCACCGCACCGGAGTTCGGCTGGCGATTCTCGGCGGCCGTGATCGGCACGCTGTCGGTGCTGCTGCTGGTCCGCATCGGTCGGCGGATGTTCCGCTCGACGGTGCTCGGCTGCGCGGCCGGCCTGCTGCTCGCCCTGGACGGCTTCCACCTGGTGCTGTCCCGCGCGGCCCTGCTCGACATCTTCCTGCTCTTCTTCGTGCTGGCCGCGTTCGGCGCGCTGGTGCTCGATCGGGACGCCCGCCGTCGGCGCTGGGCACGGGCTCTGGACGACGGGCTCGATCCGAGCCAGCCGGGCCGGGCCGGCCGGCCGCCGACCGGTTGGCGCACCTGGCCGTGGTGGCGACTGGCGGCCGGGGTGCTGATCGGCTGCGCCTGCGCCGTGAAGTGGAGCGCCCTGTATTTCGTGCCGGCCTTCGCGCTGCTGGTGATCTTCTGGGAGGTCGGCGTCCGCCGCTCGGCGGGGGTCCGCCGGCCCTGGCGGGACACGCTCGTCGACGAGCTGCCCTGGCTGGTGCTCGCCGGCGTACTCATGGTGGGCACCTACGTCGCCACCTGGTCGGGCTGGCTGCTCACCGACGACGGTTACTACCGGCTCGCGTCGTCCTACCCGAGCGCCCCGCTCAGCGACCGCCCGGTGATCGGCCCGCTGATCAACCTCTTCGAATACCACCGCGCGGCGTACGGCTTCCACGCCCAGCTCGACGACGCGCACAAATACCAGTCGTGGCCGTGGCAGTGGCTGCTGCTCGGTCGACCGGTGGCGTTCCACTGGTCCGGCGACGGTGCCTGTGGCGCGCCGAGCTGCGCCTCGGAGATCCTGCTGCTCGGCACCCCGCTGCTCTGGTGGTCGTTCCTGCCCGCCCTGGTGGCGCTGGTCTGGCTGGGGGTAGCCCGTCGGGACTGGCGGGCCGGCGCGATCCTGCTCACCGTGGCCGCCGGGCTGCTGCCGTGGTTCTGGTTCGCCCTCGACGGCCGGACGATGTTCTCGTTCTACGCCGCACCGGCGGTGCCGTTCCTGGTGCTGGCCGTGGTGTACGTGCTGGGCGCGCTGATCGCACCCGCCGGGGGTGACGTGGGTACGGTGGCGCCGCTGGTGCCCGGTGACCCGAGTTACGAACGCCGACTGGTGGGCAGCATCGCGGCGGGGGCGTACGTGCTGTTGGTGGGGCTCTGCTTCGCGTACTTCTATCCGATCTTCGTCGGCCGGCTGATTCCGTACTCGGACTGGCTGTCCCGGATGTGGCTCGACGGTCGGTGGATATAAGCATCGACAGGCGACGCGCCGCACAGCGCGACGGAAGAAGGGCCCGCACGCCGAAGCGTGCGGGCCCTTCTTTTACAAAGACGCGCGCCCCGATCGCCTGCCACGGGGGAAGCGGGCGATTGGGGCGCGCATGAAGAGCTTAACCACCGCGCACCACCGGCACAACGGGTCGACTTGAGTCAGATTTCCGACGGATGCTGGCCGGGCCGAGACCTTCCCTCGCACAGTTGACCGAGGGTGACCCGCCGTGGACCCACAGCGCGGGCGCGGACGGTCAGAGGTGATTCCTGACCCGGCTGGAGTGGTCGGTCCCGCACCCCTCCACCCAAACGATCATCCAAAGTGGATCTCACTACACTGCGGGTCGTGATCAACTTCAGACGATCGACGGCGGTCCTTCTCGGACTGTTGGCGACCACCGCGCTGGCCGGGCCCGCCCCGGCGCGGGCCGACGAGGAGCCGGCGCCCGAGCCGCCCCGGGTCGAGCTGGTGCTCGACGTCAGCGGGTCGATGCGCGCCGCCGACATCGACGGACGCACCCGGATCTCGGTCGCCCAGCAGGCCTTCAACGATGTGGTGGACGCGCTACCCGAGGAGACACAGCTCGGTATCCGGGTGCTCGGCGCGACCTACCGCGGCAAGGACAAGAAGGTCGGCTGCCAGGACACGCAGCAGATCGTGCCGGTCGGCCCGGTGGACCGGTCCGCAGCGAAGGCCGCGGTGGCGACGCTCCGGCCGACCGGGTTCACCCCGGTCGGGCTGGCGCTGCGCTCCGCCGCGCAGGACCTGGGCAGCGGGGCCACCACCCGACGGATCGTGCTGATCACCGACGGCGAGGACACCTGCGCTCCACCCGACCCGTGCGAGGTGGCCCGGGAGCTGGCCGCCCAGGGCACCAGCCTGGTCGTCGACACCCTCGGCCTGGCCCCCGACGAGAAGGTCCGTCGGCAACTGCTCTGCATCGCCAGCGCGACCGGCGGGACCTACACCGCAGCGCAGAGCGCCGAGGAGCTGACCGACCGGATCAAACAGCTCGTCGAGCGGGCCGGCGACACGCACACCCGGGCGCCGACGGTGGTCGGCGGCACCAACGCGTGCGACTCGGCGCCACTGCTCACCCCCGGCGTCTACGCCGACCGGGAGGCGTTCTCCGAGCATCGCTACTACCGGGTTCCGATCCGCCCCGGCCAGGAGTTGCGGGCTTCGGTGAGCATGGCGTTGGACCGGGCCGTCAACCGGGACTACGGGGTGCTGCTGCGGGCCACCGCCGCCGACGGCCGGGAACTCGTCCGGGGCGCGGACGCCGGCAGCGGACGGGCCGACGTGCTCTCCGCCGGGCTGCGCTGGTCGGCCACCGCCGACGACGAGGACGCCGACGAGACCGAGGAGAGCGCCGCGCCGGTCGTCGAACCCACCACCGTCTGCCTGGTGGTGAGCAACTCGTTCGCTCCGCGTCCCGGCAGCGCGGCGACCCCGGGCATGCCTGTGGAGCTGACCATCGACGTGGTCGCCGCCGCACCCGCACCGGACGGACCGGACCTCGGCCGGGGCTGGGTGCTGCTGGCCCTGCTCACCGTCGCCGGGCTGATCACCGGTCTGCTCGCCGGCCTGCTCACCCGCTGGTGGGTCGCCACCTGGAGGGAGAACTGATGCGTACCGCCCTGTTCCGGTCGATGGCGGTGCTGCTCGCTGCCGGCGGGGCCGCTCTGCTCCCCGCTGCGGCCGTCGCCGCGCCGACCCCCTCCCCCGGTGCCACGCCGGTGAACCGTGCCGGCACGTCGTTCCTCAGCGCCACCCCGATCACCGCCGGACAACCGGTACGGGTGGACGCCTCGATCGGCGACCACCTCTACTGGTCGTTCCCGGCGACGGCCGGCCAGGTGCACGAGATCAACGCCACCGTCACCTTTCCGAAGGGACGCAGCGGCGCCTCCACCTGGACCGTGGACGTCTTCGACGGGCTACGCCGACGCCAGGCGTGCACGGCGGGGGCACAGACCCCGACAGTGGACGCGAAGGCGTCGAACGTCGTGTTGGGCTGCACGCTGCGCGAGGTGCGGCCGTGGGCGGAGCCCTGGTCGGCCGATCCACTGCCCGGCACGTACGTCATCCGGCTCTCCGTGATCGACCTGCCGGAGCCGGATCTGGGTGCGCCGATCGACGTGGACCTGCTGGTCGGCGCCATCGCCGACCGGGGCGCCTCGGCCGACGACGGCGAGTTGGCGGCACCGCTGGTGCCGAACACCAAGGCCGGCACGGTGCTCAACGCCGTACCCCCGGTGGACGCGGAGGCCGACGACGAGGGCGACTCGCTGACGGGTTGGTTGCCGGATCTCGGCTCGCGCTGGCTCTGGACCGGCATCGGCGGCGCGCTCGCCGCGGTGGCTGGCGTGTTCGGTTTCGCGGTCACCCGACGGCCTCGACGTCGCTGAACGCTCCCTCTGGTGGCCCCGCCCAGCGGCGGGGCCACCAGAGGTTCAGCTACGCCGGGAGCCGCGCGGCAACCAGCCGATGAACCTGTCCTGGAGCGACATCACCGGGGCGGCGCGCAGATCCTCAGTGGCGGCGGCCAGGCAGGAGCCCAGATAGACGCTGAGCATCGCGCGATCACCCCCGTACTCCGCCAGCAGCCGGGTGCGCTTCGTCGCGCACGGCCATTCGTCACCGCAGGAGCCGCAGCTCCAGCAGGGGGTCTTCGGTGCGTGCTCGTCAGCCCGCACCCTCGGCCGTTCCGCACCATCGGTCATCGCACGTCCTTCCAGATGTCCACGGGACTGGCGGCTGCCGTGCCGGCCAGCATTGATGGTGGTCCCCCCGGAGCCATCAGGGAGGGCGCTGCAGGTCCCTCCGGTGTTACATCCTTGCGGTACCTTCAGCGGTCGTGGGAGTCGGAAAGTTGACGGTTAATTCGATGCGTCATTCCTACCGAGCAGTAGGTAACTGGGATGCGTGACCTGCTGCCATCGACGGTCGCCGTCGCCGTCGCCGGGCCCGAGGACTGGACGGGCGACCTGCTCCCCGCTGAGCAGGCATGTCTCAGCGAGCGGGCCGTGCAGACCCGTCGGCGGGACTTCGCCGCGGGGAGGAATTGCGCCCGCAGGGCATTGCGCGACCTCGGCCTGCCGACGGCCGCCGTACCAGCCGCCGCCGACCGCGCGCCGGTCTGGCCGACCGGGGTGGTCGGCAGCATCACCCACACCGCCGGCTACTGCGCCGCCGCCGCGGCGCACACCACCGACATCCGGTCCGTCGGGATGGATGCCGAGCAGCACCGCAAGATCAATCCGGGAGTACGCAGACTCGTGCTGCTGCCCGAGGAGGAGGCCGCCTGTGCGCGGTTGCCCAGTGACATCTCCTGGCCGGTGGTGCTGTTCAGCGCGAAGGAAACCATCTACAAGGTGTGGTACCCGGTCGTTCGCAGCTGGTTGGACTTCCACGACGCCCGACTGGACATTGATCCGGACGCCGGCACGTTCACCGCCCGGATCGCACCGGCCCGGGTGGACGCGGCGGGGGTCGACGACCCGCCGGCGTCAATCACCGGCCGCTTCGTGATCGCCGACGGGCTGGTCCGCACCGCCGCTGTGCTCCCGCTGCACTGACGTCGCCTGGCTACTCATAGTGATGGATGCGATACCGGTCCACATTGGTGTTCGGTGACCGGCCCGACACCGTCCACGCTGGCCGGTGCGGTTTCGCGTCGCCTTCGGTGAGACGCCCTCCGGCGCGGCGGCGGGGCACTCTGCCACCCACGGTAACGTCGACGAGTTCCCGCACGGCAGTATCGATGCGTCAAGGAGTACGGTGACCCACCGCCAGCCCTCCGCCGGGCCGCAGGATCTCCAGCAGTCAAGCTCGCAGCCGCCGAACCGCCCGTTCGCGGCGACGCCGCAGCCGCCGTTCTCGGGGGCCGCGTACCTGACAGCTGGCGGACACACGGAGGCTGGTGGCGGATATCGGGCACCCGGTGGTCCGGGCTACCCGATCATCGCACCACCACCTGCGCAGACGGACCGCGCCAAGAAGTCCGTAGTGGTCGTCGCGGTCACCGCGGCCGTTCTCACCCTGCTCACCTGCGCCGGCGGCATCGTGGCGGCCGTCATCAGCACCAAAGGCACCTCGACCACTGTGAGCGAGGCACAGGCCACCCCGCCGACCCCGCCGCCGGCGAACGGCGACACCCGCGACCTGTCGCCGGGCGACACCCTGGTCGTCAACAGCGAGGCCGGCACCGTCGAGATCACCGTGACGAAGTTCAGCAGCGCCACCAAACCCTGCAAGTCCCACGGACTGAAGCCCGGCGAGGGCATGTACGTGATCGCCGACGTGACTGTGGCTGTCACCAAGGGCACCGTGTCGACGAACCCGCTCTACTTCCAGTGGGTCGCCGCCGACGGCACCAGGACCACAGCGATCGGTGGAGCCTTCTCCGGCTGCGGCAAACCGATGCCGGCCGTCGACGACCTGACCGCTGGCACCAGACGGACCGGCAGCGTGGTGTTCGACGTGCACGACACGTCGGGCGCGCTGGAGTACCAGGACCAGTTCCAGACCGCCGGTTCCTGGAAGCCGTGACGCGCTGACGCGACGTGGGGCCGACCCGTCCGGGCCGGCCCCACGCGGTGGGAGAGTCGGTGGGTCAGCAGCCTGTCCAGCGCACCGGGGTCACCCGGTCGGCGAGGACGTTGCGGAACCCGACGATGGTGCCCGAGTCGGAGATGGACTGCGCACCGATGGCCACGCGTTCGCCGCCACCCGGCAGGACCCGGGAGGTGGAGCCTCTGGCAACGCGGTCACCACCCACCACGACACCCTTGGCGTTGATGCCGGTCAGCGCCGGCATGTCCTGGTCGAGCAGCGTGTGCGAGCCGTTCCGAAGGTCCCACCGGACCCTGGTCGACGTGGTGTCGCCGCCCAGCCATACCTGGCCGATTGCCCAGCGGCCCGCCGCCGCGCCGGCAGTGCTCCACTCGGCGCCGGGGAACGTGAGCGCGTCGATCCGGCCGTTCGGGCGGCGGACCCAGCTGTTCCAGTCTCCGAAGGGTCCGGCGCTACCGACGATGGTTCCGTTGTCAGTGATCCCACTTGCCTGGGCGTCGACCGGGGCGTCGAGCACCTCCACGGTGCCCGGACGGGCAGCCGGCCAGCGCAGCGCGACCATTTCCCCGGAGACGATGTCGGAGCCGTGGCCGACGATGTCGCCGGCATCGTTGATGGCGCTGACATACGTGGCGGTGGACGGCAGCACCGGCAACTGCTCGAGCTTGCCGTCGCGGTACCTCCACGGCTGCCCGTAGCCGGTTTCCGCCGATCCGTTGCCGATCACGACACCGTCGGCGTTGATGTCGACCGGGGTGGACATGCCCTGTGACTCCAGCTCGGTGACCCGCTGCCCGTCCCAGAACAGCAGCAGGTACTGGTTGTCGGTTTCACCGACTCGCAGCGCGGTCCCCGCGACGTAGCGACCCGTCGGGTCGACCGCGTTCGCGTCGGCGCGATAGGTGTCGGTCGGGTACGGCAGCGTACTGATCTTGCAGGTGCGGGAGGTCGCCCCGCCCGGCGCGGCGGTCGCCGTCGCGGAGACAGCGACGCCGAGAGAGGTTGCCAGCAGACCGGTTGCGGTGGCTGCGAGCATCCGGCGTCGAGTGCTTCGATTCATCCTTGCTCCCCGTGTGGGGCCCGGTTGCTCCCGGGCATTCGGTTGATACCCGGCTTCACAGGTGAGCTGGCTGTACGGTTGCGCACTGTCAGCCAAGGGACAGAAACGGATCCGCCGGAGCTACCGCCCCCATGCCTCGGTGGCGGTGACGACCGGCCGGCCGGTGCGTACCGATTCTTCGATGGCGAGGCTGATCAGGTGGTCCTGGCAGGCTTCGGCGAGGGAATAGGGAGCCGGACCCTCCTCCCGCGCCCACGCCCCGGCGCGGGCGACGATGTCGGCGACCGCGATGTCGTCGTCGGACATCCCACTGCCGACGAACGGATTGCGGTAGACCACGTCGCCGTCGAAGCTGATGTGCTTCAGGTCGAGCCCCTCCAGGTTGAGGTCGAGACCCGTCTGGCGTCGCACGAGAGACGACTCCACAGGCGTGGTCGGATCGACCAGGCGGACCACCCGGTCGTCCACCAGCTCACCGCGCGAGCCCCGCACCACCAAGCGGCGGGTACGCAGCGGGTTCCACCACTGGTTGTCGGTGAAGTCGTACAACCCCATCCGCCCGCCGAAGTCGATGGTCGCGAGGGTGGTGGGGAGCTGCTGCGGGGTGTCGTCGCCGCTCCAGCCGGCCGGCGAGAGCGGGTTGGCCAGCGGCGCGACGAACGCGCGCGCGCTGACCTCGGCGCTCTCGTGACCGACACCGAGCAGGCCACGGATCAACGAGACCGCGTGGTACAGGTGGGTCGAGGAGATCTGGACCGAGGTCGGCTCGCCGAGCACCCCGGCGCGGACCACGGCCAGCCGGGCCGCGTGCCCCGGCATCAGCAGGTACTGCTCGGCGACCTGCACCAGCCCGCTGCCTCCGACGTCGGCCCAGAGCGAGCGCAGGCCCGCCAGGTCGGGGGCGGGCGGCGTCTCGGCGAGCACCGGTACGCCGGCCGCGACCAGTTCCCGGGTCGCCTCGGGCGTCACCGGCCACGGCACCGACACGATGACGAAGTCCGGCCGCTCGTGGGCGAGCAACTCCGCCGTCGTGCGGAAGGTCCGCACGCCCCACTCGGCAGTGACGGCAGCTCCCCGCGATTCGGTACGCGTCACCACCCCGGTCACCCGGAACCGCTCGGGGAGCAGCCGGGCCAGGCGAAGGAAGAACTCACCTCGCCAACCACTGCCGACGATGCCGAACCGGGTCTGGGCCACCGAAGTCATCTGGGCTCCTCACGTAGAGGTCCGGATGCTAACCGTTCTCCTTCGCTACGGTGGTGCCGATGACCGCCGACCCGATGCGCGCTGCGCCCGTGTTCCTGCCCGACCCGGGACCGCCCCTGGACTACTACCTGGTCGGCCACAGTGACCCGGTGACCACTGTGGAGGGCATCGTCGTCGAGGAGTTCACCCGCCACCGCGACTTCACCACCACGGGGCTGGACAGCGCGGGCTGGACGCCGGACGCCGGCTGGTGGAGTTCCGCCGCGCTGAGCCGCGCCATGCGCACCGACCCCGAGGTGCTGGCACGGGTGCTTCCCACTTCCCGCCGGGAGGCCGAGGACGTCTACCGCGCGCTGGGTGGTGGGCAACTGCCGAACGAGCCGCTGCTTCGTACGCACTTCCTCGACCGTCAACCGATCGCCACCGCCCCACCGCTGCGGCTCGGTCCCGCACAGCCCCCGGCCGGCTTCCACGAGCGACGGGTGTACCGGGTCCTCTTCGCCAAGGATCTCGGCGCCGGACAGGTGGCGAGCCTCCGGACGGCCTGGCGGACACCGGCGGGCGGCACGGGCGCGTCCGCCGCGACCGGTCGTCTCGACCAGCACGGCGACCAGATCACCTGGGATCTGCGCCGCGTCGGCCACTCCCTGGCCTGGTGTCTCGACGTGACAGCACTACTGAGGACCGACGCCACCGTGGTCCTCGGCTCGACCCTGTCCGAGCTGACGAACGTCCTGCGCCAGCACGGCTTGATACCCGTGACGACTGAACGCTTCTCCTAGCCTGTGGCACTGACCACCGGACCACGCGACGAGACCGGAGGCTCGGGTGTCAGTCGATCTTGAGGCAACGCTGGCCCGGCCCATCTCGCTCGCCGAGATGGTGATCGCCGCGCGGGCCACCCTGGCCGAACTTCTCGGCCTGGACACGACACCCGAGCTGAGCCTGTTCACCGAACGACGTTACGAGCAGGGACGCCGCGTCGCTTCCGGTCGCCGGCTCGACGCGGCGGAACTGCTGTCGACCACCATCGGCGACCGCATTGAACGCCAGCCCAACGGAATGCCGGGCTCGATCCACCTCGAGATCGACGTCTCGGGCTTCGAGGACGGTGCCTGGCTCCTGGTCATCGACCATGAGCCGGAGACCGGCGGCGACCCGGAATGCGTCTTCAGCCCCTACCGCACCTGCGTGAGTGTCGTGGTAGCGCTGGCCATGGCACTTGCCGTCGCCGACCGCACTGGCGGGCAGTTCACCGACGACCAGATCCAGCTCCTACAGCCGGGCCACACCCACCCGCGCCACATGATCACGGCGACTCGACTGCCACCTGAGCCGGGCGAGTTCACCCAGAGGTGCGAGCGCTACCTTCGCCAGTTCGCGAATCTCGGCGGGTGGCCACGCGACGTGTCGATGGGGCGTACGTGATGGGCGCGGCTTGTCACCCGAAAGATCGGAAAAGGCCGTCTCCGACTCGCGGAAACGGCCTTTGACCTGGGGTGGAGCTGAGGGGATTTGAACCCCTGACCCCCTCGATGCGAACGAGGTGCGCTACCAGTCTGCGCCACAGCCCCCCGCCGGCGAACCGGCTTCGGTCCCACCCGGCTTACACCGGGCGGGCCGGCAGCAAGGCTAACAGGTCGCCGGCCCCGACCGCGAATCCGCCCCCGGCCGCGGCGCACGGCCGAGATCGCGTCAGGCGCCTCGGCCGGCTTCGTAGGGGCGGCCGCGGAGGCCGCCCGACCGCCGGTACGAGACCGACCCGCCGTTGACCGCCGCCGGCAGGTCCCCCGGTCGGTCCAGGCCCATGGCGGCTCGGCGTACCCCCTCGCGCTGGGCGGCCAGCCGGCGCTGCGCCTCCCGGCGGGCGGCGGCCCGGCGGGCCTGTTCCCGACGCACCTCGGCCTGCCGGGCGGCCAGCCAGGCGGCCTCCCGGGCTCGGGCGCGGCGGCGGCGACGTCCGGCGAGAGCCTGACCCCGCAGGTGGACGACGTACAGGGCCAGGAGCAGGAAGGTGACGCCGAAGCCGACCCAGAAGCCGGGGCTGACGAACAGCACGCCGATCAGCTCGACGACGTTGAGGAGCAGCAGGGCGGCGAGCACCCGGCGACGCCGGTACACGGCGGGGGTGTGCTGTCGGCGCGGCGCCGGGCGACGGCGGGACCGTTTGGGTGCTGGGGGTACGGCGCGCAGCCGACCGGAGCGGCGGGCGGCCGGGGGCGCGGAGACCGGCGCACTCAACGCGCCGGTAGTCGCATTCTCACTGAGGGTGACGATCAGTGAGCGCGGAGGATGAACGGGTCGCCGTCCCGGCACAGTACGGCGCCGTCGGCGGCGCTGGAGCACCCGCGCCGTCGACTGCGCCCGCTCCGCCACCAGCCGCTCGGTGGCGTCGTACCGGCGAACCAGCGCCGGGGCCAGGGCGAGCAGGCCGGCGGCGGCGAGGACGGCGAGGAGCACCGAGGTCGGCACCCTCACCCCTCCCGTCACCGAATTCGAAGCAACCGCCATCCGACCGCAGGATCTTCCACCGATCGCGCCTGGGTGCGTGGATCGTCCGGCCGGAGAGCGCTTGCCGCAGCTTGCAGTTACTTGAGGTTACGGCGCACCGACCGGGATGCCACCGCGCCGCGCCGATCCCGTCCGTGGGACGAGTGGGAGGATGTCGGGAAATCCTCCTACTACGCGTTGGCGCGTATCCGGTGCCAGCGGGCCAGCAGGCCACCCTCGGCAGCGATCTCCTCACTCGTCATCGCGTACCCGATGTGGTCCCGCCACGCGCCGTCGATGTGCATGTAGCGCACGTGGTACGACTCCTCGCGGAAGCCCAGCTTCTCCACCACCCGCCGGGACGGTTTGTTCTCCGGACGGATGTTGATTTCCACCCGGTGCAGCCCGCCCGGGCCGAACGCGTGGTCCACGGCGAGCGCGAGCGCCGTCGGGATCACACCTCGGCCGGCGACCCGGGCGTCCACCCAGTAGCCGACGTAGCCGGAGCAGAGCGCCCGCCGCACGATGCTGCCCACGTTGATGTGCCCGACCAGCCGATCCCGGTCGCCCTCACGCAGGCAGACCGCGAACGGCATGCCCTCACCCTCGCGGGCCGAGCGCTGCTGGTCACGGTGCACCCAACGGAACGCGGCCGGCGAATTCATCTCGTCCCAACCACCGGGCAGCGACGACTCCCAGGGCGCCAACCAGGCCCGGTTGGCCCGCCGTACCTCCGACCAGGCCGCCGCGTCGGAGCGCCGGTAGGGCCGCAGCAGCACCGGGCCGTCGGCCAGCTCCACCGGCCATCCCGGTGACCGCGCGGGTCCGAAGAGACTCACCCGCACAGTCTCCCGCGCGGGACCGTGTCGCGCGCAAGTAGCCCCGCCGCGTTCACCGCACACGTCCGACTGTCACCCGACGCGGGCCGCGAGCGGACCGGCCGGGACACGTCACCGGCGACGGTCCAGCAGCAGGACGTCCACGGTCGAGCCGGCGGCCGCCGTGGTGACCCGCTCGCCGAGCACCAGCAGCCCGTTGGCCTCGGCCAACCCGGAGAGAGTGAACGGCCCGCCGCTGAGCGGCTGGACCGTGTACCCGCCACCGCGTCGCTCGGCGACGTGCGCCGGCCGGAACTCCCGCAGCCCCGTCGGGGACGACACGGTCTCCAGCAGGTGGGCCCGCACGCTGGGTCGGAACACCGGCTCGGCGCCGGCGAGCAGTTGGATGGCGGGGCGGGCCAGCACCTCGAAGCCGATCAACGCGGCGCCCGGGTCGCCGGGCAGGCAGACCACCGGCACCTCCTCGGCGCCGACCGTGCCGAACCCGAGCGCGGTGCCGGGATAGAGCGCCACGTCGGTGAACGTGACCGGCCCGGCGCGACCGCCCTCGCGGCGGGAGAGGATCCGGCGCACCATGTCCCCGGGGCCGGTACCGGTGCCCCCGGTGGTGATGATCAAGTCGGCGCGCAGCGTCTGGTCCTCCAGCAGGCCGCGCAGCCCCTCCGGGTCGTCGTCGCAGATTCCCACCCGGTACGCCAGGGCGCCCACCTCGGCCGCCGCAGCGGTCAGCGCGTGCGAGTTCGCGTCCACCACCTGGCCGGGCTGACTGCCCCGGCCCACGTCGACGAGTTCGTCACCGGTGGCCACGATGACCACCCGTGGGCTGGGCCGCACCACCACGTGCCCGATGCCGGTCGCCGCGAAGACGGCGACCAGGGCCGGGGACACGTAGGTGCCGGCCCGGGCGAGCAGGGTGCCGGCGGGCAGCTCCTCACCCGCTCGGCGTACCCCGTACCCCCGCTTGGGGGTACGGAAGATCTCCACGGCGGCCATGCCCTGGTCGGTCCACTCCACCGGGACCACGACGTCAGCGGCGACCGGCAGCGGCGCCCCGGCGGCGACCGAGAAGCACGAGCCGGGGGTGAGCCGGACCGGCCGCCAGCTCGCGGCGCCGAGATCGCCGACCACGTTGAGCCGGATGGTGCGGCCGCCGGGCGTGCCGGAGGGGGCCGGGACGTAGCTCGGCCCCCGACCCCCTCCGGAAATGTCCTCCCAGCGCGCGGCGTAGCCGTCCACGGCCGCCTGGTCGAAGGCCGGGAAGGCGTGCGGCGCGACGACGTCCTCGGCGAGGACGTTGCCGTGCGCCTGGGTGAGGTCGAGGTCGAGTGGCGGCAGCGCGCGCAACCTGCGCAGCACGCTGCCCAGGTAGTCGGCGAGCGGCGTCAACTCGTTCGCGGCCGCCTCGGCGTCGGCCGTCGCGGTCATGTACCAGATCCGCCTGCCGCGTCGGCCTTGACGAAGTCGGCCAGCCAGGACCGGAACTCGGCGCCCAGGTCGTCGCGCTCGGCGGCGATCTGCACCACCGTCTGGAGGTACCCCAGCGGCATGCCCGTGTCGTAGCGGGTGCCCCGGTAGACGATCGCGTGCACCGGAGTGCCCTCGGTACGCAGCAGTTCCATCGCGTCGGTCAGCTGGATCTCGCCGCCGCTGCCCGGCTTGGTCCGCCGGATCGCGTCGAAGATCTTGCCCGGCAGGACGTAGCGGCCGAGCACCGCGAGGTTGCTCGGGGCGTCCTCCGGCTGCGGCTTCTCCACCATCCCGGTCACCTTGACGACCTCGCCGATGTCGGTCAGCTCCGACTCGGCCGGTTCGACGGAGGCGATCCCGTACCGCTTGGTCTCGGACGGGTCGACCTCGAAGAACGCGAGCACCACACCGCCGGTGCGGGCCTGCAACTCCAGCATCGCCGGCAGCAGCGGCTCCGACGGCTTGACGAACTCGTCGCCGAGCAGCACCGCGAAGGGCTGGTCGCCGACGTGCGACTCGGCGTACCCGACGGCGTGGCCGAGCCCGAGCTGCTCGGGCTGCCGCACGGTGTAGATCTCGGCCAGCTCGCTGGGCCGACGCACGGCGGCCAGCCGCTCGGTGTCGCCCTTCTCCTCCAGCCTGGTCTCCAGGTCCGGACGACGGTCGAAGTGGTCCACCATCGACGTCTTACCCCGACCGGTGATCAGCAACACGTCACCGATGCCAGCCTGCGTGGCCTCCTCGACGATGTACTGCAACACCGGCCGATCCACCACCGGCAGCAGTTCCTTGGGCACCGCCTTGGTGGCCGGCAGGAACCGGGTGGCCAGTCCGGCGGCCGGGATGACGGCCTTGACCGCCAGGGGACGGCCGTTTGCGGCGACCGTCGATGAGGGGTTCGCTGAGTGCTCCGACATGCCGCGAGACTATCGGCCACGGCTCTGCCGCGGCGGCTGTGGCCCAGAAGACGCGCCGCCACCCGACCCCGGCCGCGCCGCGTCCGGGCCGGCCCGCGCCCCGCCCGTCGCGCTGTCCGGGGTGTCGTCGGCCGAATCCGGTCGCGCGTGCGCCGGGCCTGCCAGCGATGATTCCGGTACGCCCACAGCCGGGTCGGACCGGGCGGGCCCGCCCGGCTCCCGGGTGGCCTGCACCGGCTGGCCGGCGCGCGGCAGCCCGTCGGGTGGGCTCACCGCGCACGCGAGCACCGGGATCTCCCGGGTCGGCAGATCCGAGCGCACCTCGGCGACCCGGTACGTGTCGCGGCCCGCCGCCTTGGCCGCGTAGAGCGCGTCGTCGGCGGCCTCCAGCACCTCCCGCCCGGTGCTGCCGTGGTCCGGGAAGACGGCGATGCCCACCGACACGGTCACCAGGACCGGCCCGGCGTACGCCTCGACGGCGATGGCCGTGTCACGTACCGCCGCGCCGAGCCGCTCGGCCACGATCGCCGCACCCCGGGCGTCGGTCTCCGGCAGCAGCAGCACGAACTCCTCACCGCCCTGCCGGAAGGCCAGGTCGACCTCACGAATTTCCCCGCGCACCCGCCGGGCGAACTCGGCCAGCACGGTGTCCCCCGCGGCGTGCCCGTACGTGTCGTTGACGTCCTTGAACCGGTCGAGGTCCAACGCGAGGACGCTGAGCATCCGCCCGAAGCGGCTGGCCCGTTCCACCTCCCGCCGGATCGACTCGCGCAGGTAGCGGTAGTTCCACAGCCCGGTGAGCGGGTCGGTGAGGGAGAGCCGCTGCGCCTCCTCGTGCACCCGGACGTTGTCCACCGCCACTGCCGCATGGCCGGCGAAGGTGCGCAGGGTGGCCAGGTCGTCGTCGTCGAACTCGTCGGCGCCCAGCCGGTCGTAGAGGGCCAGCACGCCGAGCGCGGCCGCCGCGCCAGCCTCGTCGGACGACCCCGATCCTCCGGTTCCGGTTGCGCCGATGGTGGTGGTGGCGCCGCCCGGGGCAGCGAACGGAACCGCGACGTAGGTGCGGCAGCGTGGCTCACCCGTCGGTGCCTCGGTCGGCTCTGCCCTGCCCCGCTGGGGTTCCCCGGTGGCGGCGACCGCACCGACCACGCCGACACCGACCGGCACCCGAAGGGTCTGCGACCCGTCCGCGCCCTCCTCCGGCCAGCGCCCGTCCAATCCCTCGGTGCACTGCGCGACGAGCACCCCGCCGGTCTCCACGAGCAGCACGGCACCGGCACGCGCGCCGGTGGCCCCGATGGCGCTACGCAGGATCACCCGCAGGATGCGTTGCAGGTCGTGCGTGCTGGCCAGGGTGTCGCCGAGCACCGCGAGGTGCCCCCGCAGCTGGTCCCGGTTGCTGGTCAGCGCGGTGACGTAGGAGCCGGTCTCCCGGGTCATCCGGTTGAAAGCGGCGGCCAACCGCCCCAACTCGTCGCGACTGCGGACCGGCACCCGCGCGGTCAGGTCGCCCTGGGCCACCCGGTCGACCGCACCGGCCAACTCCGCCAGCGGCCGGGTGGTCACCCGGGCCAGCCGCCAGGCGGTCAGCACGGCGAGCAGCCCGGCCAGCACTACCACCCCGACCAGCGTGGCGTGCAGCCCCGGTGGCCGTTCACTGGGCACGGAGAGCACCAGTGGCAGCGGCTGCGTGTCGGAGGGCCCGAGCCTGCGCACGTACCGGCCCTCGTTGGTCTCGGTGACCTGCTCGCCGCTGCCGGCGACGGCGGCGGCCAGCACCGCGTCGCGTACGTCCCGGGACTCGGTCGTGTGGGTGACCCGCGCGGCGCTCGCCCCACTGTCGAGCAGGGTGACCGCCACCCCGGTCACCGCCGCCAGTCGGGCCACGAAGGCCGGGTCGACCAGTTGCGCGGCGGTCACAGTGCCCAGCCGGGTGCCGGCGGGATCGTGCAGGGCGACCTGGGCGGCCAGCGCACGGACCGGGCCGGTCGAGCCCGTGCTCGTGCCCCCGTTCGGGCCTCCGGTCGAGCCGGCGCAGTCCTGCCACGGGGTCGACGGCGCACCGGGCGAGACGTAGGTGACCTGGCTGGCCACGTCGGTGATCAGCACCGCGGCGGCCAGGCCCCGGCCGACCAGTTGCGCGGCGGCGACGCCCGGATCGGCGGCGAGCGCCACCGCGTCGGCGATGGCGCGTAGCTGCTGGCAGAGCGCGTCGACCGAGGTGCGCACGGTGGACGCCGCCACCGCCAGCCGCTCGGTGGAGCGGCTGCGGTCGACCGCCGCGACGGTGGAGGCGACGAAGAGCGCGCCGAGCAGGACCGGCCCGAGCACCACCACGAGGAAGGCTGCTGTCAACCGCCCGCGTAGCGTCACTCGGTCCCCCCGGAAGTTCCGCCTCCGTTGCTTGCGATGCTGACACAGAGCAACCGTGGGAGAGGCGTTGCGTCAGGAGTGTTGCGTGCCGGAATTTTCTGATGAAGCGGAAGTGACCCGAATGGCGAAGCGGGACACCCGCGTCGAGCTGCTCGCTCGCCGCCGGTCGCTGCCCGCCCCGACGAGGGCGGCCGCCGCCGGGCGCGTGCAGGCCGAGCTTGTCGCTCTGGTACACCGGCTGCGCCCACAGCTGATGACGGCGTACGTGCCGGTCGGCTCGGAACCGGGCGGGGCCGACCTGCCCGAGGTACTACGGGCGGCCCTGCCGGCGGACGCCGAGTTGCTGCTGCCGGTGCTCCTGGCCGACCTGGATCTGGACTGGGCGGCGTATACCGGGCCGGCTGCCTTGATCGCGGCGGGTCGGGGTATCCGAGAACCAGCCGGCGCCCGTCTCGGGGTGGCCGCCGTGGCGCACGCGGGGCTGGTGGTCGTACCGGCCCTCGCGGTCGACCACCACGGTCGGCGGCTCGGGCGCGGCGGCGGCTCGTACGACCGCGCCCTCGCCCGGGTACCCGAGGCAACCCTGACGGTGGTGCCCCTGCACGACGGTGAGCTGGTCGAGGCGCTGCCGGCGGAACCACACGACCGTCGGGTGCGCGCGGTCGTCACTCCCGCCGACGGGGTGCGTACGCTTGACGGCGGCCCGGGTGCGGCGCACGGTGTCGCGCCCCACACGTCCGCTGGACGAACCCGGGCCGAATGACGCACCATTGGCACTCGAATAGGTCGAGTGCCAACTGGCCGAGCCCAGATCCGGAGGAGAACGTGCCCACGTACCAGTACGCCTGCACCACGTGCGGTCACCAGCTCGAGGCGGTGCAGTCCTTCTCTGACGAGCCGCTGACCGAGTGCCCGGCGTGTCAGGGGCGGCTGCGCAAGGTCTTCAACTCGGTCGGCATCGTCTTCAAGGGTTCGGGCTTCTACCGCACCGACTCCCGGGCGTCCGGCTCCGAGACGACGGCCGGCGGCACGGCCACCAAGCCGGCGAAGTCCGAGTCGTCCTCGGGTGACAGCTCGTCCTCGTCGTCCTCTTCGGGGTCCTCGTCCGGGTCGTCCTCGGGTTCGTCGTCCTCCTCGGGGTCGTCTTCCGGGTCGTCTGGGTCGTCCTCGGGTGGATCGGGCGGCGGCGGCAAGGCGGCGGCGGCAAGCTCCGCGTCCTGATCGTCGAAGGCCCGACCCCACGGGTCGGGCCTCGGTCCACTCGGTGCCGTAGCAGATCGAACCGACAGATGGGCGTTTTCCACAGGCCGGGCGGTTGTCCACAGGCGTCGTCCGTGGGTCGGCTGCGGCGGTGGGAACTGCCTAGCCTCCCGTCCATGGGTGCCACCGCGGCGCTCGGGGACGGAAGGCGGCAGCGCGATGGTCGATCCGGAATCCGCGCGGGCGTTGCGCCCGCTGCGTCAGCTCACTCTGCCCGGCGGGCGCACCCTGCTCCGGGCCGGCCTGATCGCCGCGCTGCTCGGCCTGGCCGCCGCAGTCCTGCACACCCCGGCCGGATGCCCGCCGACAGCCGTCCCCTCCGACACACCGTCCTCGCCGGTCAGCATGGCCCGGCAGGTCGGCGAGGGCCGATCGGCCGACTCCAGGACAGGCTCTCCCGATCTGTCGGAGCTGCGGGGGTCAGTCCCAGTGCGGGGGGCGTTCGGCGAGTAGCCAGTCGTCGTTGCCGCCCGACCGCTCGCCCCAACCACTGTCGGTGTCGTCAGAGGTCTGCTCGGGCAGCACCTTGAAGTCTTCGCTCAGGTCGACGGCGCGGTCATCGTCTCCACGTGCGCCGCGCGTGCCGGGGTCTTCGGTGCTCACGAGCGGCAAGACTAGCGCAGCCACGGTCGGCGGACCGGGCCGCCGACCGTGGGCTCGCCGGCTAGGGCCTGTGTCAAAGCCCTCGGTCGAGCAGAGGCGGAGTCCAGGCGGCGGTCCGGCAAGGCGGAAGTTCGTCCGGATACCGGTGTTGTATCCGGACGAACTTCCAACGCGGACGGTCGTCGTCTGGGCCCGCCGCAGGCCGGCCAGGGGCTTTGACACAGGCCCTAGAAGCGACCGGACCACGGGCGGCGTTGGTAGCGTCGGACGGCGTGACGACCCCCAGCGGTGGCAGCACCCCGGACGACTACTGGCGACGGCCCGACACCGGCGACGACGCGGTGGCGGACCAACCTCCCGCCGCCCCCGCGACCACACCACCGACCGGGCCCACCAGCCAACCGCCGACCGGGCCCAGCAACCCACCGCCGAGCGAGCACGCCGGCCCCGCACCGACCGGGTCTACCAGCGGGTACTCCGGCCCGCCGCCGAGCCTGCCGCCGCCGGCGGGTTGGCGTCCACCCGTACATCTGCAGCCGGCGCCGCCGCGACAGCTGCCGCCGCAGGACATGGCCGACCTGGACGCGGTCGAGCAGCGCTCGCAGCGGGTCACCTACGGCTTCGGCGCGGCGGCCGGCGTGGTGTTGCTTGTTCTGCTCTGTCTGCTCTGCTCGCGAGTCATCTTCTGATGCCCGACCCCACCTGAGGGGCAGCAGCTCAGAGGGTGGTGCCCCAGACGGCCTCGGCGCCGGAGTGGCCGGTCAGGGAGACGTAGACCAGGGCGGCGATGGCGAGCCCCACGGCCGCTACCGCCAGCACCGGGATGACCAGCGCGGGTAGCTGCGGCACCCGGGGGTGTCCACTGGTTGCCACGAGCAGCAGGATGGCCACGATCCCGAGCGGCACCACGATGCGGAACAGGATGTCGCCGTAGCGGGAGTGCTCGAAGATCTGATCGAGGATCGGCCCCTGGAAGCCCCGGGCTACCAGCGCGTCGGTGAGCGCCTCACCCGACTTGACCGCGACGTAGGCGGTCACCGGCGCGGCCACGGCGAGGAGGCCCAGGGCCCAGTCCAGCCGGTGCCGCCACCGCGGCAGCCCCACGTACGCGATGGCCAGCACCGCCAGCAGCGGCACGAACACGATGACCGCGTGGACCATCAGGGCGTGTACCGGTAGACCCAGGATCTCCTCGAACATCGAACCCTCCAGGTGGATCATGGTCAGGGGTGATCAGCCTATGGTCCGCCGATCGTCCCCAGGCTCTCGACCGGACACACGCGCGCCACGTCGATCGGGTTCACTCTCCGGGCCGTACTCCCGATCTTGCCGGCCTGTGTCGGTGACCACCCGGAGCGGGCGACGGTTGTCGATGCTGATCGGGCGTGTTGTCATTGGCGAGTGTCCGGTGCCGAGGAGCTGCTGCGATCGAGGGGCCTGCGTGTCACGCGGCCACGCCTCGCGGTGCTCGACGTGCTGGCCGGAGGCGGTCACCTGGAGGTCGACGAGATCACCCGACGGGTTCGGGAACGCCTCGACTCGGTCTCCACCCAGGCGGTCTACGACGTGCTGGGCGCGCTGTCCCGGGCCGGGCTGTCGCGGCGGATCGAGCCGGCGGGCAGTCCCGCCCGCTACGAGGCGCGGGTGGGCGACAACCACCACCACGTGGTCTGCCGCGGGTGCGGCGAGATCGCCGACATCGACTGCGCGGTGGGCAGCGCCCCGTGCCTGGAGCCGAACGTCGCGCACGGGTTCGAGGTGGACGAGGCCGAAGTGACCTTCTGGGGTCTCTGCCCGGGCTGCCGGGCCCGCCGCTCCGCCGACGTCTGACAGGTGGTTCAGGCGGTTCGGGCGCGGCACCGGCGGCACGTGACCGGCGAGGCCGGCCGGGCCGTGGCACTCTTGGGCGGTGGACTCCGATGACCTCGGCCTCTTCGGTCCGGGTTCGGTCACGTGGAAGGTGCACGACGAGCCGATCCTGATCGTCGCCGGCCTGCGCTCCCTCTTCCTCCAGGCGTTGCACCCGCGGGCCATGGCCGGGGTCGCGCAGAACAGCAACTACCGCACGGACGCCTGGGGCCGGCTGCTCCGCACCGCCACCTACGCGGCGACCACCGTCTACGGCACCACCGCCGAGGCGGAGGCCGCCGGGGCCCGGCTGCGCCGCCTGCACGACCGGCTGCGGGCCACCGACACGCTCACCGGTGCGGAGTTCCGGATCGACGAACCGGACCTGCTGCGCTGGGTGCACGTGACCGAGGTCGAGTCGTTCCTGAGCACGGCCCGACGCGCCGGGCTGCCGCTGACCGACGACGAGGTGGACGGCTACTACACCGAGCAGCGCCGCGCCGCCGCCCTGGTCGGCCTGGACCCGGCCACCGTCCCGGGCACCGCCGCCGAGGTCGCGGACTACTACGAGGCCGTACGGCCACAGTTGCGGATGACCCGGGAGGCCGCCGAGACGGCGGTGTTCCTCACCGCCCCGCCGCTGCCGTGGAAGCTCAGCCTGCCGGTCCGGTTGGGGCTCACTCTGGGCCCGCCGCGCTGGGCGTACCTGGGGATCGCCGGCACCGCGTTCGCGCTGTTGCCGACGTGGGCGCGCCGGATGTACGGAGGTCTCGGTCTACCGACCACCGCGCTGTCGGCGGATCTGAGCGTGCGCGCGCTGCGGCTCGCGCTCGCTGCCGTCCCCCGCCGCTACCTGGAGGGGCCGTTGATCCAGGCAGCCAAGGAGCGGGCCGCGCGGCACGCCGCTGCCTCGCTGGCCGGCTGACCCGACCCTCCCCGGGGGAGATCAGCCGTCGGCAGGCCGGTCCATGGCCGCCCACGGCTCCTTGCCCGGCACCTGCGCGCCGGTCGGGCAGTGCCGCCGAAAGTCGCACCATCCACAGCGCGGGCCGGGTGCCACCGGGAACGCCTCGTCCGCGTCGGCGCCGTCCGCGACCGCCCGTTCGGCGGCCATGATGTCGCGGGCTGTCTCCTCCGCGCGGGTCAACTGCCGGGCCAGCGACTCGACTGTGTGGTCGTGGGCGGCGACCGTGCCGGTCGGCAGGTGGTGCAACTCCACCCGGCGGCACGGCTTGCGGAACACCCGCTCGGCCGCGTACGCGTAGAGCGCCAACGCCTGCGAACCCCGGGCGTCGTCCGTGTCCAGACCGGTGCGACCGGTCTTGTAGTCGACGATGACCAGCTCGGGCCCTTCCGGCCCGGGTCGCGAGTCGATCCGGTCGGTGCGGCCGTTGAACGCCAGCACCGCGGTCTTGACCGCCACCACCCGCTCCACGCCGAGCGGGTCGGAATCCGGCTCCAGCGTCTCGACGTACGACTCCAGCCAGCCCAACGCCCGCCGGTAGGCGGCCCGCTCCTGCTCGTCGTCGCGGTAGCCCTCGCGGACCCAGGTGCCCTTGAGCAGCGTGGCCAGCGCCTCGGGGCGCCGCCGGTCGGCGGGCAGCGCATACCAGTTTTTCAGCGCGGTGTGCACGCTGGCGCCGAGCGAGTTGTGCGCCCACGGCGGGCCCTTGGGCGGGGCGGGCCGGTCGACGTAGGAGTAGCGGTAGCGACGCGGGCAGTCCGCGTACGCGCCGAGCTTGCTCGGGGTGCAGACGAACAGCCGCTCCGGCATGCCCTCGAAGCCAAGTTGCTCGGCGTCGCCGGCGCGCTGCCGGGGGGCCCGGCCGCCGGCGGCCGGCCGCCCCGCTGATGAGGATCGTCGCACGCCTGCGATCCTGCCATCCGCCCCCGACATCGCGCGCGTGCCGTCAGGCCATGTTGACGTACTGCGTGACGAAGGCGGCCACCGCGTCGGCGATGAGCTGCACGGCGATCGCGGCCAGCAGCAGGCCGGCGATCCGGGTCAGCACCTCGATCCCGCCCGGCCGGAGGATCTTCACGATGCCACCGGAGAAGCGCAGGACGATCCAGACGGCGACCATCACGGCGAGGATCGCCACGGCGATGGCGGTGAACTCTCCCAGCCCGTCGGCCTGCTGGACGAAGAGCATGGTGGCCACGATGGCACCCGGCCCGGCCAGCAGTGGCGTGCCCAGCGGCACCAGCGCGATGTTGGAGGTGACCTGTTGGCTCGGGTCGTCGGCCTTGCCGGTCAGCAGTTCCAGGGCGACGAGTACGAGCAGCAGCCCGCCGGCCGCCTGCAACGCCGGCAGGTCCACGTGCAGATAGTCGAGCAGGGTCTGCCCCGCCACCGCGAAGATCACGATGACGCCGAGCGCCAGCGCGACGGCCTGCCAGGCTGCCCGGTTGCGGTCGCGGGCGGGCAGCGGGCCGGTCAACGCCAGGAAGATCGGCATCATGCCCGGCGGGTCGGTGATCACCAGCAGGGTCACGAAAACCTCGCCGAACAGCTTCAGATCCACGTGATCAACCTAGCCGCGCCGCGATGGGCGAAATACCCGGATCAGCCCGAAGCGACCTCGGTCACCCCGTCGGCGACGATCCGCTCGTACGCCTCGACGCTGGTGCTGAACGCGCCGAGCTGAACGGTCTTGTGGGTGCCGTGAAAGTCCGACGAGCCGGTGACGAGCAGACCCAGCTCGGCGGCGAGCGCCCGTACGTGTTCCCGCTCGGCCGGGCTGTGGTCCTCGTGGTCGACCTCGAGCCCGGCCAGCCCGGCGGCGGCCAGCTCGGCGATCACCTCGTCGGGTACCACCCGGCCGCGGCGGGTGGCCCGCGGATGGGCGAAGACCGGCACACCTCCGGCCGCCCGGACCAGTCGAATGGCCCGGAACACGTCGATGTCCTCCTTGGGCAGCCGGTACCGCTCGCCCAGCCAGTTCGGGCCGAACGCCTCCCGGACGCTGTCGACCAGGCCGGCGCGGATCAGCGCCTGTGCGAGGTGCGGGCGTCCCACGGTGCCGCCACCCGCGCCGGCCAGGATGTCCGGCCAGTTCACGTCGATGCCGTCGGCCCGCAGGAGGCCGACCATCCGTTCGCCGCGCTCTTCCCGGGCGGCCCGGACCCGGGCCAGCTCGGCCACCAGCTCAGGGTGGTCCGGGTCGAACAGGTACGCGAGCAGGTGCAGCGGCACCGCTGGCTGCTCGCCGGACCAGCGACACGACAACTCCGCACCCCGGACCAGACGCAGACCTGGCGGCAGCGCGCCCACGGCCGGGGCCCAACCGGCGGTGGTGTCGTGATCGGTGATCGCCAGCACGTCCAGCCCGGCGTCGACGGCCGCGCCGACCAGCTCGGCCGGGGTCAGCGTGCCGTCGCTGGCCGTCGAGTGGGCGTGCAGGTCGATCCGGGGGGCGGAGCCGGTACGCGAGGTCACCGCCCGACGCTACCGAGGAAACAGTGAGCACGGCTCATGTGGGTCGCCCAGTTCACCCGGGGATCAGAAGGTCCTTCACCAGGATCGGCTGGTCTCCGGTCGGCACGCCGGGCACCGCGGTGGGGCTGGCGGGCTTTCCCGCCCGCACCTGGCCGACGTCGACCCGGACCAGCTCGCCGGTGCCGTCGAGGTAGGAGGCGTGGGCCTCGTTGCTCCACACGATCGCCCCGGTCATCGGCGGCCCGGCCGCAACGGCGGTCGTAGCCGGCCCGAGCCGCTGCAGGTCGACCAGCAGGGACCGGCCGGCCTTGCCGATCTCCCCGTTCACCAGCAGCCACCGCCCGTCCGGCGAGACTCCGCCGATGCCGTCCTGGCTCAGGTCGGGACCGCAGCCGGTGCGTACCGGGTCCAGCTGACGGGTCGGGGCGAGTACGGCGAGGCAGGTCCGGCCCGGCTCGGTGGTGACCTGGCCGACGAGCCGCCCGTCGGGTAGCCGCCCGTAGACGTTGAGGCTCTTGCGGTCGAGGGCTTCGGGCAACGACCCCGCACCGGGCCGCCAGAGGGTGTGACCGGCGCCGGCCGGGTCGAGTCGGACCAGCACGCTGTCGCCGACGAACCGGACGGGCTCCGCCGCCGCGGGTACCGGGGTGCGTACCGCCCCGATGAGTTGGGTGCCGGCCACGCCCGCCACCAGCAGATCGCCTCCGTCGCGCCAGGCGACCTGGAGGCTGTCCGGGGCCAGGACGATGGCGCCCGCCCCGGCCAGCAGCACCTGCACCAGGCCGTCGTCCTGCACCACCCACAGGCTGCGCCCTGCGGTGCTCTGCGCGCCGACCACCAGCCAACCGCCGCCGCCGGGCAGGGGCTGGGCGCGTTCGGCCGGCCCCACGTCGGGCAGCACCAGCCGCCGCCCGTCGGCGCTGATCAGCGTCTCGCCGACCAGAGGAGAGGTCGACGTCTCGGGTGAGGGGGCCGGGCCGGGAATGTTGGCCGTCGGGAGCGGTCGGCTGGTCGGGTCCGGGTCGCCGATAACCACGATGGGCGAACCGTCCCGCCTGGTCTCGGCACCGAGCTGGACCATGCCGGCGCTGAGCAGCACGGTGGTGACCGCCGCGAGGGCGACGCCGACCGCGGTGCGTCGACGCCGGATTCGGTTCGCGCGGCGAATGGCCTGCCCCGCCGGGTCGACGCTCAGTGGGCGGGCAAGAGCGACCTGGCGCGAGAGTGTCTCCCGCACCGCACCTTCCACCTCGTCAGGCCGCACCTGGTATGAACGCCGTGGACCGTCCGTCAGGTTGTCGCGCCGGCCTGGGACCTCACTCACTGCTGTTCCCCGGAGCCCGTGCCGACGGGCACGGCCGCCGGGGCGGTGGGCAGCACGACCTGCGGGGTGATCGGACGCGGCGCGGCGGGGCGCGGAGCGGCCACGCGGGGCACCTGTCGGCCAGCCGCCCGCCCCGGCCTGGGTGTCGCAGCGGCACCGGTCGCGCCCGCCCCACCATCGGCGGCGGCCGAGCGGCCGGCGATACCGGCTGCGGCGGCGAGGTCCGCCGCGTCCGCGCCCAATCGACGACGCAGCGTGGCCAGTGCCCGGGACGCCTGGCTCTTCACCGTGCCCGGTGAAATGTCCAGCATCGCGGCGGTCTGCGCCTCCGACATGTCCTCGTAGTAGCGCAGCACCAGCACTGCCCGCTGCCGGTTGGGCAGCTCCCGGAGATGCCGCCAGAGCAGGTCACGGTCGAGTTGCTGCTCGATCTCGTCGACACCGGCCCGCTCGGGCAGCACCTCGGTCGGGCGTTCGCCGTGCCAGCGCCGCCGCCACCAACTGGTCGACGTATTGACCAGCACACGTCGGGCGTACGGCTCGACCGCCTCGATTCCGCCGAGCCGCTTCCACGCGAGGTAGGTCTTGGTCAGCGCCGTCTGGAGCAGGTCCTCGGCCGTGGCCCAGTCCCCGGTGAGCAGGTAAGCGGTGCGTAGGAGCGCGGCGGAGCGGGCCGCAACGAACTCGCGGAACTGCTCCTCCAACGAGTCCTTGCTCGCCACCGCCCACCTCCACACCCCTGCCGTCCTGGCAGAGTGCCACGTCAGAGGCGCTCTGGTCCATGACGAAAGGTGCGCACTTGCTCCGATGTTCGGTCGAAAACCTTCACGCCCCGTCGTCGGCCTTGGCCTCGTCGGCCTCCTTGC
Source organism: Micromonospora ureilytica (assembly GCF_015751765.1). Taxonomy (NCBI): domain Bacteria; kingdom Bacillati; phylum Actinomycetota; class Actinomycetes; order Micromonosporales; family Micromonosporaceae; genus Micromonospora; species Micromonospora ureilytica. The sequence continues at coordinate 4,794,770 of NZ_JADOTX010000001.1, forward strand.
CGAGCCGTGCCTCGACCGCCTGCGGCTCGTACATCTCCTCGACGACACGCAGGTAGAGCTCGTTCGGGTTGGGCAGATTCTTGATCTCGCGGAGCGCCTGCTCCTGGCCGGCGGACTCCAGCACGAAGGTGCCGTAGTTGAGCGCGCGGCCGGTCGGCGACTGCTCGTACTTCATGTCGGTGACCCGGACCAGCGGCATCATCGCCACCTTGCGGGTGACGATGCCGTTGACCACCATGACCCGCTTGTTGGTCAGGATGAACCGGTCATACCACCAGTCGGCGACCTTCCACGCCACCCAGCCCATCACCGCGAACCAGAGCAGCACGGCGATGGTGGTCAGCGCGCCGACGTCCTGACCGGCGAGGAAGCCGGAGAGGTAGCCAAGCACGAAGGTCGCCGCGACGCCGATCAGCAGCGGGTTGGTGAGGTGGATCCAGTGCCGCTTCCACTCGCCGCGGTAGCGCTCGGTGGGGAAGAGGTAGCGAGCCACCAGCGAACTGGGCTCGTCTTCCAGTGGCAGCACCCGACGAGGGGTCGAGCCGGTCGCGTCTGCGCGCAACCCGGCCAGCTCGTCCTCGGAGATCTGCGGCGGCTGGTAGCTGGCCTCCGGATCACGGATCCACCCCCGACCGGAACGACCCTGGCCGGCATAACCGGGCCCGTCGCCGTAACCGACGTCGTCCGAAAGGGACGGACCGTCGGACAGGCCGGGACCGGCCCCGTAGCCCGGGCCATCATCAGGCCCGATCCGCGGGATCGGCTCGGTGTCGCGCTCGCGACGTTCCCGGTCGGGGTCGTCCGGGTCGAAGGGTGGACCGGAGGGGCTGCCCATCGGCGGCTAGGCGACGAGGCTGGTGAAGAAGTCGCCAAACCCCTGGGCGATATCCATGATCCCGCCGCCGAGCGACTTGAACACGTCCGCCGCAGAGTTTGGCCGGTAGGCGACGAAGAAGATCAAGAATGCGATTCCGGCCCAGGTGAGGACCTTCTTGACCATGGCGGGCCATCCTCTCGCGCGGCGCCGGGTCCCATTACCGCAGCGGCACCCAGAGTATCAGTGTGGTGTCGTACAGTGAATATCTGCGTCCGTTCTCCGTCAAACCAGGAGAGTTGTCAAGCTCTACCGGGTAAATACGGGGACGGTGCGCCGTACACGAGCTCGGGCGGAGTCCACTCGGTCAGGTCGTGTAGCACGACGTCTTCCGCGAGCAGGTGACCCGCACTCGCCGGCCAGGCTATCGCATGGAGCCACATTCCCCGAGCCTCGCCGGCGTACGCGCTTCGATCCGTTGCTGAATTCACCAACCACAGTGGAGTGGGGTGCCCGCCGACCTTGATCTTCGCCTGTCCGACGTGGTCAGGGTGACCCGACCCCGGGTCGGTCAGCGCGTCGACCAACTCCGGGCCCGGATCCGGGCCGGTCAGCCCGGCGAGTCGGGTGCCCAGGCCCACACCGGGTTCCTCGGCCACGAAGACCAGATCGGCCGGACCCCCACCGAGTGGCGCCGGGCCCGCGCAGGCCACCGCGGTCGCCCGCACCCCCGTGCGGTCGTCCCCGGCGTACGCCACGCCGGTGAGTGTCCAACCGGGCGGCAGCGGCCACGGGCACCACAGCGGCGTCACCGGTGGATCGGCGGTCGTGGTGATCCGCTCCACCACGCTCGCCACGATGTCCGCTCCGATGTGCTCGGGCACGTGCAACGGCGGCACCGGGCCGCAGCGCACACACCTCGAGTCGGTGTTCATCAGATCCGGCGCCCGTACCGGGCCCCCGCATCTCGGACAACTCACCGCGACACTCACATCCCCACCGTCTCCCCGGACCGCCGGCACGTCAAGCCGGAACGTCCGATTCGGCACCGTACGTGGGTCAGTCCGGCGGTGTGCCGGCATGCGCACGGATCCAGGCGTGCATCGCGATTCCGCTGGCCACGCCCGCGTTGATCGACCTCGTCGAGCCGTACTGGGCGATGGAGTAGAGCTGGTCGCACGCGGCGCGGGCCGGCGCGGAGAGGCCGGGCCCCTCCTGGCCGAACAGCAGCACGCAGTCGCGCGGCAGGGTGCCGGTCTCCAGCGGACGCGACCCGGGCAGGTTGTCGATGCCGAACACCGGCAGGCGCCGCCCGGCCGCCCAGGCGACGAACTCCTCGATCGTCTCGTGGTGCCGTACGTGCTGGTACCGATCGGTCACCATCGCGCCGCGCCGGTTCCACCGTCGCCGTCCGACGATGTGCACCTCGGCCGCGTTGAACGCGTTCGCGTTGCGCACCACAGTGCCGATGTTGAAGTCGTGCTGCCAGTTCTCGATCGCCACGTGGAAACCGTGCCGGTGCCGGTCCAGGTCCGCGACGATCGCCTCGTGCCGCCAGTAGCGGTAGCGGTCGACGACGTTGCGCCGGTCCCCCTCCGCCAGCAGCTGCCTGTCGTAACGACTGTCGTCCGGTGGGTCCCCCGGCCAGGGGCCCACGCCCACCTCAAGCTGGTCGTCGGTCACGGTCATCAGAGGGTACGGACCGCCTCGGCGCCCGGCGCGACGACCTGCCGGTCAACCGAGGTCGAGGGCGGCACCGAGCCGGTCCAGGAAGCGCCGGTCCGCCGGGCTGGCCGGTGGGTCCACCCGGCGCGCGCCGGTGCCGGGCACCGCGCGACAGACCCGGGCCGCGACCGACTGCACCCACTGGCGGTACGCGGCCGAGTCGGCGGGGTCGGCCCGCCGCCGCAGGACCCGGCTCGCCGCCCGGCAGGCGGCCAGCAGGTCCACCAGGTCGGTGAGTCGCTCGGCAGGTTGCGGGGTGCCGTCGTGGCGGGCGTAGATCGTGGCGACCACCGCGCGGACCAGGTCGCTGTCGGAGGCTCGGCCCGCGGCCACGGCGTCCAGGCCGGCCAGGCTCGCCATGACCCCGCGCTCCGTCCGGCCAGGACCGGGCGCCGCGGCGGCCACGAGAACCCGACCGGGCAGGCTGGTGAGCAGGTCCCACTCGGCAGCGGAGTAGACAGCGGTGGTCAAGGGCGCGGCTCGGCGGCCGGCAGAGGACGGCTCTCCCGCGACGGAGTGGCTCATCGGAACCTCCGGCGTCAGCATATGCCCCGAGACGGGAACAGGGCCCCTTCCCCAGCAGACCCGCGGCGGGGAAGAAGCCGGTGTTCGTCGACGGTCGAGCCCGCCGCGACGGTCAGCGCGGCTCGGGGAAGCTGGGCCGCTCCGGATCCACTCCGTCGGGCACCGCGGCGGCCGCGTACTCCCGCTTGGGGACCATGACCTTGCGGCGGAAGACGCAGACCATCGTGCCGTCCTGGTTGTAGCCGCGAGTCTCCACCGACACCACGCCCCGGTCGGGCTTCGAGCCGGACTCCCGCTTGTCCAGCACGGTGGTCTCGCCGTAGATGGTGTCGCCGTGGAAGGTCGGCGCGACGTGCCGCAGCGACTCGACCTCCAGGTTGGCGATCGCCTTGCCACTCACATCGGGCACCGACATGCCGAGCAGCAGCGAGTAGATGTAGTTGCCGACCACGACGTTGCGCTTGAACTGGCTGGCCGTCGCGGCGTAGTGCGCGTCCATGTGCAGCGGGTGGTGGTTCATCGTGAGCAGGCAGAAGAGGTGGTCGTCGTACTCGGTGACGGTCTTGCCCGGCCAGTGCCGGTAGACCGCGCCGACCTCGAACTCCTCGTAGTAGCGACCGAACTGCATGCTGGTCCCTTCGACGGGCGGCGATGGAGTTCGGCACAGCATGCCTTACCGATGGTTAAGGGGACCGGCGGGGCGCGACGGCGGCGGAAATGTCACACCGGTCACTCGCCTGGGGGGAGACGCAATGAGCGGCGGGGCCCTCCCCGGCACCCGCCGCCCACGCTCTGATGTGAGGAATTCTGCCCTACGCCTGCGTAGGTTCAACAGAGATCGGCGTCACATTTATCTTTTTGTAACACTACTGTCCGTGACGAAGCGGAGGTTGATCAGCGATCTCCGCAGGCCGGATACCTCCTCGTCAGGGCCCAAGTTACCGATTCGTAGTGCTCAATCGGGTGGATCTCCCTGGAAACGCTCCCATTACCGCTGGTCACGCAAGTGCGTCATGCACTTGCGTTCCGCAGGTCGGGTGTGAACAGACATGTGTCGATGACCTGCGGCACCCCCCGGCAGCCCCGAGCACGTTTCGTGCCCCACCGCCCGGGAATTCGATACGGTCAGCCCTGGTTCTACGGGACGTAGATAAACCGCGGTGATCGGAGAGTGCAATGGCAACCGTTGAGCTGACCTCGACGAACTTCGACGAGGTGACCGGCAACGACGGCATCGTCCTGGTCGACTTCTGGGCCGACTGGTGTGGTCCGTGCAAGCGGTTCGCCCCGGTCTACGAGCGCTCCTCGGAGAAGCACCAGAACATCGTCTTCGGCAAGGTCGACACTGAGGCCCAGCAGGAGCTGGGCGCCAAGTTCGACATTCGCTCGATCCCGACGATCATGGCGATCCGTGACGGCGTCATCGTCTTCGCCCAGCCGGGCGCCCTTCCCGAGTCCGCGCTGGAGAACCTGATCGAGCAGGTCGAGGCACTGGACATGGACGACGTTCGCAAGCAGCTGGCCGAGCACAACCACTGAGTCGTCCCCGCGACGACACCGAAGGCCGGGCCCGATGCGGGCCCGGCCTTCGTCGTACCCCCGGAAGCTGGCGCATGATCACCTGGCTGGTCAGGCCGAACTGGCCGTCGGAGGGACCCGACACAGCCGGTACATCCCGTATCGTCACGACCCGATGGAGAACCTGACCACCCGCGGGCGCGCGACCCGGCTCGGCGCGACCGCACTCGGCCTCGCCCTGCTCGTCGTCGGCACCTTCTGGGGCAGCGACGACGACTTCCCGTTCGGCCCGTTCCGGATGTACTCCACCTCCAACCCGCCGAACGCGCCCGCACCCGACACCCGCGTCGAGGGGGTGAACAGCTCCGGGGCGCTGATCGACCTCGACCAGAACGCAACAGGCATCCGCCGCGCCGAGATCGAGGGTCAGCAGGCCCGGTACGCTGCCGACCCGACGCTGCTCACCGAGGTCGCCGACGCGTACGCCGAACGCCACCCGGACGCCCCCGCGCTGGTCGAGGTCCGCATCGTCATCCGCTGGCACGGCATCCGCGCCGGCCGACCGACCGGTCAACACACCGACGAGACCGTCGTCCGCTGGCAGGCCCCCCGATGAGCCGCTGGCTGACCGAGGCCGTACCCCGGGGCCGGGTGGCCGCGTTCCGCACCCTGATCTATCTGTTCGTCGCCGCCGACCTGGTGATCTTCACCCCCTGGGTACGCACCCGGGTCAGCGTGCCCGGCGACCTGTACCGACCGCTCCTGATCGGCCGCCTGCTCCCACTGCCGACGCCAACCGAGACGTTGGTGACGGTGATCTTCTGGGCGTTGCTGCTACTCGCGCTCCTCGCCGCGACCGGGCGGGCACCCCGGCTGCTCGGCTGGGCCGTGTGCGCGCTGTACCTGGAGTGGATGATCATCGCGATGAGCTACGGGAAGGTCGACCACGACCGGTTCGGCCTGCTCGTCGCCCTGGCCGTGCTGCCCACCGCCGGTCGCGCCCGACACGGCGACACCACCCGCACCGAGGCCGGTGGCTGGGCCCTACGCGTCACCCAGGTCGCGGTCATCTGCACGTACTTCCTGGCCGCCTTCGCCAAGCTGCGCTTCGGCGGTCTGGACTGGCTGACCGGCTCGGTCCTGGCCCGCGCGATCATCCGGCGCGGCACCGACCTGGCGGACCTCATCGCCCAGGTGCCGCACCTGCTGATCGTCGCCCAGTTCGGCATCGTCGCGTTCGAGCTGCTGAGCCCGGTGGTCTTCCTGCTGCCGGCCCGCTGGCGACTCGCCATGGTCGGCTTCTTCTACTCGTTCCACGCGGTCACCATCGCGACCATCACGATCTCGTTCGCGCCGCACCTGGCCGCGATGACCAGCTTCCTGCCGCTGGAACGGGTGCGCCCACTGGTCTGGGCCCGCCGGCTCGTCGGCCGCGAAACTCCCGCGTCAGCGACCGACGTTCCTCCAGCGGACCCGATGGACGCCGACACGGTGCCGCCTGGCCAGGCCCCGGTGGGAGCCGGCGCGGAGCGAACGCTCGACGATCAGGCGCCGGTGGTCGGGCGACCAGTCGGCCCGTAGAGCCGCTCCCGGGCCTCCTGCGGCAGGGAACAGGCCGCCGTGCCACCGGGAAGCCGGTGCCGGTTGCGCGCCACCCAGCGGTACACCGGCCAGGCCGCAGCGCGGACCGGCGGGAACCGCAGACCCGCGCCTGCGACCCGCCAGAGCGGGCCACTCGCGGCAAGCAGTTTCGCAATGGCGTCCGGGCCCGCAGCGCGCGAGCCGTCCGCGCCCACCCACTGCACGGCCTCCTCGCACTCGGCCACTGTGAGGCCGAGCGCGTCCAGGTCGGCGAACTGCCAGGGCACCACCCGCGCGGCGGTGGGGATGCGGCGCTCGATGAACTCCGCGCAGGTCGTGCAGAACGCGCAGTCCCCGTCGTAGACGAAGGTCGACGTCTCCATGGTGTCCATCCTCCCCTCTCCGACCACGCGAACGCCCACCGGTGTACGGCGGGTCACTTGCGCTTGCCTCGTACACGTGTTCGAATAGTGCCCATGCGCTGGGACAACCTCACCGCTCCCCCGGTCGAGGGAGACCCCGAGCGGGCAGCGCCAGCGACGCCACCCCTGCCGCTGGCGCTGCCCGGCGCCATCGCCCGCACCTTCGACACCCCCGAGTTCGCCGGGATGACCTTCTACGAGGTGCAGGCCAAGTCCATCCTCAACCGGGTTCCCGGGCAGTCCCGCGTCCCGTTCGAGTGGACGATCAACCCATATCGGGGCTGCTCTCATGCGTGTGTTTATTGTTTCGCGAGAAATACTCACACTTACCTCGACCTCGATGCCGGCGCGGACTTCGACCGGAAGGTGATCGTCAAGGTCAACGCCGGTGAGCTGGTCCGACGGGAGCTGGCCGCGCCGCGCTGGCGGGGCGCGCACGTGGCAATGGGCACCAACGTGGACTGCTACCAGCGCGCCGAGGGTCGTTACCGGCTGATGCCGCAGATCATCGGCGCCCTGCGAGACTTCGCCAACCCGTTCTCGATCCTCACCAAGGGCACGCTGATCCTGCGCGACCTGCCGCTGCTGCGCCAGGCCGCCGAGGTGACCACGGTGGGCATCTCCTTCTCGGTGGGGTTCGTCGACGAGCACCTCTGGCGCAGCGTCGAGCCGGGCACACCGCACCCACGCCGCCGGCTGGACGCCGTCCGGGCGCTCGCCGACGCCGGCTTCTCCGTCGGCGTGCTGATGGCCCCGATCCTGCCCGGCCTCAGCGACAGCGACGAGTCGATCGACGCCACCGTCTCGGCGATCGCCGCCGCCGGCGCGACGAGCGTGACCGCCCTGCCGCTGCACCTGCGTCCCGGTGCCCGGGAGTGGTACGCGCACTGGATCGCCCGCGAGCACCCGCACCTCGTGCCCCGCTACCGCGAGCTCTACCGAGCCGGCGCGTACGCCCCGCAGGCGTACCAACGGGAGTTGACCGCGCGGGTGCGGATCGCCTCCCGCCTGCACGGGCTGCACCGCGGGGAGCGGGGCGACAACCGCAACCTGCCCGAACCGCCGCCACCGTCGGCCGCCGAGCAGCTGACGCTGTTGTAGTCGGAGCTACAGTCGGCGGGTGCGTACCGCTCAGCAGATCCTCGCCGACTCCGCCGTGATCGCCGTCGTGGGCGCGTCCCGAGACCCGTTCAAGGCCGCGCACGGCGTGCCGTTGCAGATGCAGCAGTACGGCTGGCGCATCATCCCGGTCAACCCGACGGTCGACGAACTGTTCGGGGAGCGGGCGTACAAGACCCTCGCCGACATCCCGCATCCGGTCGACCTGGTGGACGTGTTCCGGCCGGCGGCCGACGCCGTGCAGGTGGTCCGGGACGCGGCGGCGATCGGCGCCCCCGCGGTCTGGCTCCAACTGGGCATCGTCTCGGCCGAGGCGCGGCGGATCGCCGAGGAGGCCGGCATGGACTACGTCGAAGACCGCTGCCTCATCGTCGAACGCGCCGCCGCCAACCTGACCCGCCTCCCCTAACGCGAACCCCGCCCCGCCCCGCCCCGCCGATCATGCAGTTGTGGTGCCGGGTTGGGGGCCTTTGCCGCTTCTATTCCCCACCACGACTCCTTGATCGACGAGGTTGGGGTGAGTGCGGAAGGGCTGGTGGGGTGAGGGCGGGTCACCGGCCTGCGCTGGTCAGGGGCGCCATGTCTCGTCAACGACGACGCGTCCGTCGGCGCGGACAGCCTCGGTCACGAGCGTGATGCCTCTGAGTCATATTGATGCCTCACGGTCATCACGCTCGTGACCGACGACGCGGATCGGCGACCGGCCAGCAAGCAACCGGCAGCGAGCAACCGATCAGCAGGCGCGGATCAGAGCTTGTATTCCTTGAGGAGGCCCCGGGAGATGATGGTCTTCTGGATCTCGGAGGTGCCCTCGCCGATGAGCAGGAACGGGGCCTCCCGCATCAGCCGCTCGATTTCGTACTCCTTGGAGTAGCCGTAGCCGCCGTGGATGCGGAACGCCTCCTGGACGACCTCGGCGCAGTATTCCGAGGCGAGCAGCTTGGCCATGCCGGCCTCGACGTCGTTGCGCTGGCCGGCGTCCTTGAGCCGTGCGGCGTTGACCATGAGGGCGTGCGCCGCCTCGATCTTCGTGCCCATCTCGGCGAGCTTGAAGGCGATCGCCTGGTGCTTGGCGAGGGGCTGGCCGAAGGTCTTGCGCTGCTGGGCGTAGCTGACCGCCAGCTCGAAGGCGCGGATGGAGATGCCGCAGGCGCGGGCGGCCACGTTGACCCGGCCCACCTCGATGCCGTCCATCATCTGGTAGAAGCCACGGCCCACCTTGTCGGCGCCACCGAGGATCGCGGAGTCGGGCACGGTCACGCCGTCGAGCACCATCTCGGTGGTCTCGACACCCTTGTAACCCATCTTCTCGATCTTGCCGGGGATGGTGAGGCCGGGGGCGGTCTCACCGAAGCCCGGCTCCTTCTCCAGCAGGAACGTGCTCATGTTGCCGTAGACGGACTCCGCGCCGGTGTCGGTCTTGACCAGGGTGGCGACCACCGAGGAGTACGCCCCGTTGGTGAGCCACATCTTCTGCCCGTTGAGCACGTAGCGGTCGCCGTCGCGGACGGCCCGGGACTTGATCGCGGAGACGTCGGAGCCGGTCTCGGGCTCGGACATGGAGAACGCTCCGCGCACCTCGCCGGTGGCCATTCTCGGCAGCAGGCGGGTCTTCTGCTCGGCGGAGCCGTGCTGGGAGATCAGGTACGCCACGATGAAGTGGGTGTTGACGATGCCGGAGATCGACATCCAGCCTCGGGACAGCTGCTCCACGACAAGCGCGTAGGTGAGCAGTGATTCGCCGAGCCCGCCGTACTCCTCGTCGATGGTGAGGCCGAACAGCCCCATCTCGCGCATGCCGTCGAGGATGTCGGTGGGGTACTCGTCGGCGTGCTCCAGCCGCTGCGCGTGCGGAATGATCTCCTTGTCGGCGAACTCCCGAACGGTCTCCAGGATCGACTGTTGTACGTCGGTCAGGCCGGGCGTCTGGGCGAGTCGGGCCATCTCAGCCTCCGGGGATCCGCGCACTACTCGTGGGTAACTGAACGCTGGGTCAGTATCGGCCCCCCGGGCCGACGAGGCCAAGGTGACCAGTCCACACAACCGCTGTGAAAAGGTTCACCGCTGCGGGTAGCGTCCGGCAAGAGGGACTTTTCCGGCACCGGCAGCAGGAGGACAGCTGTGAGCTACCCGCCGCCGTCGGGACCACCCGAGGACGAGCCGCCGCCGTCACCCTACGAGCCACCCAGGGACCAGTCGCCGTACGCGCCACCGCCGGCCGACCAGCCTCCGTACGTGCCGCAGCCGGACCAGCCGGCGTACGAGCTGCCAGCGGAACGCTCACCGTACGGGCCACCGGCTGGTGAACCGTCGCCGTACGGCCACCAGGGGCCGCAGCAGTCGGCGCACTGGAGTCAGCAACCGCCGTACCCCCCGCAGGGCCCCTACGGCCAGTACGGTCCACCGCCGTCCGGGCCGGGTCGGGGCACCAACGTGCTGGCGATCCTGTCGCTGGTGTTCGCCTTCGTGTTTCCGCCGGCCGGCGCCGTCCTCGGTCACGTGGCCAAGCGGCAGATCCGTACCAGCGGCGAGGAGGGCGGCCAGCTCGCGACCTGGGGGCTGATCCTGGGCTACGTCTTCACCGGGCTGACCGTGCTGGCCTGCTGTGGCTGGCTGGCGCTGGTGGCCTTCGCCAACAACACCGGCGACAGCGGCAGCTACTGACCGACCGACCGGCGCGGCCCAGCGCGGTCAGCGGAAACGGGCCTCGCGGACGCTGTTGCCGCCGTCCACCACCAACATCTGCCCGGTGATGTACGAGGCGGCCGGCGAGCAGAGGAAGCTGATCGCCGCGGCTACCTCGTCCGGCGTGCCCGGTCGCCCCACCGGGGTGCCCAACCCCTGCTTGATCTCGGCCATGGTGGACGCCGCGGTGTAGATGGTGCCGGGCGCCACCGCGTTGACGGTCACGCCGTCGGCGATCATCTCCATCGCCAGGGCCCGGGTCAGCCCGACGACCCCGGCCTTCGCCGCGGCGTACGCGGCCTCGGTGGGCAGGGCGTTGACCGGGCCGGCCGTGGCCGAGAGGTTGACGATCCGACCCCAGCCCCGCTCGGCCATCCCCCCGATGAACGCGCGGCTGCACAGGAACGCGGTGGAGAGGTTGCGGTCGATCTCACCGCGCCACTCGTCGTAGGTCAGCTGCGCCACCGGCCGCAGCACCCCCTGGCTGGCCCGACTGGCCAGGCCGGCGTTGTTGACCAGCACCTCGACGTCGCCCAACTGCTCGGCGACCGCATCGGCCAGCGCGCCGACCTCGGACTCGTCGGTCAGGTCCGCGACGAAACCGGTCACCCCCAGCTCGGTCGCCCGCTCGTGGATGCGTCGGGTGGTGGAGACGATGGCCACCCGGGCGCCCAGGTCGGCGAGTCGCCGGGCGGTGGCGTACCCAATGCCGTCCGGGCTGCCCGCGCCGGTGACCAGAGCGACCCGCCCGTCGAGGCGCATGGTGACCGGGTCGGTGAGCGCGACCGGCTCGTCGGGGCCGGGGTTGCCGGCCGGGGCGGCCGTCCGGGCGCGCCGGGCCGCACCCGGGCGGCTGACGTCCCGTCGGGGTCGGCTGCCGGAGCGGTCCGCGGCGCGCGCGTCGTATGCCATGCCAGCGATCCTGCCCGTTACGACCGGCCCGAGCAACGCGGCACCCGGAAGCGGGGGCGTCGGGTTTGGGCGGCGCTGGCTACCCTGTCTCCGCACCCCGACCTGACGGAGAGTTCGCATGACCAATCCCCCGCCGCCCGGCAACTGGACCGATCCCACGTGGTCGGCCCAGCCGTCGAGCCCCGCACCGGACCCGACCCTTGTGGCCGGTCAGCCGGTGCCCCCGCAACCTGGCCCGGTCGACCCGTACGCGCCCGACCCGTACGCCCCGACCCCATACGCCCCGGACCCGTACGCCCCGGTCGACCCTTACGCCGGCGCGAAGCAGCCAGCGACCCAGCCAATGCCCGGTTACGCCCCGGCCGGTTACGCCCCGGCCGGTTACGCCCCGGCCGGTTACCCGCCGCAGTACCCCGGCTACGGCTACCCGCAGCCGCCGAAGACCAACGGGCTGGCGATCGCGGCGTTCGTGCTGGCCCTGATCGGTTTCACGTCCTGCATCACCGCGCCGATCGGCGCGATCCTCGGGCATGTCGCGCAGAAACAGATCCGGCTCAGCGGCGAGGGCGGCGCGGGGATGGCGAAGGCCGCCATCATCGTCGGCTGGATCCTCACCGGGTTCCTGGTGCTGGTGATCGCCGGCTACGCCGCCGCGATCATCTACGCGATCGCGACGAGCGACAACAGCAGCAGCAGCTACTGACCGGCGGGCGGGCCGGCGTACCGCCGATTGTCGAGCCGGATCGACAGCCGGCGGCTGTCGTCCCGGCCCGGCCGGTCACTGCTCCGGTGGGGTGAACGACGAGGTACGGCTCATCCCGGCCGCCCGGCCCTTGGCGGCGACCACGAGCGCCATCTTGCGGGACGCCTCGTCGATCATCTCGTCGCCGAGCATCACGGCGCCGAGCCGGCCGCCGGCCTCCGAGGTGTAGTGCTCGTACGCGTCGAGGATCAACTCGGCGTGGTCGTAGTCGGCCTGCGCCGGCTGGTAGACCTCGTTGGCGGCGTCGATCTGGCCCGGGTGCAGCACCCACTTGCCGTCGAAGCCCAGCGCGGCCGAACGCTTGGCCACCTCGCGGAAGGCGTCGACGTCGCGGATCTGCAGGAAAGGGCCGTCGATGGCCTGCTTGTCGTGCATCCGCGCGGCCATCAGGATCCGCATCAGGATGTAGTGGTACGGGTCGCCCGGGTAGTCCGGGATCAGGCCGCCGACCACCATCGACTTCATGTTGATCGACGCCATGAAATCGGCCGGGCCGAAGATGATGGTCTCCACGCGCGGGGAGGCGGCGGCGATCGCGTCCACGTTGACCAGACCTGCGGCGTTCTCGATCTGCGCCTCGATGCCGATCCGACCGACCTCCAGGCCGATCGTCTTCTCGATCTGGGTGAGCGTCAGGTCCAGCCACTGCACCTGGGCGGCGGTCTGCACCTTCGGCAGCATGATGCAGTCCAGGTTGGCACCGGCGCCCTCGACGACCTCAATGACGTCCCGGTAGGTCCACGGGGTGGTCAGGTCGTTGACCCGGACCACCCGGGTCTTGCCGGCCCAGTCACCCTCGTTGAGGGCGGCCACGATGTTCTTGCGCGCGTCCGGCTTGGCCAGTGGGGCGACGGCGTCCTCCAGGTCGAGGAAGACCTGGTCGGCCGCGAGCCCCTGAGCCTTGCCGAGCATCTTCACGCTGGAACCCGGCACGGCGAGGCAGGACCTGCGGGGGCGACCGACTGCGGCCATGGATGCGCTCCTTCCAGCGTCCGGCGGGCATGCCGACGCCACCTGACGACAGATCCGAGACCTTAACGATCCCAAAGGGCGTTGTGACGCCACGGTAACCTCGCGCCATGACCGGGGTGAATGGACCTGTGGAAGATCTCACTGGGCGCCGACTGGTGGTGGTGACCGGGGCCAGCTCCGGCATCGGACTGGCCGCCGCCGTGCACCTGGCCTGCCGTGGCGACCAGGTGGTACTGGTCGGGCGGGACCCGGCCCGCCTCCAGGCCGCCGCCGAGCGGGTACGGGAGAACTCCGGTGAGCGTCCGGAGCTGTTCCGGGCCGACTTCGCGATCCTCGACGACGTACGCCGACTGGCCGAGCAGCTTCGGGCCGCGTACGACCGGATCGACGTGCTCGCCAACAACGCCGGCGCGATCGCGCTGCAACCACTTGTCACAGTCGACGGCTTCGAGATGTCGATCCAGGCCAACCACCTGGCCCCGTTCCTGCTCACCAACCTGCTCGCCGACCGGGTGGACCGGCTCGTGGTGACCGCCTCCGGCGCGCACCGCTTCGGCGCACTCGACTCGGACGACCTGAACAAGCCCCTGCGTGACTACCGGCCGATGGGCGCGTACGGCACAAGCAAACAGGCGAACATCCTGTTCACCGCCGAGGCCGCCCGGCGTTGGCCGGGCATGTTCGCGTACAGCTTCCACCCGGGGGTGGTCCGCACCCGGTTCGCCAACGACAGCAGGCTCGTCGCGTTCGGCATGCGTTTCATGCCCTTCCGCAGCCCGGAGAAGGGCGCGGAGACGCTTGTGTGGCTGGCCAACCAGGAGCACTCCCGGCTGATCAACGGGGGTTACTACGTGGATCGTCGGCCGCGTCGGCCCCTTCGGAAGGCGGCCGATCCGCAACTCGCCGCCCGACTGTGGGCGGCGAGCGCCAAGGCCGTCGGTCTCGATGACTGACGTGACCGGCGTGCTGACACTTGTCGCGATCGTCGAGTTCGCCGCCGGGGCCGAGGCCGCCGGGCAGCGTTACGAGGACTCCGTGCTGGCCCTGCTCGGCCGGCACGGCGGCCACCTGGAACGGCGACTGCACGGCACCGACGGGCGGGCCGAGGTGCACATGATCCGGTTCGACGACCGGGCCGGGTACGAGTCGTTCCTCGCCGATGCGGACCGGGCGGCCCTGCGAACCGCCCTCGGCGAAGCCGCTCCGACGACCCGGGTCATCGAGGTGCACGAAGCCTGACCCTCAGCGGCGGCAATCGCCCGGCGGGCGGCGCCGGAGCTCCGACCGGGACGAGCCACGGATTTTCCGGCAATCTTGGACAGTTTCCGTTAGCTGCTAACGGAAACTGTCCAAGATTGCTTCAGCAGCACGCACCCGCAGAGGTGCAAACCTGCGTCTTCCCTCACTTCATCACGGGGCGGCGGGCGAGAACAAGACTTGATCTTGGCGCATCCGGCGGTCAGGGTCGAGGCATGGAGTTCGATGCGACGGCCACCGCACGCCGGGCCCTCTGGATCGGCGGTGGGCAATGGGCCGGCAAGTCCACGGTCGCCGTCAACCTGGCCCTTCGACACGGGCTTACCGCTTACCTCTACGACCGACACGATGCCCGCGGCCACGACGATCGGCGCATCGCCGACCAAGTCCGGCGGGGAGAGTCACCGGCAAGCCCTGACCCGGACGCTGTCTGGGTCCGCACCGATCCAACCCGGATGGCAGCCGAGACGCTGGCCGGCTTTGCCAGGCGCTTCGCCTGGGTGCTGGACGACCTGAGCGCGCTGGTGCCCGGCCGGAGGCTGGTGGCAGAGGGCTGGGGGCTGCGGCCGGAGCTGGTGGCACCGGTCGTCGAGTCGGTACGGCAGATGGTTGTCCTGGTGCCCACCGCCGAGTTTCGCGCCCACCAGCTCACCCGACTGCCTCGGGCCAGCAACGCCCTAGCGGGGGTCAGCGACCCAGAGCGGGCCAACCGCAACCGGTGGAAGCGGGACGAACTGGTGGCGGTGGATGCGGTGGCGCAGGCCGAAGCGCTTGGCGTACGGGTCGTCGAGGTGGACGGGAGCCTCGACGGCGAACAGCTGACCGACCTGGTGGCCGAGCACTTCGCGGCGTACCTGTGACGTTCGTCAGTCGGCCAGCGGGGTCGGGTCGGCCGGCAGGGCGGTGGGTTCGCTCCGCCGGCCGCCGAGCACCACCACCGCCACGCCGGCCAGCAGCAACGCCATTCCGAGCAGCGCGTACGGGCGGGGCAGTTGACCCAGCCAGGCCCAGCCAAGCAGTGCCGCGCCCGGCGCCTCCAGCAGGATCAGCACGCTCACAGTCGTCGCCGGGATCTTCCGCAGTGCGTAGTTGAACATCGAGTGCCCGAGCAGTTGGGCGCCGGCCACCAGGGCCAGGATGGCCAGCCAGCTACGCCCGTCGAACCCGGTCAGCCGTACGCCACCGGCCAGGCACAGGGCCAGCAGGATCAGTGCGCAGATCCCGTAGCAGATGGTGGTGTAGGTGGTGGTGCTGATGCTGGTCCGCGCCCGTTCCCCGAACGCGGTGTAGACGGCGGCGAACACGCCGCCGGTCAACGCCAGGACGTCGCCGAGGACGGCCCGGCCGGAGACTCCCACGTCCACCCCAGTGGCGACCGCCGCGCCGCCGACCGCCACCGCGATGCCGATCCACACCAGCCGGGGCAGCGGACGCCCCTGGGCGCGGGCGATCAGCCCCTGCCAGACCGGCTGGGTGGCGACCAGTGCGGTGGAGGTGGCGACCGAGGTGAGCTGGGCGCTCGGCACCCAGGTCGCGAAGTGCCCGGCCAACGCGACCCCGGACAGAGCGCAGAACAGCCCCTCCCGCCGGCCCGCACCCACTGTCAGCGTGCGGAACTCGGCGCGACGTCGAACCAGCGCGAAGGGGCTCAGTACGGCCACCGCGAGCAGGTTGCGCCAGAACGCGATGGCCAGCGCGGGGGCGGCCGCGTACGCGATCAGCGGCGCGGACGACGACACGGCGACCACGGCCAGCCCGACCGCGCCGGTGGTCAGCGGATCCACTGTCGGCCGAGGTAAAGGTGGGGGCACGGGACGTAATCCTCACACGTATGACGGTCAGCACGGAGGGTCATCGCTCCGTTACGATCACGCGGTTCCGCGCCGGCGACCCTCGACCGCCCGGAGGCGTTCCCCCATGCCCAGCTACCAGGCGGTGCTGTTCGACTTTTTCGGCACCCTGACCCGTTCGGTGCAGCGCGGCGTCGCCCACCTCGGCACCGCCGAACTGCTCGGGTGCCACACCGACACGTTGACCGAGGTGCTGGATCGTACCTACTACGAGCGGGCCACCGGCCTTCTCGGCAACGCGGAGGCGACCCTGCGCTGGGTGTGCGCCCAGGCCGGCGTACACCCCAGTGACCAGGCGGTGCGGGCGGCCGTGGCCTCCCGGCACCGGGCGGTCCGCGCCGACACCTGGCTGCGGGCCGACGCGGTGCCGGTGCTGGCGGCCCTGCGCCAGCGCGGCCTACGCACCGGCGTGATCAGCGACTGTACGCACGAACTGCCGGCCTTCCTGCCGCAGCTCGCGATCGCCCCGCTGCTCGACGTACGGGTCTTCTCGGTGCAGGTCGGGCGGTGCAAGCCGGACCCGGCGCTCTACCTGACCGCCTGCCAGCGGCTCGGGCTCGCCCCCGGCGACTGCCTCTACGTCGGTGACGGCGGCAGCCAGGAGTTGACCGGCGCCGAGCGGGCCGGGATGACCGCCGTCCGGCTCGCCGCACCGGATCTGGCCACGCACCTGGTGTTCAACGCCGACCGGGACTGGCGCGGCCTCACACTCGGCACCCTGGGCGAGGTGCTCGCCCTCGTCGACGCGGACGCGGCGGTCGCGGGCGTCGGCGGCCGGGCGGGCTGATCAGTTGATCAGCGGCGGCGGACCCGGTGCAGGCGGAACGGTTTGCGGGTGGCCCGGACCGCCGGAGTCGCCCGGGGCGGCTCGGCCTGCGCGTCGGCCGGCAACTCCGCTCCGGCCAGCGGCGTACCGGCCGGAGCGAGCCGGTTCACCGCGCATCCGTCGGCGGCCCACCGGGCCACCAGGTCGGCTGTCGGACCGGGCGCGTTGAGCCGCTTCGCCGCCACCAGCGGCGCGGTGATGTCCCACGCCTCGGTGCCCGGCTGCAACCGGCTCACCCGCGCCGGCCAGGTGACGATCCGACCGCCGTGGTCGCCGCGCAGGGTGACCTGGGCCTCGGTGGCGTCGGCCAGACCCGGTGCGGCCTGCTCGCCCGGCCCGCTCACCACCAGGAGCGCGCCCTCCAGTGGGGCGCACCAGAGCGCGAGCGCCGGCCCGCCGGCAACGCTGATCCAGGCCACGGCGGCCTTCTTCATCGCCTCGTCGACCAGTGGGGTGCCCCCGAGGGCTTCCTCGTCCGTCACACCCGCATCCTCCCGCATCGGTGCCTCCGCTCAGCCCACGAACGGCGGCACGGCGATCTCGCCCCGGGCCACCGGCATCACCTGACCGGCGACCGTCGCGCCGACCGCCACCCCGTCCGCCGCGGTGACAGTGCAGGCCAACGCGGACGGACGGTTCATCTCCACACCCTGACGGACCGCGTACTCCGACCGCCCCTCGCCGGGCAGCAGGCCACTCGCCACCAGCCAGACACCGAGGCCGAGCGCCGCCGAACCGGTCGCCGGGTCCTCCGGAACGCCGATCCCCGGCACGAAGACCCGGGCATGCGCGGTTTGCGCGGCCGCGTCCCAGGAGAAGACGCTGACGTGCGACACCCCGTACCGCTGCGCCACCGCCGGGTTCACCCGGGCGCGGGCCACCGACTCCGGCCGCACCGGCAGGTACGGGAACTCCAGCCCGCAGCCGGCGACACGTGGGGCGGGCCCGATGTGGTCGTCGGCTACCAGCCCGGCAATCTCCAGCAACGGCTCCGGGTCCAACTCCGGCCCGAGGGTCGGGGCGCCCCCGGTCAGCGTCGCCCCGGACGCGGTCACCTCGATCGGCAGCACACCGGCCCCGCACTCCTGGGTGACCTGCCCCACACCGAACATGCCCCGCCGGCACGCGGTGACCGCCGCGCCGACGCTGGGGTGCCCCGCGAACGGCAACTCCTCCACCGGTGTGAAGATCCGGGCCCGGTAGGTGATGCCGACCTGGGTCGGCGGCAGCACGAACACCGTCTCGGAGAGGTTGAACTCCAGCGCGAGCGCCTGCATCTGCTCGGTGGCCAGCGCCTCCGCGCCGAACACCACCGCCAGCGGGTTGCCGGCGAAGGGGCGGTCGGTGAAGACGTCCACGATCTCGTAGGCCAAGGTCGACATGTTGATAAACCCTAGGCGCTTAGGCTGGTGCCCGTGAGCACGCCGAACCGGGTCTACATCGCCCGTCTCGCCGGAGTCGCCGTCTTCGACCCGAACGGCGACCAGGTGGGCCGGGTTCGTGACGCCGTGGCACGGCTCCGGGCGACCAAGCGTCCGCCCGAGGTGGTGGGCCTCGTCGCCGAGATGCCGATGCGCCGTCGGATCTTCCTGTCCATCAACCGGATCACCTCCATCGACGCGGACGCCGTCGTGCTCGGCTCCGGCACCCTCAACCTGCGCCGGTTCGAGAAACGCCAGAACGAGCTGCTGGTGCTCCAGGAACTGCTCGACCGGCGTGTGCAACTCGACCCGGGCGGCCAACCCGGCGCGGTCGTGGACGTCGCGATGGAGTGCACCCGGGGCGGCGAGTGGTCGCTGACCCGTGTCGCCGTACGCGAGCAGACCGGTCGGCTCAGCCGCCGCGGCCACCTGCACCAGGTCGAGTGGGACCGGGTGCGCGGGCTCAGCGGCATCGCCGACAACCGGGGTACGGCGAACCTGCTCGCCGTCCTGGAGGACATGCGCCCCGCCGACCTGGCCAACGCGTTGCAGGATCTGCCCGACGCGCGGCGCAACGAGGTCGCGGCCGCGCTGGACGACGAGCGACTGGCCGACGTGCTCAGCGAGCTGCCGGAGCACGACCAGGTGGAGATCCTCGCCGCCCTGGACCGGGAGCGGGCCGCCGACATCCTGGAGGAGATGGACCCGGACGACGCCGCGGACCTGCTCAACGAGCTGCCCCCGCCCGAGCAGGACGTGCTGCTGGACCTGATGGAGCCGGACGAGGCCGACCCGGTACGTCAGCTACTGAAGTACACCCCCGGCACGGCGGGCAGTGTGATGACCTCGGAGCCGGTCATCCTGCCGCCGGACGCCACCGTCGCCGAGGCGCTGGCCCGGATCCGGGAGCCCCAGCTCTCCCCCGCCGTCGCCGCGCAGGTCTTCGTGACCCGGGCACCGCAGAACACGCCGACGGGCCGCTACCTGGGCATGGTGCACTTCCAGGCGCTGCTGCGCGAACCACCGGCCGACCTGCTGGGCAAGGTGGTGGTCAACGACATCGACCCGCTGCGCCCCACCACGCCGCTGCCGGAGATCACCCGCCGGATGGCCACCTACGACCTGGTCGCCATGCCGGTGATCGACCGCAACAACCGGCTGGTTGGCGCCGTGACAGTGGACGACGTGCTGGACCACTCGCTGCCCCGGGACTGGCGAGACCGTGACGCCCTGGTCGCCCCGGGCACCGCGGACGTGGCGCTGGACGGCGCGGATGGCTGAGCAGCGGCGGGCGGAGCGGCTCGACCAGCCGCGCGAGCCCCGGGGCATCAAGCTGCCCCGGTTCGACGCGGAGGCGTTCGGTCGGTGGTCGGAGGGCATCGCCCGGGGCATGGGCACCGCGAACTTCCTCGTCGTCATGACGGTGGTGATCGCGATCTGGTTCGGCTGGAACACCCTGGCCCCGGCGAACCTGCGCTTCGACCCGTACACCTTCACGTTCCTGACCCTGATCCTGTCCCTGCAGGCCAGCTACGCGGCCCCGCTGATCCTGCTGGCCCAGAACCGGCAGGCCGACCGGGACCGGGTGGCCCTCGAGGAGGACCGGCGGCGAGCCACCGCGCAGAAGGCGGACACCGAGTACCTGGCGCGGGAGATCGCGGCCCTGCGGATCGCGCTGGGTGAGGTCGCCACCCGCGACTTCCTCCGCTCCGAGCTGGCCCGGCTGGCCGAGGAACTGGACGAGATGGGGCAACGCCGGCAGCGACTGGAGCGCCGCCAGCAGGAGAAGGACAGCCGGCAGGAGCGACGTGGCCAGCGGCCGACCGACGGTGTCGGCCTCGACGAACCCCGTGACGACCTGGACGGCGACTTCACCCGGGGCGCCCGGCCGGACGGCACCGGCCCGCGCCGGTCGGAGGGCTGACCAACTGGTCATCGATTGGCTCACACCGCCCCGGGCAGCGGCGGCAGCGGATGCCCCGCGACGTAGCATTGCGGGCATGTCAGCACCCGTGAGCACCGTCGAGGACGCGATCCAGGCCGCCCTGGCCACCGTCAACGACCCGGAGATCCGCCGGCCCATCACCGAGCTGGGCATGGTCCGCTCCGCCACGATCGGTGCCAGCGGCGTCGTACGCGTCGAGCTGCTGCTCACCGTCGCCGGCTGCCCGCTGAAGGACAAGCTGCGTAACGACATCACCGCCGCCGTCGCCGCGGTACCCGGCGTCACCGGCGTGGAGATCGACTTCGGTGTGATGACCCCCGAGCAGCGGCAGGGGTTGCAGTCGCAGCTGCGCGGCGGCGGCGCCACCGAGGAGCCCGTCATCCCGTTCGCCCAGCCCGGTTCACGCACCCGCGTGTACGCGGTGGCCAGCGGCAAGGGCGGCGTCGGCAAGTCCAGCGTGACTGTCAACCTGGCGGCGGCGCTCGCGGCCCGTGGGCTCTCCGTCGGGGTGGTCGACGCGGACATCTACGGCCACTCGGTGCCGCGGATGCTCGGCACGGAGGCCCGGCCCACCCGCGTCGAAGACATGATCATGCCGCCGCAGGCGCACGGCGTGAAGGTGATCTCCATCGGCATGTTCACCTCCGGCAACGCCGCAGTGGTGTGGCGTGGCCCCATGCTGCACCGGGCGTTGCAGCAGTTCCTGGCCGACGTCTACTGGGGCGACCTGGACGTGCTCCTGCTCGACCTGCCGCCGGGCACGGGTGACGTGGCCATCTCGCTGGCCCAACTGCTGCCCAACTCGGAGATCCTGATCGTCACCACCCCGCAGACCGCCGCCGCCGAGGTGGCGGAGCGGGCCGGCGCGATCGCCCTGCAGACCCACCAGCGGGTGGTCGGCGTCATCGAGAACATGTCCTGGCTGGAGCTGCCGGACGGCTCCCGGATGGAGATCTTCGGCTCCGGCGGTGGCACTGCCGTCGCCGAGTCGCTGAGCCGGACCATCGGTGCGCAGGTGCCGCTGCTCGGTCAGATCCCACTGGACACCCGGGTCCGCGAGGCCGGCGACGCCGGCAACCCGATCGTGCTGGCCGAGCCGGCATCCCCGGCCGCGCAGGCACTCGGCACGATCGCCGACCGGCTCGCCCTGCGCCGCGAGTCACTGCTGGGCAAGCCCCTCGGCCTCAAGCCCGCCGGCCGCTGACCACCACGAACACCCCTCAGCCCGTCGGCCACCGTTGGCCGGCGGGCTGAGTCGTCGTACGGCCGAGGCGGGTACGGGCCGGGCCAAGGCGCGGAGTACGGGGTTGGTCAGGTGGCGTCGTCGTAGCTGACGCGAGGGGCTGGCGCCGAGGGGCTGCTGGTGGCCGTGCCGGAGCGGGCCTCGTTCGACCGCAGGTCGGCGGCGTTGGCCACGTCCTTCAGGTCGTTGTGCACGCCGCTGACGTCCGCGCGCAGGTTGTCGTAGACGCCCTGCAACGGCTTGCGGATCGCCGCCTCGTCCTCCTCGCTGAGGAGGTGCTTGCGGATGAACGCCTTCGGGTGCAGGTCTTCCAGCTGGATGTCGGTGCCCAGCTCGCGGCTCAGGTCACCGGTGGCGTTGCGGGCCATGTTGCGCAGGTTGCGCACCAACCGCAGGCCGTCGGTGATCACGGCGGGGAGCCGGTCGCCGAAGATCAGCAGCGCCAGGAGCAGCAGCGCACCGATCTCCCACCAGTTCAGGTTGTCGAGCATCCTGCGGGCCTCCTCTCGGCGTCAGCAGCAAGACTACGCACGCTGGACTGCTTTCGGGCAAGGGGTGCGCCGCTGTTCACTTCGCGTCCGCGGCGAGAGTTACCGAGGTGTTCTGCCGGGTGGTGCCCCGCCGATACTCGACGGTCACGACCGAGCCCGGCGCGTACTTGCGGACCAACGCGGTCAGGTCCGTTGGCTCGGTCATCGGCCGCCCATTGATCTTGAGGATCACGTCGCCGACCTTCAGCCCTGCGCCGTCCGCGGGGCCGGACGGCTCCACCTCGGCCAGCCGCAGGCCACCCCCGACAACCCCGGTCGGGCCGTCGGCTCGGGCGCCGATCACCGTACGCCGGGCCTTGCCGGTGCCGATGATGTCCTGGGTCACCCGCTTGGCCTGGTTGATCGGGATGGCGAAGGCGAGCCCGATGTTGCCCGCTTCCTGCCCCTCGGTGACGAGTGACTTGATTGTGGAGTTCACCCCTACCACCCGGCCGGCGCCGTCGACAAGCGGGCCGCCCGAGTTGCCGTGGTTGACCGCGGCGTCGGTCTGAATGGCGGCGTAGTAGCGCACCGGACCGCCCGGCTCGCCGGCCTGCATCGTCCGGTCCAGGGCACTCACGATGCCGGCGGTGACCGTGTTGGCCAGCGACAACGGCGAGCCGATGGCGAGCACGGGGTCGCCGACCGCCAGCGCGTCGGAGTCACCGAACTCCACCGGCCGTAGCCCGGGACGACTCACCTTGATCACGGCGATGTCCGACTCCGCGTCCTGCCCGACGATTGTCGCCGGCGCGGTGCTGCCGTCGTTGAAGACCACCGAGGCCTTGCCGGTGCCACCGGCCACCACATGGTCATTGGTGATCACATGGCCGTCGGCGGTGGCGATGAACCCGGAGCCCTCACTGGTCCCGCCGAGGCTGCTCACCCGCACGGTGACAACGCTGGGTAGGACTCGCTCGGCGACCCCGGCCAGCGACTCCGGTTTGCGCTGCGCCAGTGCCGGCACCTCCGCGGGCGCACCACCGAGGACGGCCGCGCCAGCCCCGCCGCGTACCGCGAACGCGTAGCCCAGCGCACCACCGAGGGTGCCGGCCAGGAGCGCGGTGATCACCGGGATGAGCAACAGGTGGCGCAGTGTCGGCCTGCCCGGCGCATCGGGATCGGTGACCGGCTCGGGCTCGGTGCCGGGGGCCACCACCCCGGGCACCACCACCGCGGTCGGCGCCGACGGGTCGCGCCAGGGGTCGGCGAGCGCGTCCGACCACCAGGGCGACGCGTCGGCCGAGTTGGACCCGCCCGCGGCCGGTCCCGGCCAACCAGGTGCCATCCCACCGGGAGACGCCGGCCCGACCGGAGGCGCCATCCCACCGGGAGACGCCGGCCAACCAGGTGCCGGCCCGCCGCCTGGCGGGGCGAGGGGCGTGTGGTCAGCCCCCGGCATGGTCGGCGGCCCCACCGACGGGGCTCCTACCCCGGGCGGTCGCGCCGGAGCCGGAGTCTCACCGCCCCGGCGCCAGTCCCAGCCGTCGGTCACGTCGGTGCCTCCCAGTCCGTCCCCGGATCCCGCGCCGCGTCGCCCGGCCACGGGCCGGTCTGGTCGCGGCTGACGGGATACCGCCTCCAGGATTGCACGGATGTACGCGGTGCAGTCAGCGGTTGCCCCGGTGATCGCTTCCGGTGGAGGCGCGGCTGCGCCCCGCGACGGTCGCCTCTACGCTCACAGTGCCAACCCGCCCCCGCACCACGCACCGCCCCCGGAGGTGCCCCATCGCCACGGTCGCCGGTTCCGGCAGTTCGACGACGCAGGCTCAGCAGTTCGCCGAGTCGTACGTCACCGAGGACCTCGTTCTGCGTACCGCCCGCAGCCTGGCCCGGGAGGTGGGCCTCGACGCGGTCACCCCCGGCGCGGGAGCGGCGCTGCGGCTGCTCGCCGCCGCCGGCAATGCCCGTGCGGTGGTGGAGATCGGCACCGGCACCGGGGTGAGCGGGGTCTGGCTGCTGCGCGGCATGCGCGCCGACGGCGTGCTCACCACCATCGACCTGGAGGTGGAGCACCAGCGGATCGCCCGGCGGATCTTCGCCGAAGCGGGTTTCGCGGCCGGGCGCACCCGGATCATCACCGGCCGGGCGCTCGACGTGCTGCCCCGGCTCGCCGACGGTGCGTACGACCTGGTCTTCGTGGACGCGGAGGCGACCGGCTTCCATGCCTGCGTGGAGGCGGCGCTGCGGCTGTTACGCCCGGGTGGCGTGCTGGCGCTCAACGGCGTGCTGGCCAGTGGCCGGATCGGCGACCCGTCCGCCCGGGACGCGGAGACGGTGACGGTTCGCGAGACGATCAAGGCGGTCCGGGAGTCGGAGCACTGGATCCCCGCGCTGCTTCCGGTCGGGCATGGGCTGCTCGCCGCGGTGAAGTGCTGACCGGACCTCAGTGAACGTCGGCCAGCCAGCGCAGCAGTGACCGGACGCCCCAGCCGGTGGCGCCGCGGCTGACCTCGGCCTGGTCGCCGTCGGCCCAGGACGGGGCCGACATGTCCAGGTGCAGCCAGCGGTCTCGTAGTTCGCCGGTGAACTCGCGCAGGTAGAGCGCGGCCAGCACCGACCCGGCACCCTGCGTCGGTGCGCTGTAGAGGTCGGCGATCTCGCTGCCGAGGTACTCGACGTAGTCGGTGTGCAGCGGCATCCGCCACGCCGACTCGCCGGCCGATTCGGCGGCCGCCAGCACGCCGGCGGCCAACTCGTCGTTCTCGCTGTACAGGGCGGCGGTGCGCTTGCCCAGCGCCACCGAGTTCGCGCCGGTGAGCGTGGCCAGGTCGAGAAGCAGGTCTGGTTCGAGCTGCTGCACCGCGTACGCCAACGCGTCGGCGAGGACCAGTCGACCCTCGGCGTCGGAGTTGGTCGTCTCGCTGGTCGTGCCGCCGTAGTGCCGGATGACGTCGCCGGGGCGGAACGCCGAGCCGCTGACCATGTTCTCGGCGAGCGGGGCCAACGTGGTGATCCGGACCGGCAGCCGCAGCGCGGCGGCGCCCAGGGTGGCGGCGACGACCGCGGCCGCGCCGGCCATGTCCTTGCGCATCAGCTTCATCGCCGCCACCGGCTTGATCGAGATGCCGCCGGTGTCGAAGGTGATGCCCTTGCCGACCAGCACCACGTGGGTGCGCGCGTTGGCGGGGTGCCAGTCCAGTTCGACGAGCCGGGGTCCGCTGGCGGAGCCACCGCCCACGGCGAGGATCCCGCCGAAGCCCTCGGCGGCGAGTTCGGCTGGGCCACGGACCCGCAGCCGCAGGTCCGGAAGGTCGGCCGCGGCGGAGGCCACCTGGTCGGCGAACCACTGCGGGGTCTTCACCGAGGAGGGGGTGTTGGTCAGGTCCCGGGCGAGATGGGTCATCGCGGCAGTGGTCCGGGCCGTGGCGACGGTGTCCTCGTACGCGGTCGGGTCGGCGAGCAGCAGGTCGACGCCGCTGAGCGTCGGCCGGTCGCCGGCCTCGGTGAGTCGGAAGCGGTACGGGGCGAGCAGCAGCCCCTCGGTCAACCCGCGAATCGCGGCCGAGGTCACCTCGGCCGGCAGCGCGATGGTGATATGCGTCTCAGCTGCGTTGGAGCGGGCCAGGGCCGCCCCGGCCGTCCGCCAGGCCGCCTCGTCCCCGTCACCGATGCCGAGCAGCTGCAGCCGGCCGGGGGTACCCCCGGGGCGCAGCTGGGTGTGGATCTCGCCGGTTCGGCCCGTCAGTCGGGCCGCCGACACCAGCGCGACGGCCTCGTCGGCCGTGCCGTCCGGGGCCGCCACGGCTGTCGGCATCGGCTCGGCCGAGGTGTCACCCTCCGCCGTCGATTCGGCGGGCCGGACGGGCAGGACGAGGGCGTCGAGCCGGTCAGGCTCGGCGATCAGACGGATGTCGAGCACGCGGAACCGTACCTCCAGGAAAGTGTCGCGGACCGGAGGCGAACCCACCTGCCCGCAGCATTGAAGACCCTGAGCCACCGGCGATTCCGGTGGCTCAGGGCCCAAAGAACGTTCCGGGCGGCGTGAGCCGCCCGGAGCACTCCTCACTCAGCCGGCCGCTGCCTTCAGTGCATCACCGAGCGCGTTGGCCTCGTCGGGAGTCATCTCGACGACGAGCCGGCCACCGCCCTCCAGCGGGACCCGCATGACGATGCCCCGCCCCTCCTTGGTGACTTCCAGCGGACCGTCGCCCGTCCGCGGCTTCATCGCCGCCATGTTGTCTCCCCTCAGACCTACACCAGGGTCGGTGGGTTGCCCCACAGCCACTTCGTCACGACCACCCGCAACGGTCACGGGGGTGTCGACCAACGATTTTCCCTGATGAACACCGCCGGACCCAAACCGGAGCAGCATTGATGTAACAGCATCTAGCTTATCTTGAGAAGGCCTGTCACAATGTGCGGTCATGCAGGCACGGTCGGCACTCTTCGACCTGTACGGCGACCACCTCCGTCCGAGGGGTGGCCGGGCACCGGTTGCTGCCCTGGTCAAGCTACTGGCGCCGCTGGGAATCGCACCGCCAGCAGTTCGCACCGCCGTCTCCCGGATGGTGCGTCAGGGCTGGCTCGAGCCCCTCCGGTTGGTCTCCGGACCGGGATATTCGATCACACCGAAAGCTGCCCGCCGACTCGACGAGGCAGCGGCCCGGATCTACCGGACCGGCCGGGTCACCTGGGACGGCCGGTTCGATCTGCTGGTGTTGGAGGCTCCGGGCTCCCGGCGGGACCGCCAGCGGCTCGCCGCCAACCTGAGCTTCCTCGGTTACGGGACGCTCGACGAGCAGACCTGGGTCGCCACCCGCCCCGCGGAGGACGTCGACCTGCTCCTCGCCGAGACCGGCATCCGGTTCGAACGGTTCACCGCGTCACACTTCTCCGGCACCCCCGGCGCGATGGGCGTGGTCCGACGAGCCTGGAACCTGGCCGAGATCGGCCGCGCCTACGAGCGGTTCGTCGCGGACCAGCGCCCGCTGCTCGCCGCGGTCACCGTGCGCAGCAGCGACGAGGAGGCGTACGCGACGCGGTTCCGCCTCGTGCACGCGTGGCGTACCTTCCTCTTCCAGGACCCGCAGCTGCCCCCGGCGCTGCTGCCCGAGCGGTGGCCCGGCACCGCCGCGGCCAGTTTCTTCGACCGGCACGCGGCTCGCCTGCGCCCGGCCGCCGACCGGTACGTCGAACAGTGCCTCGACGCCGGCAACCGCATCGTCCGACAGAAGGGTCGTTAGACACGTGACCGAGCCGCTGCTGGTCGACCGGACCGATGCCGTCGTCACCCTCACTCTGAACCGGCCGAACGCGATGAACGCGCTCGACGTGGCGCTCAAGGAGGCGCTGCGGGACGCCCTGGCCGAGTTGGAGACCGACAGGTCCTGCCGCGCGGTCGTCCTGGCCGGGGCCGGCGGGTCGTTCAGCGCCGGTCAGGACCTGCGCGAGCACGTGTCGACGCTGGAAAACTCGTCCAGTGACCCGCTGGGCACCGTGCGGGCGCACTACAACCCGATCGCCGCCCGGCTCGCCAACCTGCCCAAGCCGGTGATCGCCGCGGTCCGTGGGATGGCCGCCGGGGCGGGCGCGTCGCTGGCGTTCCTCGCCGACATCCGCATCGGCGGTCCGACCACCAGCTTCCTGATGGCCTTCGCCAAGGTCGGTCTCGCCGCCGACACCGGCGCCTCCTGGACGTTGCCCCGACTGGTCGGCCACGCCAAGGCTGTGGAGTTGCTGATGCTGGCCGAGCCGGTCCGCGCCGAGGAGGCCTGCCGGTTGGGCCTGCTCAACCGGTTGACGGACGACGACGAGCAGGTGTTGCCCGTCGCCCAGGAACTGGCCGCCCGCCTCGCCGCCGGCCCGACCGTCGCGTACGGGGCGATCAAGCGGCAGCTCTCCATCGCCGACGCCGGCACCCTCGCCGACGCCCTCGCCGCCGAGGCGCAGGCCCAGTCCATCTGCGGCGCCACCGCCGACCACCGAGCGGCCACCCTCGCCTTCGTCGGCAAGCAGAAACCGGTCTTCGAGGGACGCTGAACGCGATCCGGACGTCGCCCTTACCGTCCTCGAACAGGGGACGCCTAGCGTCGGCCGGTATGAGCGATCGTGAAGCGGTGGCGCACCTGCTGCGCCGGGCCACCTTCGGGCCGACCGCCGACGAGGTGGACGCGGCCGAGCGGGCCGGGCCGGCGGCGACCCTGGACCGGGTGCTCACCCGGTCCGGCGCGGACCGGGGCGCGGCGGCCACGCCGCTCCCGGCGCTTGCCCCCGACCCGTACGCCGAGCTGACCAAGGACTCCAGCCGCGAGCTGCGGCAGCAGGCCAACGCGGAGCGCCGCAAGCAACTCCAGCAGGTCACCGAGTGGTGGCTGGACCGGATGGTGGCCGCCGAGGACGGGCTGACCGAGAAGTTGCTCTTCTTCTGGCACGGGCACTGGGCCACCAGCGCGCAGAAGGTCAAGTCGGCGCGGCTGATGCTGGGCCAGTTGGAGACCCTGCGCCGGCACGGCCGTGGGCCGCTGGGCCCACTGGTCGCGGCGATGGTGCGCGACCCCGCCCTGATCGTCTGGCTGGACGGGCAGAAGAACACCCGCAAGGCACCGAACGAGAATCTGGCCCGCGAGTTGATGGAGCTGTTCACCCTCGGCATCGGCGCGTACAGCGAGGCCGACGTGAAGGCCGGCGCGCGGGCCCTGACCGGCTGGGTGGTCGACCGGCGCACCGGTGCGGCCCGGATCGAGGCCCGGCGGCACGACCCCGGCGAGAAGAGCATCCTCGGGCAGAGCGGCCGGTTCGACGCCGAGGCGTACGCCGGTCTGCTGGCCGCCCAACCGGCGGCGGCGACCTTCGTGGCCGGGCGGCTCTGGTCCCGCTACGCCGGCTCCGACGCCCCGCCCCCGGGCGGTCTGGCCGGCGCGAACACCATCGCGACCCTGCGCGCGATCTTCTCCGCACCGGCCTTCGCGCAGACCCGGGGCACGCTTGTGAAGCAGCCGGTGGAGTGGCTGGTCGGTGCGCTACGGCAACTCGGCATCCGACCGTCCGCTCTGCCCGAGCAGCAACGCAAACAACTGCTGGCCGGCCTGAACGCGCTGGACCAGGTGCCGCTGCGTCCACCCAGTGTGGGCGGCTGGCCGGCCGGGGCCGCCTGGCTGACCACCTCGTCGTTGCAGGCCCGACTACGGACGGCCGGGGTGCTCGCCGCCGCCACGGCACCAGCGGCGCTGGCCCGGCTGACCGCCGCGCCCAGCGCCGGCCGACCGGACGCGCTGGCCCGACTGCTTGTGGTCGACGGCTGGGGGCCGCGCACCCGCGCCGCCCTCACCCCGCTGGCCGGTGAGCCCCGCAAGCTGCTGGCCGCCGGCCTGGTCAGCCCCGAATACACAGTCAGCTGAGCGGAGGAGTCGACATGGACAGCCTGACCCGACGCAGGTTCCTGCTGACCAGCGGGGTGGTCGGCGCGGGCGCGCTGGCCGCCGGGGCCGGCGCGTACAGCCTGCGGGACCTGCTGGACACCACCGGGGACCGGGACCCGCAGTCCCGCACGCTGGTGCTGGTGACCCTCTACGGCGGCAATGACGGCCTCAACACTGTCATTCCGTACGGCGACCCGGCCTACCGGGCGGCGCGCCCCGAGCTGGCGTACCCGGACGGGGAGGTGCGGCGGTTGGACGACGACTTCGGCCTCAACCCGGCGCTGGCCGGCCTGCACCAGCGCTGGTCCGGCGGTGGGCTGGCGATCGTGCGGGGGGTCGGCTACCCGAAGCCGGACCGCAGCCACTTCCGGTCGATGGACATCTGGCACACCGCGCAACCGGACCGGCCCGGCAACACGGGCTGGCTCGGGCGGTGGCTGGACGGAGCCGGTGGTGACCCCCGGCTGGCGGTCTCCTTCGAGCCGGCGCTGCCGCCGCTGCTGGCCGGGGCCCGAAGCGCCGGCGCCGCTGTGCCGGTGACCGACCGGAAGGCCGCCAAGGGGCTTCCCGCGGAGACGCTCACCGCGTTCTCCGCCGCGGAGGCGGGCGAGTCGCCGGCCCGGGGTCGCGCCGCCGCCTGTTTCGCCGACCTGCGGTCGGTGGACGAGATGATCCGCCAGGTACGCGACTCCGCCGACCCGGACACGGCGGACCCGGACGGCGAGCAGGCCCCCGCGACAGCCACCGGCGGGGCACGCACACCGCTGGACGCACAGCTCGACCTGGTCGCGCAGTGTGTCGAGGCGGGAGTGTCCACCAGGGTCTTCTCGGTGTCGCTGGGCGGCTTCGACACGCACGCCGACGAGAAGCAGTTGCAGGCCGTCCTGCTGGGGCAGTTGGACCGGGCGTTGACCGGGTTCGCCGACCGGATGAGTCGCACCGAGGCCGGCCGGAAGGTGGTGGTGGCGGTCTACTCCGAGTTCGGCCGTCGGGTACGGGCCAACGCCTCGGACGGCACCGACCACGGCACCGCCTCGGACGTGCTGCTGCTCGGCGCGGGCGTCCGTGGTGGCTGGCACGGCGCACCACCGAGCCTCACCGACCTCGACGACGGCGACCTGAAATACACCACCGACTTCCGGGATGTCTACGCCACGCTGCTGGAGCGGGTGCTGGACACCGACCCGGGGCCGGTCCTCGCCGACTGGCGGGGACGAGTGGAGAAACTTTTTTAGTCGTCCTCTTCCGGGTCCTGGTTGGCCTGCTCGCCCAGCACGAACGCCTGCATGGCCAGCTCGTCACCGGCCGGCGACACGAAGGCGGGCAGCTCACGCGGCCCCAACTCCTGCACGTAGGACCAGAACAGCCGAACCGCCTCGGCGGGCGTGCCGGCCTCGATCGGCAGGTCGAGGCTGACCAGCCAGGTGCGCCGCGCCGGGGGCGGGCCGAGCCGGTCGGCCAACGCCCGGAAGGCCGCCGGCTCCAGTGCGGTGACCGGCCCGTCGAGCGTCAGCAGGTCGGCCGGCACCGGCTCGTCGAAGGCCCGTCGGGTGTACGCGACGACGAGCGTCCCCGGCTCGACCGGGGACTGCGGGTCGTCCGGGTCTTCGCGGTGGCGTCGACCCGGCGCGGTGACCCGGCCGAGGGCCACCAGCCGTGGCGGCCCGTCGACCAGCACGGCCACCTGGTCTCCCGGCCCCGGCCGGGCGACGTCGGTCAGCGCGGTCAGCTCCAGCGTGTCGTGGTGCACGAGCCGCTCGGCCTCGTAACGCTCGGCGGGCAGCAGCACCGCCCAGGTGCCCGCCCCGTCGGCGTTGCCGGCCGCACCGGCCCGGTGCGCGGTCTCGGTCGTCATGCCTGCCATCTCATCACGCCGCCGGTGGGAGGGTGACGTGACAGCCGACGATGTGATCGTCGACCATTCCGGTGGCCTGCATCAGCGCGTACGCGGTGGTCGGGCCGACGAACCGGAAGCCGCGCTTCTTGAGTGCCTTGGCCATCGCCGTCGACTCCGGGGTGATCGGCGGGAGCTCGGCGAACGAGGCGGGGCGAGCCGGCCGGGGCTCCGGGGCGAAGGACCAGAGCAGCGCGGACAGGCCCTCCGGCAGATCCAGTGCGGCGCGGGCGTTGGCGATCGCCGCCTCGATCTTGGCTCGGTTGCGGACGATGCCGGCGTCGGCGAGCAACCGGGTCACGTCGGCGTCGTCGTAGCGGGCGACGGTCGGGAGGTGGAACTCGTCGAAGGCCAGCCGGAACGCCGGACGCTTGCGCAGGATGGTCAGCCAGGACAACCCGGACTGGAACGCCTCCAACGTCATCCGCTCGTAGAGCGCGTCGTCGCCGCGCAGCGGCCGCCCCCACTCGGTGTCGTGGTAGATGGCGTAGTCGGGGGTGCTCGACCCCCAGGCGCAGCGAGGCAGCCCATCGGCACCGATCACCAGGTCAGTCACCTCGTACACGCTAGGGCATCCGTCCGACACCCCATCGCCACCGGCGGCCGTGATGACGCGGCGCACCGGGCCGCACAGTCAGGGCAGCCGGCCCTGCTCGACCAGACGGGCAAACCTCTTCAGCGCCTGGGTGAGGCCGAGCTTGGAGCCGGGCCAGAGCACCGGCCACGCCAGTCGACCGGCCCGACCGCCCGGCAGGTGGAACCACTCGTGCCAGACGACCTGGGTGCGGTCCCGACCCAGTTGGGTGCAGCGCAGCACCCCCGGGCCGCGCAGCAGTTGGCCGTAGTGCACCACACCGATCTCGTACGGCTCGTCGACCCGGACCACCCGCATCTCGTCGCGCAGCGTCGCCCGGCCGAGCGCGGTCACCGCCTCGATCCGGCTGCCCTCGCGCCCGTCGCCCTCGACCACGCGGACCCGGGTGAACGGAATCCAGTCGGACTGACGTTCCCAGGCGAGCAACGCGGCGAAGACCCGCTCCGCCGGGGCGTCGACGATCACCGTGGCGGTCACCTCACCGGCACCGGGTCGGGCCGCCTCCCGAAGATCGTCGGCGCCCTCCGAATCGGTCACGCCGACTCCGACCGAACCACCGCGTCGCGCTGCTCGGTGCCGTCGGCGGGCCGCGCACGATCGGCCGACTCGTCGTCGGCGGGGGTGGCGGCAGGCGCCACACCATCGGAATCCGCCGGGGACGAGGTGGCGGCGGGCAACGAGCCGGGGGTCGTCGAGCCGACCGGGGCCGAACCCGCCTCGCCGGTCAGCGGCGCGTCTTTGCCCGGCTCGACCGCCGTACCCGGCTCTGCTGCCTCGCCCGGCTCCGCCGCTTCCGCGGTCGTCGCCTTGCTGGCGGACTGCTCGCGGGCCTGGCGCAGCACGTCCGCGTCGTCGGTGCGCCCCTCACGCAAGGCGATGACCTCCGACTCCAGTACGCCGATCAGCTCGGACTTGTAACCGATGTCGTAGGCGGCACGGCGCATCGCCTGATCGACCTGGTCCATCCGGTACCCGCGCAACCCGGTGTCGAAACGGACCGCCCCCACATCGGATTCGCGTAACGGGCGGGTGCCCGGCAACGCCACGGCCTGCGAATCCGGCTCGGCTGGCACCAGGCCGGGATCACGGCCGCTGACCAGCACCGTCACGCCGAATATCACCGCCGCGACGGTCAACGCCACGACCAGGAGGAGCAGAAGCTGACCCATGTACTGATCGTGGCATGGCAGCCGGCCGGGAGCGACCCCGCCACCCGCCCCGATCACGATCGGCGCCGACGCCCGCCCGGAATTGCGGACGGACGACCGACTAGCGTCGGGACCGGCCGACGCGGCGGCGA
The DNA here is from genome assembly GCF_015751765.1 of Micromonospora ureilytica. Classification (NCBI taxonomy): domain Bacteria; kingdom Bacillati; phylum Actinomycetota; class Actinomycetes; order Micromonosporales; family Micromonosporaceae; genus Micromonospora; species Micromonospora ureilytica. Next base: position 4,828,028 of record NZ_JADOTX010000001.1, read on the forward strand.
CGGCGCGAACTTCCAGGAGGCGGGCATGGCCGGGGCGCTTCGGCTGGGTGGGCGCACGTTCGCCCCCGGCGAGCTGGTGGTGATGGCGATCATCAACCGCACGCCGGACTCGTTCTTCGATCGGGGGGCGACCTACGCCGCCGACAACGCTCTGCGGGCTGTGGAGCGGGCGGTGGACGAGGGCGCGGCCATCATCGACATCGGCGGGGTCAAGGCCGGGCCCGGTGCGGACGTGGGCGTCGCCGAGGAGATCCGGCGCACGGTGGACACCATCGCCGCCGTCCGGGCCGCGTTCCCGGAGGTGGTGATCTCGATCGACACCTGGCGTGCCGAGGTGGCGACGGAGGCCGTGGCGGCCGGCGCCGACCTCCTCAACGACACCTGGTCGGGCGCCGACCCGACGTTGGTCCGGGTGGCCGCGCAGACCGGCGCCGGCCTGGTCTGTTCGCACGCCGGCGGCCTGACGCCGCGGACCAGGCCGCACCGCGCCGCCTTCACCGACGTGGTCGCCGACGTGGTCGCGACGGTGACCGGGCTCGCCGAGCGCGCGGTGGCGGCAGGGGTACGCCCCGACGGCATCCTCATCGACCCGGCGCACGACTTCGGCAAGAACACCCGGCACTCGCTGGAGATCACCCGCCGACTGGACGAGCTGACCGGGAGCGGCTGGCCGGTGCTGGTGGCGCTCTCCAACAAGGACTTCATCGGCGAGACGTTGGGCCTGCCGGTGGCCGAACGGCTGGAGGGGACGCTCGCCGCGACGGCGGTCTCGGCCTGGTTGGGCGCCCGGGTATTCCGGGCCCACCAGGTCGGCCCGACCCGCCGGGTGCTGGACATGGTTGCCTCGATCCGAGGCGACCGCCCGCCCACGGCGACCCGCCGCGGGCTGGCCTGACCGGTTGTCGCCGTGGGCGACCGCGAACGGCCGGACGGACCGACACGATCGCCGGAGGCCGCGGCGCTCAGGTCCAGCGGAGGATGTTCCTGCGCCAGGCGTAGAGGATGCCGAGCGCGAGCACCGCCACGAACACCGCCATCTCCACCACCGTCACCAGACCGAAGCCCGGCCGGTCGAAGACCACCGCCCAGGGGAAGAGGAACACCGCCTCGACCGCGAACAGCACGTACAGGTAGGCGTACACGTAGTAGCGGATCTGCATCTGCGCCCAGTCGCCGCCGACCGGGTCGAGCCCGCACTCGTAGCTGGCCCGCTTGCCCGCCGGGTCGGCCGGACGCGCCGGGCGTAACACCCGGTTGGCCGAGAACGCCGTAACGAAGAAGAGAACGCTGGCGAGCAGCAGGAGCCCGAGCGTCGCGTACGAGCCCAGGTATCCGGTCACAGTCGGCAGCCTACCGTCCGCCCGAACGGGCCGTCCCAAACACGTTACGGATTTGTTTCCAGATGGGACTAGTGCACTGGGGCAACTGTTACCGAATATTGGACACCCACCCATGTCACCGGAGGACAGATGGCCCGCGTGAAGGCATCGCCCGGTAACCGGGCGGAGGGGCGGCGTTCCACGCCCCTGCTGGCGACCGCGCTCGTGCTCGGCCTGCTCGCGGCGCTCGCCGTGGGACCGGCCTGGGCCAGCGCGGCCGCACCGGACGCGGACCCGGTCGTGACCTCGGCCGAACCGGTCAACGAGCCGGGAGACGGAGGGCCACCGACCACGCCGGCGGAGGAGCCCACCCCGACCGAGGCCCCGGGCGGCGAACCGGTGCCGACCGACCCGGCCCCGGAGACCACCGCCCCGCCACCGGAGACGACGCCACCGGCGCCGGTGACCACCGCCCCGGAGATCCCGCCGGCGCCGACCACCAACGCGCCCGCGCCGGGCGGCACCACCCGACCGCCCAGCCCGACGCCCCCGGTGCCACCGACGGCGCCGCCGGTCCCACCGGCCCCGCCGACACCCCCGGCTCCGCCGGTCCGCCCGCCCGCGCAGGGTTCGGTGCCGCCGCCGCAGAACCCGCTGGGCGTGCAGGTCACCACCGGCGACGTCACCCTCACCGAGGCGTACTGGAACGCGGCGAGCACGGCCGCCACCCTGCAGGTCACGGTGCACAACACAGGTACCACCGCGCAACGGATCCGACTCTCGTACACGCTGCCCGCCGGGCTGACCGACGCCGGCACGAAGGGCTGCGCCGCCGCCGGTGGTGGCGCGTACCGCTGTGGGGCCTGGACCGCCGGGGCTGGCGTCCGGTTCAGCACCGTGCTGCGCCTGCGGGTCGCTGGCACGGCGTGGAAGCAGATGCCGCTCAGCGGCTCCGTCCAGGTCGTCGCGGACGCGCCGGCAGTGGCCGGGGAGGCGACCGACGACCAGGGCTTCGCGGTGCTCATCCCACCTGGCCCGCCGGTGCCCGGGATCGCGCTCGCCGCCGACGAGGTGGCCTTCGACATCAGCGGCAGCCCCAGCACCCTCACCCTCCGGCTGGGCAACACCGGCACGGTGGACGCCGCCGGCCGGGTCGAGGTCGTCCTACCGGCCGGGGTGACCGTGCCGACCCCACCGCCCGGCTGCGTTGCCGTCGACCCGACGCGTACCCGCTGCGACGCCGGCCTGGTGCTGGCGGGGGCGACCGCCGAGGTGCAACTGCCGGTGGAGGCGACGCCGCAGGCCCAGCGGGAAGCGCCGTTGTCCGGTGCCGTGATCGGTCAACTCGATCCACGCAGCGGCCCGACCCGTCGGGTGCAGATGAGCTTCCGGATCACCGCCGCTGCCGCCCTGGCCACGCCGGTGGTCTCGCCGCCCGCGCCGACCGGCTCGCAGGGCGTACTCCCCGCCGGTGCCGCGACCGGAGACGGCGGGTTGACCTCGGTGCAGCGCACCGCGGTCATCCTGATCGCGGTCTCCGCGCTGCTGGTGGTGCTGGCTCTCACGCTGACCATGACCTCGCTGCGCCGCCGGTTCGGCGGTCCACCGGCCGAGCCCACGCTCAATCCCGCCGACTGATCGGCGGACGACCCCGGCAGCGCGCGGCCGGGGTCGTCGGCGGGGGCCCGGTGGTGATCTGAATTACGGCGGGCGGGGCGTAACACCGCAAAGGTGGGCATTTATCGTCTCTATCGGGTCCCAGTCGGCGGACCTCCAGCGATGGTTAGGGCTCCCTTAGACGTAGGCTCTCAGATGAGGAACGACAGCGGCCGGACCAGCCTGGGGCGGTGCGGTGAAGCGTTGCGTCAAGGAGGTTCCGTGGCCGGGCAAGCCCCGCAGTCGCGAACGAAGGTGGCACAGTGACCAAGCAGATCCGTCAACTCGACCGGGTGGTCATCCGGTTCGCCGGTGACTCCGGCGACGGCATGCAGCTGACCGGCGACCGGTTCACCTCGGAGACGGCGCAGCTCGGCAACGACATCTCCACGCTGCCAAACTTCCCCGCCGAGATCCGGGCGCCCGCCGGCACGTTGCCGGGGGTGTCGAGCTTCCAGGTGCACTTCGCCGACTACGACATCCTCACACCGGGTGACGCGCCCAACGTGCTGGTGGCGATGAACCCGGCGGCCCTCAAGGCCAACCTGGCCGACCTGCCGCGCGGCGCGGACATCATCGTCAACACCGACGAGTTCACCAAGCGCAACCTGGCCAAGGTCGGTTACCAGGCCAGCCCACTGGACGACGACTCGCTGGCCGGCTACGTGGTGCACCCGGTGGCGCTGACCTCGATGACTGTCGGCGCGCTCGCCTCCCACCAGGTGTCCAAGAAGGACGCCGAGCGCTCGAAGAACATGTTCGCGCTCGGCCTGCTCTCCTGGATGTACTCCCGGCCATTCGAGTCGACGCTGCGCTTCCTGGAGCGCAAGTTCGCGTCCCGTCCGGAGCTGGTCGCCGCGAACGTCGCCGCCTTCAAGGCCGGCTGGAACTTCGGCGAGACCACCGAGGACTTCGCCGTCCGCTACGAGGTCAAGCCGGCGAAGATGAAGCCGGGCACGTACCGCAACATCACCGGCAACGCGGCGCTCTCGCTGGGGTTGGTCGCCGCCGGGGTCCGCTCCGGGCTGCCGGTCTTCCTCGGCGCGTACCCGATCACGCCGGCATCGGACATCCTCCACGAGCTGAGCAAGCACAAGCGCTTCGGCGTGATCACCGTGCAGGCCGAGGACGAGATCGCCGCTGTCGGCGCCGCGCTCGGCGCCTCCTACGGCGGGTCCCTCGGTGTGACCACCACCAGCGGCCCCGGCGTGGCGCTCAAGAGCGAGACGATCTCGCTCGCGGTGGCCCTGGAGCTGCCGCTGGTGATCGTGGACGTGCAGCGCGCCGGCCCGTCGACAGGCATGCCGACCAAGACCGAGCAGGCCGACCTCAACATGGCGCTCTACGGACGGCACGGCGAGGCGCCGGTCGCGGTGATCGCGCCCCGGTCACCGTCGGACTGCTTCTTCGCGGCACTGGAGGCGGCCCGGATCGCGCTGACCTACCGCACCCCGGTGATCCTGCTGTCCGACAACTACGTTGCCAACGGTTCGGAGCCGTGGCTGCTGCCCGACGTGGAGTCGCTGCCCGACCTGCGGGTCGAGTTCGCCACCAAGCCCAACGGCGACGACGGCACCACCTTCCTGCCCTACCTGCGTGACCCGGAGACCCTGGCTCGGCCATGGGCGATCCCTGGCACGGCGGGCCTGGAGCACCGGATCGGCGGTCTGGAGAAGGCCGACAAGACCGGCGACATCTCCTACGACCCGGCCAACCACGACTTCATGGTGCGCACCCGGGCCGCCCGGATCGAGACCATCCCGGTGCCGGACATCGAGGTGGAGGACCCGGACGGCGACGCTCGGGTGCTGGTCCTCGGCTGGGGCTCGACGTACGGGCCGATCGGCGCGGCATGCCGCGGCGTACGCCAGCGCGGCCTCTCCATCGCCCAGGCGCACCTGCGGCACCTGGCACCGATGCCGGCCAACCTCGGTGAGGTGCTCCGCTCGTACGACAAGGTGGTCATCCCGGAGATGAACCTGGGCCAGCTGGCGCATGTCATCCGGGCCCGCTACCTGGTCGACGCGATCAGCTACAACCAGGTCCGCGGCCTTCCGTTCACGGCCGCCGAGCTGGAGACGACGCTGGAAGAGGTGCTGAAGAATGTCTGAGCCTGTCGCCGTCAAGCTCACCGCGAAGGACTTCAAGTCCGACCAGGAGGTGCGCTGGTGCCCCGGCTGCGGTGACTACGCGATCCTGGCGGCCATCCAGCAGTTCATGCCGGAGCTGAACATCCCCCGGGAACGCACCGTCTTCGTCTCCGGGATCGGCTGCTCGTCCCGCTTCCCGTACTACATGAACACGTACGGCATGCACTCGATCCACGGCCGGGCCCCGGCGATCGCGACCGGCCTGTCGGTGTCCCGGCCGGACCTTTCGGTCTGGGTGGTCACCGGCGACGGCGACGCGCTCTCCATCGGTGGCAACCACCTGATCCACGCGCTTCGGCGCAACGTCAACCTCAAGATCCTGCTGTTCAACAACCGGATCTACGGTCTGACCAAGGGCCAGTATTCTCCCACCTCCGAGGTCGGCAAGATCACCAAGTCGACTCCGGCCGGCTCGGCGGACGCCCCGTTCAACCCGCTCTCGCTGGCCCTCGGCGCGGAGGCCAGCTTCGTCGGCCGGACCATCGACTCCGACCGTAAGCACCTGCAGTCGGTGCTGCGGGCCGCCGCCGAGCACGAGGGTTCGGCGTTCGTGGAGATCTACCAGAACTGCAACATCTTCAACGATGGGGCGTTCGAGCAGCTCAAGGACCCGTCCACCCGGGACGACTACCTGATCCGCCTGGAGCACGGCCAGCCGATCACCTTCGGGGCCGACGGGCAGTTCTGCGTGGTGCACCCGCCGGGTGGCTTCGGCCTGGAGGTCCGGGACACCAGCTCGGTCCGCCCGGAGGAGATCGTCGTGCACGACGCGACGGTCAACGACCCGGCGTACGCCTTCGCGCTGTCCCGGCTGCCCGGCCTGGACCTGCGCAACACTCCGATCGGGGTGTTCCGCTCGGTGGACCGGCCGTCCTACGACAGCGTGGTGCAGGCTCAGCTCGCGGCCGCCAAGGCGACTGTCACCGAGACCCCCGAGCAGCAGCTCGCCGGCCTGCTGGGCAGCGGCGACACCTGGACGATCATCTGACGCCCGAAAATGGGACAGGGCCCGCAACCGTTCGGTTGCGGGCCCTTCCCGTTACTGCTGCGGACAGCCTGGTCAGAAGACCAGGTTGAAGACTCCCCAGCCGGTGCCGATGACCCCGCCGCTCGAGTCGATCCACTGGCCGTAGCCGTTGGTCGTGTAGAGCCGCATCCGGCCACTGCCGTCGACGCCGAGCATGTCCATCATGTTGTCGCCGCTCCAGTCGCCCGGAACCATGATGTTCTTGAAGCCCTGCCAGCCGCTACCGATCTTGGTGCCGAGCGGGTTGGTCCAGCCGCCCTTGCTGTCGGACTGGTACATCTTCAGGTCGCCGGTCGAGGTACGACCGATCAGCACCTCACGCCCGTCGCCCTTCCAGGCCCCGGGGGTGAGGAACAGGTTGAACCCGTTCCAACCGTTGCCGATCTTGGTGCCCAGCGGGTTCTCCCAGCCGCCATTACCGTTGCTGGTGTAGCGGATCAGGTCGCCGTTGGACTTGCGCACCAGAAGGCTCGGCCGGTTGTTGCCCAGCCAGTTGTTCGTCACCATGAGCGCGGTGAAGCCCTGCCACCCGGTGCCGATCTTCTTCGCGCCACCGACGAAGTTGCCCTTGCCATCGGTGTTGTAGATGAACAGCTCACCGTTGGGCTTCATCGCCATGATGGACGGCTTCTTGTCGCCGTTCCAGTTGTAGACGCGGAAGACCCGGCTGTAGATGTTCCAGCCCGCGCCGATTTGCTGAACCCCGTAGAAGCCGCCGTACCCGTCCTTGGAGAAGCCACTGCCGTACCACAACGCCAGGTTGCCGGCGGCGTCGCGGGCGAGCAGGTCGGTGTGACCGTCGCCCGTCCAGTCCGCGTTGACCAGCGACGGACGGGTGAGGTCCGCCTTGATGGAGTTGTTGTAGTAGCTCAACCGCTCGTAGTAGCCGGGCGACGAACCACACGGCCGGAAGCCCCAGTCGGTGATGCCGACCTGGACCCCGTTGACGAGCAGCGGACCGCCGGAGTCACCCCCGCAGGTGTCGCTGCTCGGCGTGGCGTCGGTGCCCGCGCCAGCACAGATCATCCGGTCGGCGAGGTAGAGCCCGGCGACGTTGCAGTCCTCGTTGGACCGCATCGGAACAGTCGCCTTGCGCAGCCGGCTGTCCGGGTTCTCGTCGTCGGACGCGGTGACGCCGTAGCCCGCGATCTGGGCCTGCGTACCAGCCACGTACGGAGTCTGGTCACCCTGGGCGCTCAACGACACCGGCTTGTACACGCTGGGCAGGTTCTGCTTCAGCGTGAGGACCGAGACGTCGTCCACGATGGGCGCGGTGTCGGGGTTCTCGTACTGCTCGGCGATGTTCCAGCCCGGGTGGGTCCAGGTCGAACCAACCTCGGCGACGAACCCGCTGCCACCGACGAGCTGGCCGTTGCTGTCGACCAACCGGTCGTTGCCGGCGATGACCCGAGTCGCCCCGGGCCCGTCGGCGGTGCAGTGCGCGGCCGTCAGCACCTTGTTGGGGGCGATGATCGTGCCGGTGCACCAGTACCAGTAGAAGTCCGGGCCATCCTGGAAAGTGGTGACGATACCCACGATGTACGGGAACTCGGAGGCGCTCGCCAGGGCCCCCTGGAAGACCTTGGGGGAGGCACCCGTACCGGACTGGAAGGTCCGGCCCTGGGCGCCCGGCTTGGGAAGCGTGAGCTTCCCCTTGTGCAGGTTCGGCAGCTTGCTCAACCGGTCCGGTCGCTCGCTGCTCGCCACGTCGTACGCGCCGCCGCCGGCGGGGGCGGCGCTGGCACTGGTCGTGGGTGCCACGGCCGCCACGCCCGTGAGAGCGAGGCCCGCCATGACGCCGGCGTACCATCGCCGCCGGGCTCCTGCGGATGTTGCCACTTCAGCCACTGATTGCTTCCCGTCGTTCGATTAACGAGGCACTCGGAACTGCCCGGGATGACCTGCGTGGGACGCGACGGGGTGAACGACAAACCGCACCAGGGCGAGTCCGCCCGGCTCTAGAAGCTTTCCCCGTCGTGCCTGCGCCAACGACGCTGCACCGGCAAGTCCCGGCAGCGACACCCATTGACAGCTCTAAGCCGGGACACCGTAGCAAGGGTTCGATCGGGAAGCTGCCCGGTAACGAGGTTTTTCCATGATCCGCAACCAGGCCGCGACGAACCGGCGGGGTCAGCGCAGCCGCGACTCATCCGGACGGGTTGCGGCTCCAGCCGCCTGGTGCTCAGAAACTGGATGTCCCGCCCCGGAGGGGTGGCCGTTCCGGTGTGGAGCGGCCGCCCTCCGGGCGACGAGCGACGAGGGACGACTGGTCAGCGGGCGGCGCCGGCCGGCTGCCAGAGGTTGTCGATCTCCTTCTCGGCCGCCGTGAGACTCGCCTCGTGCAGCGGGATCAGCTCGGCCATCGCCGGCACCGACGGCGCCAGGGTCAGCTCGGCGCTGATGAAGCGCGGCTGCATGCCGGTCATCGACAGGCCGTGCGGGAGCCACGGCTCGGCGTGGTCCCAGCCGGAGCGCGGGGTGCCCTCGCCGTAGCCGCCGCCCCGGGTGGCCAGCACCACGAACTCGCGTCCGCCGAGCAGGCCCTCCTGGGTCGTCGGGTCGAACGACAGCCCGGGAACGATCAGGTGGTCGACCCAGGACTTGACGCTGCTGGGCGCGCCGAAGTTGTAGAGCGGCAGGCCGAGCAGCACCACGTCGGCCTGCTTCACCTCGTCGACCAACCGCGCGCTGAGCTCCCAGGAGTCACGCTGGGCCGGCGTGTGCTGGTCCGGAGGCGTCATCCGCGCCAGCCCGCCCTCCGCGTCCAGGTGCGGTAGTGGCTCGGCGCCCAGGTCCCGGTAGGCCACGGTGCCGTCCGGGTGGGCCGCACGCCATGCGTCGACCGCGCGGGCGGTGAGCCGTCGGCTGATCGACCAGTCACCACGGATGCTCGAGTCAATATGCAGCAGGTGCATCATTCCTCCTCTAGGAATCGTCTGTGCAGCACCAACTATTTATAGCAGGCCGATGTTCCGTCAAGTCGGTAGACTGGGTCACATGTCCGCGCAGCCGCTCGACTCCTCAGAGCACCGCTCGGGCGCACTCCTGGACCATCTGGCCCGGCGGATGCGGCTGCGGTCGGAGTCGGTACTGGCGCCACTGGGGCTGCGCCCCCGGCACCTGGTCGCGCTCACCGTGCTGCGCGCCGGCGGCGGCACCGGTCAACAGGCGCTCGCCACCATCCTGGAAATGGACAGCACCAACATCGTCGGGCTGCTCAACGACCTGGAAGCCAAGCAGCTGATCGAGCGGCGGCGCTCCCCCGAGGACCGTCGCCGACACGTCGTCGAGCTCACCGAAGATGGGACGAAACGCCTCAGCGAGGCCGAATGCGCCCTGGCTGGCGCCGAGGACGAGGTGCTGGGCGCACTGGATCCCGCCGAGCGGGAAACCCTCTACAAGCTGCTCAGCCGGGCCTCCACCGGCACGTCGATCAACTGCACCGAGGCGATCTGCGCCACCGACGACACCTGCTGACGCGGCGTCACCTCAACGACCGAGCGGCCAGGCCCGCCCAGCAGTGGCGGGACGATCAGGCGTTCGTGGCCGACTGGGGGCGGTCGTCGCGTACGTGCACCAGCATGTCGCCGGTCTCGATCACCGCGCCGGCCCGGTCCGCCAACGTGACCACCTTGCCCCGCCGCACCAGGGCGATCACCAACGACTCCAGCTCGCGCGGCGAGCGACCCACCTCGTCCCGCTCCGCGGAACGCATCGCCAGCGCCATGCCCTGACCGGGAGTGAGCAGATCTTCCACCACGTCGATCAACGGCGGCGCCGAGGTGGACAGGCCGAGCAGCCGGCCCGCCGTGGCCGAGGAGACGATCACGTGGTGCGCGCCACTCTGCTTGAGCAGCGGGGCGTTCTCCGCCTCCCGTGCCGCCGCGATGATGCGGACCTGTCCGGCAGTGAGCTGCCGTACCGTCAGCGCGACCAGCACCGACGCGTCGTCACTGTCGGTCGCGATGATTACGGCCTTGGCGTTCTTGACGTGCGCCTCGTTCAGCACTGATGAGCGGGTCGCCGAGCCCTCGATCGCCACCAGCCCAGCGGAGGTGGCCTGCCGCAGGGCTGCGGCGCTGCGCTCCACCACCACGATCCGCGAGCGGTCCAGACCGTTCTCCATCAGGGCGGAGACAGCGCTGCGCCCCTTGGTGCCGTAGCCGCAGATGATGACGTGGTCCTTCACGGCTCTCCTCCACCGCGACAGGCGACGGCCGGTCCGGTACTGCTCGGTCAGAACTTCCAGGGTGGTGCCGACCAGGATGATCAGGAAGATCACTCGGGCCGGGGTGATGAAGAGGACGTTGACCAGCCGGGCCGACGGCGCGGCCGGAGTGATGTCCCCGTAGCCGGTGGTCGAGAGCGACACGACCGCGTAGTAGAAGCAGTCGAGCAGGGTGAGGCCGTCCTCATTGACATCGCGGTAGCCGGCCCGGCCCAGATAGACAGCGGCGACCACGGCGAAGACCAGGCCCAGGGCTGCGGCGAGCCGAAGGCTCAGCGCGCTCAGTGGGCCCCGGCGCTGCGCGGGAAAATGGATCACTGTCGGACCTGCTCCCCCACCGTCGCCTGCACGCCCACAACATAGCGGGTACACCGTCGATCGGACGGCCGGGTCGCGGCGGACAACCGGCACGGCGCCCGCACCCGACTACCGGACGGTGACACTGGTGGCCGAGCCGCCCACCTGGCACACCCACCTGCGTCGGTGACGTGTCGGGCCCGCGCCGGGCGGCGGCGCGGGCCCGCACGGGCAGCCGGCGGGTCCGGCAGCGGGCATGATGGGGATGTTCCCGACGACGACCGCGAGAGTGAGGCCCGCATGTCGTTACTGCGACGAGTGATCGGCGGGGTGCTGCGCCGGCACCGCCAACGTCAGGGCCGCACGCTGCGCGAGGTGGCCGCGTCTGCCGACGTCTCCGTGCCCTACCTCTCCGAGGTCGAGCGGGGCCGCAAGGAGGCCTCGTCGGAGGTGCTCGCGGCGATCTGCCGGGCGCTCGGCATCAGCCTCGCCGACCTGCTCGGCGAGGCCCGCGACGACATGCGCCGGGTCGAGCCCCGCCTTCCGGCCGCGCCGCGCGCCGCGCTGACCCACCTGGAGCGGGTCGACGCGACCCGGCGCGAGATCGGCAACGCCACCCTGCTGGTGGGTCCCCGCACCAGCGGGTTCGTCCTGCACCAGGGAGCAGGGTTCAGCGAACCCACCCTCGGCGTCGACGCGTTGGCCTCCGCTGGCGGCTCGCGCCCCGGTCCGCGTACCGCCGCCCTGGCTGACGGCGCAGAGACCCGGCTGGGCCTGCGGCGGCTGACCGCCGCGTAGGCCGCGCCGGTTCTGCCGTCGGCGGATCTGCCGGCGGCAGAATCACTGGGCCAGCCACCGCCGTCGCCCGCACGCTCAAAAGGCCGGTCCACCGGGCGGTCCCCGCCGCCCGCCGGCGCGGTGGAAGGCGGCGGCACATGATGAGGTACGGCGCACAAATGCTGGAGAGCGCGCAGCCAACCTTCGGTGACCATGTGTTCGAGCGGCTGCTGCGGGAGCGGATCGTCTTCCTGGGCACCGAGGTGACGGAGGAGTCGGCCAACCAGATCTGCGCGCAGATCCTGCTGCTCGCCGCCGAGGACGCCGACCGGGACATCCACCTCTACATCAACTCGCCGGGCGGTTCGGTGAGCGCGGGGATGGCGGTCTACGACACGATGCGCTACGTCCACAACGACGTGGCGACGCTGGCGCTCGGGTTCGCCGGCTCGATGGGGCAGTTCCTGCTCTGCGCGGGTACGGCCGGCAAACGGTACGCGCTGCCACACTCGCGGATCATGATGCACCAGCCGTCCGGCGGAATGGGCGGGACCGCCGCCGACATCACCATCCAGGCGGAGAACATGCTGCACGTGAAGCGGACGATGCAGGAGCTGATCGCCCAGCACAGTGGACGATCCCTCGACGAGATTCAGCGGGACTGGGACCGGGACCGTTGGTTCACCGCCGAGCAGGCCCGGGAGTACGGCCTCATCGACCAGGTGATCACCCGAGCCGATCAGCTGCCGACGCTCTGATCAACGTCTGGTGGCCGCGGTACCGCTGGACCACCCCCACCCATTAGCCTCCGTGGATATCTTGGCGGGCGCAGAAGGAGTGGGAATGACGGACAGTTACGAAGGCAGCTGCTGCGGCGACGACACGACCACCTCCGCCGTGAGTCGCCGCACGATGTTGCGCGCGGCGGTGCTGGGGGCGGGCGCCATCGGCACCGGTGGCCTGCTGGTTCCCGAGGCCGCGCAGGCCGCGCCGGCGATCTACAACCCGTTCGGCGCCTACCCGATCACCGACACCTGGGAGGGTCACCTCAGCCGCGGATCACTCGGCGGCATCGACTTCGGGATGGGGGTGGGCACGGCGTTGCCGGCCTGCGGCGCCGGCACCATCCAGAACATCCCGAACAACGGCACGGGCGGGCACACCGTCACGATCCAGCACGCGGACGGGTACCGCAGCCAGTACCTGCACCTGTCGCAGTTCCTCCTCGGCAACGGCGCCAGCGTGGGCGCGGGCACGATCGTGGGCCGCTCCGGTGGCGCCGCCGGCGCACCCGGCTCGGGCAGCTCGACGGGCCCGCACCTGCACTGGCACATGATCGACCCGTCCGGCACCCGGATCAGCCCGCTGGTCTTCATCCAACAGAACCCCGCCGACCAGCCCCGTCAGGTGTTCGAGGCGGCCAGCAACGCCGGCTGGCGTGCCCTGCCGGTCGCCGGCAGCGCGGGCGCGGTGACCGGCACGGCGACGACCGCGATCACCCTGGGATCCACGAAGATCCTCTACACCCTCAACGGCGGCCGGATCCACGAGGCCGCCAGCAACGCCGGCTGGAACAACCTGTGGACCGGCATCCACGGCGCACAGGGCACCGCCCTGGCCGCGCTCAACCTCGGCGGGGTGAAGCACATCTACAACGTCGTCGACGGGTACGTGCACGAAGCCGCCAGCAACAACGGTTGGCGCAATCTCAACACCGGCATCGGCGGCGCGAGCTCGTCCTCGATCTCGGTCATCGCGCTGAACGGCGTCAAGTACATCTACAGCATTGTCGGCGGCTACGTTCACGAGGCGCACAGCGCCAACGCCTGGCGGAACCTGAACACGGGCATCCCGGCCTCGGCGGTAGCGGCGATCAGCCTGGGCACCACGAAGATTCTCTACACCCTCAACGGCGGCCGGATCTACGAGGCCGCCAGCAACGCCGGCTGGAACAACCTGTGGACCGGCATCCACGGCGCACAGGGCACCTCGCTGGCCGCGCTCAACCTCGGCGGGGTGAAGCACATCTACAACGTCGTCGACGGGTACGTGCACGAAGCCGCCAGCAACAACAGTTGGCGGAACCTGAACAGCGGGGTCCGTGGGACCCGGGCCGCAGCTCTGGGGCTGGATGGCGTCAAGCTCATCTACGCCGCCTGAGTCGCCCTCCGCGCCGCGAGCCCTTCGGGGTTGATGGGGCTTCGCGGCGCGGGGCACCACTTTTGTGGAGCCCGCGCAACGTGCCGATCACGTGTGGTGATCGCGCTGGCGTGCCGAGAGGAAGCGCACAGCTGCTCAGCCATGGGCATTGTCAAACCGTGGTCTGACGCGGCGGACAGGGCCCCGCCGGCAGGCTGAGGGCATGATCGAGGCGACTGAGCTGACCAAGCACTACGGTGCCAAAACTGCCGTCGACGGGCTCACGTTCACGGTGACGCCAGGGCGGGTCACCGGCTTTCTCGGTCCCAACGGGGCCGGGAAGTCCACCACCATGCGGCTCATGCTGCAACTGGACCGGCCCACGTCGGGGCACGTGAGAATCAACGGCAAGGAGTACGGCGAACTGACCGAGCCCCTACGGCAGGTCGGTGCGCTGCTGGAGAGCCGGGCGGCACACCCTGGGCGATCCGCGTACAACCATCTGCTCAGCCTGGCGGCCAGCAACCGCATCCCGCGGCAGCGCGTGCGTCAGGTGATCGAGATGGTCGGGCTGGAGAGCGTCGCCGGCAAGCGGGTTCGAGGGTTCTCGCTGGGCATGACACAGCGGCTCGGGTTGGCCGCCGCGCTGCTCGGCGATCCGCCGGTGCTGCTGCTGGACGAGCCGATCAACGGGCTTGATCCGGAGGGTGTCCGCTGGATCCGCCAACTGTTGACGGGATTGGCGGCCGAGGGGCGCACCGTGTTGCTGTCCAGCCATCTGATGACCGAGATGGCGGCCACCGCCGATCATCTGATCATCATCGGCCGGGGACGCATGCTCGCCGATATCTCGACCAGCGAGTTCGTGGCGCAGCACGCGGGTTCGTACATCCGGGTGCGCTCGCCCGAGGCGGCGAGCCTGCGCAGCGCCCTGACCACCCGCGGGATAGAGGTGACCGAGGCGGGAGAAGGCGTCCTGCACGCGATGGGCGCCGAGCTTGAGCAGGTCGCTGCGGTCGGCCGCGACGAGGGCCTGATAATCACCGAGCTCACGCCCTGCACAGCCTCGCTCGAGGACGCGTTCATCAAGTTGACAGCCGATGCCGTCGAGTATCGCGGTGGGATCACGGAGGCAAGCCGGTGAGCAGCAACACGGTACCCGCAGTCCTGCACTCAGAATGGATCAAGGCACGGTCAACGGTGGGCAGTCTGGTGACGCTGCCACTGGCGCTGGTCATCAGTCTCGGTCTGGCGCTCGCGGGTGGCCTGTCCACCCGCAACGCCATCGACAGCGGCAGCGCCATGCTGGCCTCGGACTTCAACCCCATCAACTCGGGGTTCAACGCCCTCCTCTACGCCAATTTGGCCTTCGTCGTGTTCGCGGTGCTCGTGTTCAGTTCCGAGTACACGACCGGGATGATCCGCGCCTCGCTGGCGGCGGTGCCCACCCGGGGCCTGTTCTACCTGGCCAAGCTATTGGTCGTGGCGGCAGTCGCGCTGATCGTCGGCGGGGCGGCCGTGATCGCATCTTTCCTGATCACCCAAGCCGCGTTGGGACCACACGGGGCGAGCCTGTCCGACCCCGGGGCCATGCGGGCCGTGCTCGGCGGAGTCGCGTACGTCGTACTGATCAACGTCTTCTCGGCCGCGGTCGCGGCCCTGCTCCGCAGCACCGCACTCGCGTTGGGCATCCTCATGCCGCTGTTCTTCGTGGTAGGGCCCGCTCTCGGCACGATCTCCGGCACCAGGCCGGTGGCGCAATTCCTCCCGGACCAGGCCGGCATGCGCGCGATGCGGGTGACCGCCGAATCAGGCGACCTGACGGCCGGACAGGGGATCCTCGTGCTTCTGCTGTGGACGCTCGCGGCGGCGGCGGCCGGGTACTGGTTGATCCGTCGGCGTGATGCATGACAGATGTCCCCTCCGCATAGACACAGTTCGACTGAGTCCTCTTTCCCATTTCGCCGGGCCCTTGGCACTCGTAGCGTCTAACCCGGGCCTCCACTGAGACCCACCGCCGGCGGAAAAGTCCAGCATTACCGAGGGAGAGAGCATGAACCAGAACGAGTACGTGGCGCCTTCGATCACCGACCTGGGCGATTTCACCGAGCTGACCCTGTGCACCCCGTGGGGCGACTGCCGTGACTTCCTCGGTTGCGCCCGCGCGCCGATCTGCATCTGATCGCAGTCAGGGCCGCAGCTGCCGAAAGAGCAGCTGAGGTGCGTCTGAGCAGTTAGCAGGCCGTCGGCGGCCGGCTCGTTTCCGGCCGGCCGCCGACGTGCGGGTCACTGCGGAAGAAAGGGCGTCTCGCCTCGTGGAATTCGTCGTCCTGCCGGACCGGGATTGCGTCGCGGAAAGGCTCACCTCAACAACGGGGAAAATGGTCGCGCACGCCTCCGGGCGGCCATGGCTCATCGGACAATGGCAGTCCGACGAAATCATCGTCCTGGCTGCCGGAAACACCCGGCTCGCCATCGCCGGCCGGACCGCGATCCGGGAGTCGGAGGTAACGCGGGCACTGGCCGCTGTCAGGATGCCGTCCGATCTGGACGAACTGGCGCGGCGGATTCCGGGAGCGGTCCATCTCCTGCTCTCGCAGAACGGCACCACCCGCTCGCAGGGAACGGTGTCGACCGTACGACAGATCTTCCACGCGACCGTCGACGGCGTCACGGTGGCATCCTCGTCCATCGCCTCGCTGGGTCGGCTCGCCGGCGCCAGGATCGACCCGGAAGCGCTCGCGTTGCGGCTACTGTCGCCACTCGGCGCACCGTGGCCGCTCTCACAACGGACGTTCTGGGCCGGGATCCAGGCTGTACCGGTCGGTCACTGGCTGGCAGTCGACCGCGCCGGGTCGGCACGGACACACCGCTGGTGGCATCCTCCGGAGCCGGTCAGGCCGCTGGACGAGGCGGCGTCCGAGGTGCGGGAGTCGTTGTCCAGGGCGATTGCCGGTCGCGTGCCGGGCGGCCGAGTGGTCACCGCGGACCTTTCGGGTGGCCTCGACTCGACAAGCGTCGCTTTTCTGGCCGCCGCGGCCGGCGCCGACCTGACCACCTTTCATGTGCAACCGCTCGACCCGGCCAACACCGACACCGTCTGGGCGGAGCGGGCCGCCGCGGCCCTTGCCGGCGCAAGACACCGGGTCGTACCCCGCAGCCGTCCGGCGAACCTCTTCCAGGTCGACGTCGAGCAGGGCACCGGCGCGGGGCAGTGGGAGGGGCCGCAACTGTGGATCGGCGGCTGGGCGCACCTTGAGGACCTGGAGCGACGCGTCACGGCCGAGGGATCCGATCTGCACCTGATGGGGTTCGGCGGCGACACCCTCTTCGGGGCGATGCCCGCGCACCTGTGGTCGCTGGCCCGCCGGCACCCGCTGCGTGCCCTGCCGACGGTCCGCCGGTCCCGACTGCTCAATCGCTGGTCCTGGTCGGCCTGTCTGCGGGGGCTCACCGACCGGTCGACGTTCGCGCAAGCCGTCGCCGCGCTGCCCGCGCAGATCGACGCGCCGCCCCCACGTCCGCCGCACCTGGACCTGGGCTGGGTGCCGCCGGTACGGATCCCGCCCTGGGCGACGGCCGCCGCGGCGGAGACCGTACGGGATGCCCTGCGTACGGCAGCGGCCTCCCAGCCGCAGCCCCTGGATCCCGACCGGGTACGCCACCAGGTCCTGGAGGCGATGGCGTTCGAGGGTGCACTCCTGCGCCAGATGCGTGCGGCCACCGGACCGAGCGTGGAATGGGACGCGCCGATGCTGGACCACCAGGTCGTCGAGGCGGCGCTGTCGGTCCGGATCGCGGACCGGAGCGCTCCCGGGCAGTACAAGCCGCTGCTCACCGCCGCCATGCGCGGACTCGTGCCGGACGCGATCCTGGACCGTCCGGACAAGGGCGAGTTCAGCGCCGAGATGCACGAGGGACTACGCCGAAACCGGCAGACCCTGCTGGAGCTGTGTGACGGGTCCCTGCTGGGCGAACTCGGCCTCATCGACGTGGCCGCGCTGCGAGCCCGTCTGCTGAACCCGGGGCCGGTCGCTCATCACCTCACCATTCTGCAGAACACCCTTGCCTGCGAGAGCTGGCTGCGATCCTCGGCCGTGGCGTCCGCGCGGTCCGGACGGAAGACTGGAGTGCTGCGATGACCCTGTCGCTACGCCGTGACGTCGTGCTCAACGAGGTGGACGACGGACTGGTCCTGCTGGACGAACGAACCGGCCGCTACTGGCATCTCAACGGCACGGCCGAGCAGATGCTGCGTGAACTCCTCGCCGGGCACTCGCCGGCCGAGACCGCTCACCGGCTGACCGCCGTCCCGGCCAATGACGCACCGGTCGACGACGAATTCCGAAACCGGGTCACTGCCGACGTGCAGGCGTTCGTCGACGGCCTCGTGCGAGCCAAGTTGGTGACCACATGAGCATGCCGGTCACTGCGGAGCGTTCCGTACGGCTCACCGCCGGGCAGCGCGTCGTCGCGCTGGCGGCGGTCGGTGTGGCCCGTCCACTCGCTGCGCTGCCTCCGCGCCGGTTACGTCAGGCGCTGCGGCTGCTCAGCAGGGGTGCGCGTCCTGGCCGATTCGAAGAGACCCTGCACGCCCGGTCCGCGACGGTGACCGTCAGCACCCGCTGCGCCGGGCTCGGCTGCCTACAGCGATCGGTGGCGACGGCACTGATCTGCCGACTTCGGGGCCGGTGGCCGGACTGGTGCACCGGATTCCGCACCAACCCGTTCGGGGCGCACGCCTGGGTCGAGGTGGATGGCCGACCGGTTGGAGAGCCGGCGGACGTGGCGCGTTTCGTGACCGTGCTGGCCGTACGGTGCCCGGAAGGGACAACGACGTGACAGCGATCGCCGTACGGAATCTCGCGAAATGGTACTCCGGCAGCATCGCGGCGGTCGCGGATCTCACCTTGGACGTCCCGACGGGTTCGATCTTCGGTTTCCTTGGCCCCAACGGTGCGGGTAAGACCACCACCATCAGCATGCTGGCAACGCTGCTGCGGCCGACCGCCGGCACCGCCGAGGTAGCCGGTTTCGACATCCGCCGGCACCCGGACGACGTGCGGCGCTCGATCGGCATCGTCTTCCAGGAGTCCACGCTGGACCCGGACCTGTCCGCCGAGGAGAATCTGCGCTTCTACGCCAGCCTCTTCGGCATCGGCGGCCGCGCCGCCCGGGGCACCATCGCCGACCTGCTCACACTTATGGATCTGAGCGATCGTCGGAAGTCACCGATCCGGACCTTCTCCGGCGGGATGCGTCGCCGGCTCGAAATCGCGCGGGCCCTGCTGCACGCGCCGAAGGTCCTGATCCTGGACGAGCCCACGACCGGGCTCGACCCACAGACCCGGATCCTGATCTGGGACCAACTGCGCCGCTTCCGCGCCGAGTACGACCTGACGGTCTTCATGACCACGCATCACCTCGAAGAGGCTGAGCACTGCGATCGCATCGCGATCATGGACCACGGCGATCTGGTCACCGAGGGCACACCGGCCGAGCTCAAGGCCGTGGTCGGGGACGACCTGGTGGAGATGCGCACGGAGAACGACGAGGCCGCCGCCGCCAGCATCCGCAAGCAGTTCGACCTGGACGTGGTCGTCGGGGATCCGAACCTCCGCATGCGGGTTCGCGACGGCGCCGCCCTGGTGCCCCAGTTGTGCGCGGCGATCCCGGTGCCGGTGATGTCGGTGACCGTCAGACCGCCGAGCCTCGACGACGCGTTCCTGCACTACACGGGCCGCACCATTCGCGAAGAGGAAGGGCCGCGCAAATGACCATCACCCACGCGGATCGAATGCCCGTCGCCTTCGTCCCGGCACAGCCGCTCGACACCCGTGCGGCCGGAGTACGCCGCAACCTCGGGGCGATCGGCATGCTCTGGCGCCGCGAGGTCATCCGGCTCACCCGCAACCGGCTTCGCGTGGTGATGGGTCTGGTGACTCCGCTGATGTTCATCGTCGTGCTGGGCACCGGGCTCGAGGCGGTGGGCGGCGATGCGGTGGTCATGGAGCACTACCGGACGTTCCTGTTCCCCGGCATGCTGATGATGGCCGTCCAGTCGCCCGCGATGGGTGTCGGCATCTCCATCGTCTGGGACCGGCAGAGCGGTTTCCTGCGGCAGACTCTCGCCGCCCCGGTCCGGCGGATCAGCCTACTGATCGGTCTCTGCCTCGGCGGTGCCACGACCGGCGCGCTCTATGCGTTCCTGGTGCTGCTCGTCGCCCCGTACGCTGGCATGAGTTACAGCCCGGGCCTGCTGCTCGGTCTGGCCGTGGCCGCGCTCATCGCCTTCACGTTCACCGCGTTGGGCATCCTGGCCGCGGTGACGATCCGGTCTGTCGACACGTTCGAGGTCGTGGTCAGCCTGGCGCTGACGCCACTGCTCTTCCTGTCCGGCGCGGTGTTCCCACCGAACGGACTGCCCGGCTGGCTGGGCACGCTGGTGCTGATCAACCCGCTGACCTACGCGATCGACGCGACCCGCCGGGTCCTGCCCGGCGACTTCTTCCTCGACGGCATGTCACAGTCTCCGCAACTCTGGGGATGGACGCCTCCGGTCTGGGCCGAACTGCTGATGATCACCACGTTGGCTCTGGGCACCCTCTCGGTGGCGGCCCACCGCTTCGCCAAGGCCCAGCAGTGATCCGGTCGGCCTGGCTGACGACCGCGGCGCGCGCCGGGCTGGCCGCGGTGTGGCTCGTCGCCGGTGCGGCCAAGGTCGGTGATCTGGCCGCCTCAGGCCGCACGGTCAACGCCTACCGCATCCTGCCGTACGAGGCGGCCACCGCGTTCGGCGCGATGCTGCCGTTCATCGAGCTGGCCCTGGGCGTGTTGCTCCTGCTCGGGCTGGGAACGCGCCTGGCCGCCGGGATCTCGGCCGTCCTGCTGATCGGCTTCATCATCGGGATCGTCTGGGTGTGGGCGCACGGCTACCGGATCGACTGCGGATGCTTCGGGGGCGGCGGTGACCTGGCCGCCAACCAGCGCCCCACCTACCTGCTCGACCTGCTGCGCGACGGCTTCTTCCTGCTACTCGCCGGATTCCTGACAGCTCGGCCGGCCGGCCGGCTGGCGATCGACAACTGGCTGCAGGCCACGCCCGTGGTCGCCGGCCGAACGGGGTTCTCATGACAACCAGTCGCACTCCGACACCAAGCGCGGCTGTGGCCGCACAGTTCGCGGCCGATCGGCGCCGACGGCGTGCGTTCTGGTCCGCCACGATCGTCGTGGCCGTCCTGCTCACCGCCGGCACCGTCGGCTACCAGCGTTTTCAGAGTCAGTCGGCCGAGCCGGTCCGGTACCCGGCGGGGACCGCGGCGCATGGCGGCACCGGCGTGGCCCGCGGCAGCGGCCCGGTCACCATCGACGTGTACGCCGACTTCATGTGCCCCAACTGCAAGCGATTCGAGGATTCGACGGCGACCATGCTCGACGGTGCCGTAACGGCCGGCCAGGTCACGGTGGTCACCCACCCCGTCGCCTTCCTGGACCGCATGAGCCAGGGCGCGAAGTATTCCACCCGGGCCGTGGCCGCTGCCGGGTGTGCCGCCGACGGCGGCAGGTTCACCGAGTACGTCCGGATGCTGTTCCAGCAGCAGCCGGCCGAACAGACCCCGGGGCTCACCGACGACCGGCTCGTCACGCTCGGCCGGGACGCCGGACTCCCCGAGGGCTTCGCCCAGTGCGTGCGTGACGGGACGTACCGCGGCTGGGCGGCACACGTCAGTGAGCGGGCTGCCCGCGACGGCGTGATCGGTACGCCCACGGTCAAGGTGAACGGCGAGGTGACGGCGGCGGACCCGACCGCGGTCAGAGCGGCCCTCGGCGATGCCGGCTGACCTCGGACCGCGCGCCGGCGCTGACCAGCCCGTTCTCGTACGCGGCGATCACCAGCTGGGCACGGTCGCGAAGGTCGAGCTTGGCCAGGATCCGGTTGAGGTGCGTCTTCACGGTGGCCATGCTGATGTGCTCGCGGTCGCAGATCTGCGTATTGGACAGACCGTTGGCCACGAGCGTCAGGATCCCCCGCTCCCGGTTCGTCAGGACCGCCAGGCGGTCCGTGCCGGAAGTGGCCTCGGCCGCACTGAACCGGGCGATCATCCGCCGGGTGACGCTGGGAGCGAACAGCGCGTGCCCGCCGGCAACCACGCGGACGGCTGTCAGCAGGTCCGCGGGGGCGATGTCCTTGAGCAGGAAACCGCTCGCGCCGGCGCGCAGGGCCGAATAGACGTACGGATCCAGGTCGAACATGGTCAGGATCAGAATCCGAGCGCCCGCGGTGGCCTGGTCGCCGGTGATCAGGCGGGTGGCCTCGATGCCGTCGGTGTGCGGCATGCGTACGTCCATGAGAATGACGTCGGGCCGCTCGCGACGTGCCAGCCGGACCGCGGCCGCACCATCCGCCGCCTCCCCGACCACCGTGCACTCCGGATCGGAGTCCACAAGCATGCGGAAGCTGTCGCGCAACATCGGCTCGTCGTCGGCGATCGCCACCCGGATCACCGCTGGCCGCCCGCTGGTGCGTACGGGAGCTTGACCTGGACCTGGAAGCCGCCGGCCGCGAGCGGACCGGCCGTCATCTCGCCGTCGTGCATCTCCACCCGCTCCCGCATGCCGGCCAGGCCGAACCCATCAGCCGTGCCCCGGCGGACCGGCCGTCCGTCCCTCGGCCCGTCGTCCGCGACCTCGACGAGAAGCTCACTCCCGGTGCTCCGGACCGTGAGGCGGCAGCGGGTCGGCCCGGCGTGCTTGATCACGTTTGTCAGGGTCTCCTGGACGATCCGGTACGCGGTCAAGGACACGCCCGACGGGATGTCGTCCTGCTCCGGCAGCTCGCTCTGGACGGCCAGGCCGGCCTCCCGTGCGCGGCCCACCAGAGTCGGGACGTCGTGCAGGCCAGGAGACGGGCCACGAGGCTCGTCGCTGTCCCGTAGAAGCCGGAGGGCTTGCCGCATCTCGGCGAGCGCCTCCCGGCTGACCTGCTCGATCACTTTGAGCGAGACCAGAGTCTCGGCCGGCCGTTCCCGAGCAAGGTGCCGGGTCACGGCGGCTTTGACCGCGATCACCCCGAGGTTGTGGGTCACGATGTCGTGCACCTCGCGGGCAATTCGCAGCCGTTCGTCGGCGACCGCTCGTTCGAGGCGGTCCGCGGCCCGCCAGGCCGCGTACGCCCGCCGCTGCGCGATGGCGATCCCGGCGGCCCAGGAGGCGCCGACGAGGGCAAGGCCGGGCAGCAGTGTGCCGAACCGGCTTTGCCACGGTTGCGGCGACCCGGTGGCGACGGCCAGGAACATCAGCACCACGCTCGACGACGCGATCACCAGCCAACTGCGACGGCTCCGATGACCACCGATGGACGCAGCCGTGTAGGCGGTGAAGGCCAACGCGAGCAGCGGGTCCGGCAGGATCCCCAGTGAGAGGCCGACGATCGACGCGAGGGCGACGCCGGCGAAAACCGGCATCGGCCAGACCCTGCGGACTGCGGTCGGCAGCGCGATGAGGGAGACCAGCAGGGCGTGCAGCCAGTCGGGAAGCGCGCTCGATCGGGACAGGGCCGTCAGGTAGACCGCGGCGAGCAACCCGGCGACGACGAGGTCGACGGCGACCAACTCGCTGTGGGTTAAGGGCCGGACCGGCAGTCGGGTGCCCTCTACCACTCCCTTCGGGTGCACGAACAACCCTTCTAGGCGAAGTCCCCGGAGAGACTCATCAATTTGCGTGCCACCAACGCCGCTCGGAGCCGATCCTGCACGCCGAGCTTGAAGAATATTCGACTGAGGTGGTTTCGGACAGTGCGCTCGGAGATGTTCAGTCTCCGCGCAATACCGCGATTGTTTTGACCGTCTGCCAATAACGCAACCACCTCGCGTTCCCGGTTCGTGAGCGAGTCCAGTAGGCCCTTCGCGGACGACGGCGCGCGATTCATATCGTGCCCGGCCAGCGCGGCCAGACGTGATGCCGCCGAACCGGTGATTCCGGTGCCGCCGCGCGCCACGAGACCGACGGCCAGGCATAACGAGTCGAAGTCAGCGTTGTTGCCGAAGTAGCCTCGCGCCCCGGATCGCAGACAGCGGACCATCTCGTCATCGCTCTCCGATCCGGACACCACCATGACATGGGTGCCGGAACCGGCGGCGACCGCCCGCACGGCAGTCTCGATCGCGCTATCCACCTGCGCAACGTGCAAGATCAGGACATCCACGGGGCAGCCGGCCCAGGCGTCCCCGTCGACCAACTCGGCCATGGATGTGACGTGCGCCACCACCTCGACATTCCACTGCTGAGAGAAAAGTTTGTTCAACATCCCGGACAACAGCGGATGGACATCTGCGATGGCCACCGACACTGATCTTTCATCGCCTTTCTCGGCGGCGATCAACGGGCGCGCAGAACTCATCCTTTTCCCCCGTCAAGCATCGAGGTTCCCTGACAAGCATCGAGCTGACTCCGGGAGCCTAGCATCGAACACGGAGAATGTGATGCCCGATTACGCTGAGTCGCCATGACGAAGAGCCCAAAAATATGCAGCACCGGTGCTTAAAGTCGCCGCCGAAGCTGAACGCCCACTCGGCTCTTAACATCCGGGGGACCGTCGGTCTGCCGTCCGCATTGCCTGGAACGACCACGTGCGCGATCCCTGATATCCCATCGGATTCGCGGGTATTGACGCAGAGGCGTCGATAAGGGACCTGGTCGAGCGGTGCGACTCCGAGAAGCAGTCCGGCCGCGACACGGGCCGACTCAAGTTCAGCCAGGCGCGAGCCATCGGGTCACCGTGTCACTGAAGACCACCTCTTAGGGCAGACCTCGGATGCCTTCCGCAGTCGCGCCAAGGCCGCGAGCCCGAGCCAGCTCGGCCAGCCATGACCAAGGATGCTCCTGCTCCTCTGCGCACCCTTCGTCGTCGGGAAGCACGGCGTTCAGCACGGCTGGCTCAGGAGCAGTAGAGCCTTCCCCGGCGGATGCCCCATGACACCTAGGCAGCGCCGGGTGCAGGACCTCGTTCTCCTGCTCCAGCTCCTTCGTGCCTGGGAGGCCGCCGATGACGCTCGGCGCATCGGCAACCGAGCCCATGCCGTCGGGAAGCTGTCGCGATCGAGGGGCCGCTGTTGGTGCTGCTGCAGGATGAGCCGTTCGAGACCGGCATCCGGCTGGGCCGGAGCGTTGACCACTACAGCCAGGTCACCGTCCGGACCAACCGCTACTCCGGCGCGCTTGGTCGGCCGGCAGGTTCGGGGCTTCAAACGGCGGCTATGGGTGGCATCTGGCCGCGCAGGTAGGCCAATCGAAGCTGGAGCCCACCCGCAGCCCAGATGGCGTTTTAGCTGATTTTCGAGGTGCCCCCGGCAGGATTCGAACCTGCGACACACGGTTTAGGAACGGTTTAGCGGCTGCTGGGCCATCTGCCGCCTCACCAGGGGATTCGCGTGAAGGCTCCGCCGTGATGTGCTTGATCGTTCCGCGTATGTTCCGGATGACTCTCTACCTGGCTAGCCCTTGAAGTTTGCAACCGGCGCGGCTACCGTCCGGCGAATGCCAGATGATCCACTTGATTCAGGCAGGCCGCGCGAAGGGCTAGCCCGGGGCCTGCGTGCGATGCTCATCTGGACCCTCATCGGGCTGCCAGCGATTGGGGTCCAGTACCTCGTCTGGGATGCGACTGGCGGCTACTGGCTCGGGTATCTGGCGGGTTCCGTCCTGCCGGTGGCGGTGACGCCATGGCTCGCCCCTCGGGTTTCCTACCGACGTCGGGATGCACTGATCACTGCGATCGCGTGGCCGTACATGGCGGGTGTGATCGCGTCTCGAATGGCGTTGCTGCCATACCGGAACTGGGCTCCCCGGACAGACGAGGTGCGGCGCTCGCGCTGGCACCACAACCCGCGATACGCCGGCTACTGGTGGATCTCCCAAAACCCGTCACCGTGGCCGCCGAAGAAGTGACAGGCTTGCGCCCCGGTGCGCCGTCAAGCGTGTGTCCACCCTGCGGACAAGGAGCAGGCGAGCTTGACTCCTTCGTCCCGAAGGAACCACCAGCCGGCTATGAGGTGCGCCAGTCGCTGGGCTGAGCTGTCTGAACCGTCCACCGCAGTCCACGGACGTCCGGCCTTGCCCGCGCCTGTCGTCACCCAGCTGGTCACCCAGGCCCGAGTGTCAGACGTTGAAGCGGAACTTAGACCGGCTCGGCCGTGACCTGCGGCGACCTGGTCGGCTTGCTGGTGGCGCCCCTTCGCGGGTTGCCGTCGCTGCTGGCTGGTTGCCGACGTTTGACGGTGTCTTGTGCCCCCTGGGTGCCCCGAGCGGGTCCGCCACAGCCCGCCGTCCCCGGCGTTCAGCACACAGAGTTCAGGAAGGCAGTTGCGCTGGCAACACGAGAGGCCGCCTGCCAGGACAAGGACTGGACCCCTTGCAGGGCTTGCGGTTAGTCATTCCGTGCATGTTCTGGATCTTGCCTAACCGCCATGTCGGTTGCTCACCCCTGGCGGCCGGGCCCGCCATGACCGGGGTTTTGGTGCGCCACCTTCCGTCCTCGCCCAACTTGAGTAGACGCAAGTCGCGAGGAATGGGATTCCCACACGTGACCGCTCCGACGATCACCCTTCCGGCCCAGGGCAAGCCCGCCGGCAAGAAGCCGGCCTCGGCTACGACGGCCAACGGCAGCAAGCCCGCGGCTTCGTCCGTGTCGTCCGTGGAGGACGACGACACCTCCGACTGGATCTGACTCCTACCCACCCCGGGACGCGAGGAGCCATGGCGGCTCGTTCGTGTGGCTTCTCGCGCCCACAACGCCCAGGAGGGCACCCATGACCACCACGATTCCCACCACTGCTGAGGCGGTGCCGGTGGGTCCTGGCCTGTCGATGTTCGACCCGATCTTCATCGGGATCGACGAGTTCGGCCAGCCCGTCTACCTGGACGTCATCTACCGCAACCTGCTCACCGCAGGCGAACCCGGCGGCGGTAAGTCCGGCCTCATCAACAACATCTGCGGCCACGCCGCCCTGTGCGACAACACCCGCCTGGTGCTGTTTGACGCCAAACTCGTCGAACTCGGCCCCTGGCGCGACCTCGCCGACGCGTTCATCGGCCCCGACATCGACCAGGGCATCGACGTCCTACGTCGCCTCCTGGTCGTCGCCACCAACCGCTACGCCTGGCTGCTGGCCAACCGGCGCCGCAAGCTCGCCGACGGCGACGGCATGTCCGTCATCGTCACCATCATCGACGAACTCGCCATGTTCTCGACCGTGCTCGGCACCAAGCAGCAACAGGAGGAGTTCTCCACCCTTCTACGAGGGCTCGTCTCCCTCGGCCGGGCCTGCGGCATGCCCGTCGTCGCCGCCACCCAGCGCCCGAGTTGGGACATCATCCCCGCTTCGCTGCGGGACTTGTTCGGCTACCGGGCCGCGTTCCGGTGCACCTCGCTGAACAGCTCGAACATCATCCTCGGACAGGGCTGGGCCGAGCAGGGCTACACCGCCTCCGACATCTCACCCACCAACCAGGGCGCGGCCTACCTCCTGGCCGAAGGCGGCGTCCCCCGCCGCATCAAAGCGGCCTACCTCACCGACACCGACATCTACAACATCGCCGACTACGCCGCCTGGACTCGCCGCCCTGTCGGCACCAGCGCCAGCACCCCCACGGTCGACCCCACCGAGTGGGAGATGGCGGCATGACCACCCGCGAACGCGCCTATGCCAAGGCCAACAACCAACGCGCCGCCCAGTTCACCGAGCTGTGGGTCATCGGCCGTCCTGAGGACATCGCCGTCATGGTCCGCGCCGCGTCCGCCAGCGGCCGACTTGTCTACCTGTCCTCGCCCAGCCCGATGGGCGGCGACGACAACCGCCAACGCCGCTACCTGCGACTGCGCACCCACTGATCGGCCGACAGGACCGGACGACGCCTGGCAGCAAATGCCGGTCCTGCCGACCTCCCACCAAGCCCTTTCGAAAGGACGTGGCTGCCATGAAGGCTACCCACAACCCACCCACCACAGCAGCGGTCACACCGGCCGACCTGCTGCGGATGGCCGCCCTATACGTGCGCCGGCACGGCTGGACCCAGGGCGACTACTACACGATCGTTTTCGACGCCGCCACTCCACGGGCCTGCGTCTCCGGCGCTATCGCCATGGCTGCCTACGGCACTGCCACCGACTTCCCGTTTGGTGTCGACCGTCCCGAGCGGCCCGACTTCCGTACCGCCTTGGGCGTCCTGCGGGACTTCCTCGACCTGAGTTGCACCTCCCGCCTATTCGGGTGGAACGACAAGCCCGGCCGCACCGCCGACGACGTCATCAACGCACTCACCGCCGCCGCTGACCAGTGGGACTCCCTCCACACGCAGGGAGGCGACAACCGATGAGCACCGTCAAGAAGCCCTTGACGCCACGTGTGCCCCGGCAAAAGCGCCGGACCGTAGTCGAGAACGACGAGTTCGCCGCGTTCGGCCGCCGGATCATCCGCGCCCACGGTCGCCGCGTCGCCACCGGCGATGTGGAAGCACTACGCGACCTGGTCGCCCTCTCATCGGTCATCGATGACGCCATCGGTGAAGCCGTGATCGGCCTCCGAGCGTTCGGCTACTCCTGGTCGGAGATCGGTTCCCGGCTCGGGATCTCCAAGCAGGCCGCCCAGCAGCGCTGGGGAGACAAGCCATGACCGACCTTCGCAGCGTCGACCTCGACAACCTGGCCGATCGCACCGGCATCCGGGTCGAGTTCTACGACCCGCTGGGCACCCGCTACGGGTTCCCCACCTTCCCCTACCACTGCGCCCCTGACGGCCTGGCCACCGTGCGGCAGCTCCGCGCCGCCGGCCTTCGCCCCAACGGCCAAAACCCCATCGCGCAGATCTATTGGCGGCACCGCAACAACCGGCGAGTCGCCTACCTCTACCGCCTCGACATGGCCGCGCCCAAGCGCACCGCCACGCCCGCGCAGCGGGAGGCCATCGCCAAGGCGCTTCGCGCCCGCCGGACCTGCCGCGTCTGCACCCAGGTCAAGCCCTACTACATCCCCCGCCGCTACGGCGAATGCCTCGACTGCCACGAAGGGAACCCGTCGTGAGCTTCCACCTATCTGACCCCTGCCTGTGGTGCATCGAGGGCAGCTCGCCCGCCGGCATCCACGACATCCTCGGCCCGGTCTACAAGCCCTGCCCCGTCTGCCTCGGAGCCTGCGCCCTCTGCGAGGGCGACGGACTGTTCCCGGCCGACTTCGCCTGCCTGCCCTGCTTCCGGGAGCAGCTCGCCGCCCAAGGGCTGACCCCCATCATGTGCGCCCACTGCTCCGGCGTGGTCGACCTCATCCCCCTCGACGCCATCCCGGCCCCGGAGGTGACTCCCCATGGCCAGCACTGACCCCGCTGCCGTCACCGAGCAGTTCGCCGCCGAGTACGCCCGCAACGCCGTACCGACCATGCTCAAGGCGATCGGCTCCATCAAGCGGTACAACCGCTTCGTCCTGCTCGGTGCGCTGCTGACCAGCTACCTGCACCAAGCCCACTACCTGTGGACCCAAAACGCCGGCTACTTCGCCTACCTCGTACCACTGATCTTCGACGCCGCGATGGTGTCGATGCTGACCGTCGTCCGCACCTCCGGCATCGCCAAAGACGCCAAACGCGGAGCCATGGTCGTCTTCGCCGCCGCCGCCATGCTGTCGGCCACCATCAACTTCGCCTCCCCAGGCAGCCTCGGCCTCCGCCTGGTCTTCGCCCTGGTCGTCGTCCTCGTCATCGGCGTCGAACTCGTCGCCGGACGCATCCGCCCCGACTTCGCCGCCATCCAAGCCGAAGCCGCCGCCCTCCTCGCCGCCGTCAACGACCTCACCGAAACGACACCAGCCACCGAGCCGACCAACACCCCGACCGTCGACACCACCCCGGATCCTGCTCCGGTCGTCGACACCCCGCCGGCACCTGCCGCCATCACGGCACCCGCCTTCACCCCGATCCCGGCCGCCCGGCCCGAGGTCCCGGCGCACCTGATGCCCACCGCCCGATTCGTCATCGGACGCCACGAACAGAGCACCGGCCGACCCATCACCACCGACGAACTCGCCGGCCTGCTCTCCGTCACCCCGGACATCGCCCGGGAACTGCTGCACACCATCACCGGCCACACCCCGGCCGTCAACGGCACCCCCGTCGGTGGTGCCCGATGACCATCCACGTCGTCGACATCGACTACACCTTCCACACCTGCCCGGCCTTCGCCGAGCCACACATCTACGACACCCGACGCACCGTCATCGACGTCATCCCCGGCGGACCCTGCCGGACCCCGGTCACGATCCGCTGCGGCGACACCATCGCCACCATCGCGTGCCACCGGCACGAACCGGCCGACCGCCAGTGCGGCGCCTGCCGCATCATCGTCACCCAACACACCATCACCAACCGGCACCTCTCCGAGGCTGCCTGATGGTTTCGACGCTGGACCTCACACCCCGCGCTTCGGCCCGGGGTGTGGGCTCGAACGCCGACACCATCACCCCCCACGTCGGCTACACCGCCGCCGGCTCCGCGTTCACCCGCGCCCAACAACCCGACTACTTCGGCTGGATCGAACACGTCCGCGCCGCCGCCGGCTGCACCCGCCCCATCCGCCTCGCCGGCCAACTCCTCACCGTCGAACCCGCCACCGGCCGACTCCTCGACGCCCGACACACCGACGCCATGCCCGACGCCGCGATCTACAAGGCGTGCGGCAACCGCCGCGCCACCGTCTGCCCCACCTGCGCTGGCGTCTACCAACGCGACGCCTACCAACTCCTGCGCGCCGGCCTCGTCGGCGGCAAAGGCGTCCCCGAAACCGTCTCCCGACACCCGGCCGTGTTCGCCACCTTCACCGCCCCGTCCTTCGGCCCCGTGCACGTCCGCGCCGTCAAGCGGCACACCTGCGCCAACCGCAAACGCTGCGACTGCCGACCCGACCCCTGCCACGCCCGCCGCAGCACCGACCCCACCGCCGGCCTGTGCACCCACGGCCGCCCGGCCGTCTGCTGGGCACGCCACGAACCCGGGGACCAGGTGCTCGGCCAGCCGCTGTGCCTGGACTGCTACGACCACGACCACCAGGTCGTATGGAACGTGTTCGCAGGCGAACTGTGGCGACGGACCAAGCAAGCCGCGGAACGCCACCTCGCCCAACTCGCCCGCCGACGTGGCATCCCGCCGGCCCGGATGGTCACCGCCTCGGGCAAGGTCCGCACGGTCGCCCCGGTCCGGCTGTCCCACGGCAAAGCCGCCGAGTTCCAAGCACGCGGCGCAGTCCACTTCCACGCCCTGGTGCGCCTCGACGGCGTCGACCCCACCGACCCCACCGCCGTCATCCCACCACCGCACGCGTTCACCGCCGCCGACCTCGACGACGCCATCCGCCACGCCGTGGGCCACGTCAGCTACACCACCCCCACCCACCCCGACCGCCCCGAAGGCTGGTCAATCGTGTGGGGCGACCCGACCAAGGGCCTCGACATCCGACCCATCAGCCTGACCGGGACCGGTGAGGTCACCGACGGCATGGTCGCCGGCTACCTTGCCAAGTACGCCACCAAGAGCACCGAGGTAACCGGGCACCGCTCCGTCAGGCTCGACGCCGACTCCATCGGCGACTACGCCGACCCCGACGGCGACCACACCGCCCGCCTCATCGACGCCTGCTGGCGACTCGGCCGACCCACGAGCACACCCGTCCCGCTCTCGCAGCGGCCCCGGGATCACCGACCTCGGCCCGGCTTTGTGCAGCGCTGGGAATGCCCCGACTGCGTCACCCACACCCGCTACGCCGCCTGCCCCGTCTGCATCGCCGAACGTCAAGCCAGCCTTGACGCCGAACCGGCGAAACCAGCCACGGGCAACCCCTACGCCCGGCTGCGCCGCTGGGCACACATGCTCGGCTTCGGCGGCCACTTCCTCACCAAAGCCCGCCGCTACTCCGTCACCTTCCAACTCCTGCGCGACACCCGCGTCACCTACCGACGCAACGACGACCAGGACCAGGACGTCACCGACCCCATCAAGGCCGTCGACCACCTCGACGACACCACCCTGATCGTCGGCACCCTCACCTTCGCCGGCGTCGGCTGGCACACCACCGGAGACGCACTCCTCGCCAACACCGCAGCCGCCATGGCCCGCGCCCGACACGCCACCGGCCGCGAGGAACTTGCTCACGAACTCGGCATCACCCCGGCCGGCTCCACCCCGGTCGCCGCTTGATTCGACAGGAGGAAGGACTCTGACCGTGGATGACGACCTGATGACCGTTCCGGAGGTGCTCGCCGCGCTCAACAACGTGTCCCGCCGGACGTTTTACCGGTGGCGCGAACTCGGCATCGCTCCGGCCTGCATCCGGCTTCCCAACGGAGAGCTTCGGATATCGAGGAAAGACCTCCGAATCTGGCTGGAACAGCGGCGCGAGGTGGCGGCGTGAAGTCTCGTCGCGTCCGCATCTGGGCGATCAAAGCCAACGCCGGGGCTGGCGGGTCGAAGAAGGCCAAGCGGTCGTACACCGTCCGGTGGGTGGTGGCTGGCCGCGAGAAGTCCCGCACGTTCGTCACGAGAGCACTGGCCGACAGCTTCCGCTCCGACCTGATGCAAGCCGCCAACCGGGGCGAGGCATTCGACATTGACACCGGGCTACCCGACTCGATGACGGAAACCCCGGCGGCTACGACCTGGCTGGACTTCGCCAAGAAGTACGCCGACATGAAGTGGGCGGGCGCTGCGGCCAAGTCGCGAGACAGCATGACCGAAGCGCTCGCCGCCGTCACAGCGGCACTCGTCAAGGACGCCACCGACCGACCGCCGGTCGAGCTGCTTCGCCAAGCGCTGCGTAACTACGTCCTGCCGCCGCCAGCTCGTGGCCTGGACATGCCGCCGCACATCGCTGACGCGGTGCGCTGGCTGCGCCACGCTTCCCTGCCGCTGCCTGATCTCCGCGAAGCGGGGACCGTTCGGAGTGCCCTCGACGTCCTGGTGGTGAAGCTCGACGGCAAGCCGGCCGCCGCGACCACCGCGCGTCGTAAGCGGTCGGTGTTCTACAACGCGCTTCAGTACGCGGTCGAGCTGGAAGAGTTGGAGTTCAACCCGATCGACAAGCTTCGCGTGCGGTCGCAGCGCAAGAAGATCGCCGAGGTCGTCGATCGTCGGGTGGTCGTCAACCAGCGCCAAGCGCTGGAACTGCTGATCGCTGCCACCTACGTTGGCCAGCGAGGTCGGAAGGCGAAACGTGGTGAGCGCCTGGTCGCGTTCTTCGCCTGCCTCTACTTCGCCGCCCTCCGTCCAGCAGAAGCGTTGGCGCTGCGAGAGCAGGACTGCGACCTACCCGAGAACGGATGGGGTCGGCTGACGCTGGCCAAGAGCCGACCCCAGGCGGGCAAGCGGTGGACCGATAGCGGCGAGGTTCACGACGACCGAGGGCTGAAGCATCGAGCCGAGGATGAGCCGCGTAACGTACCGATCCCGCCCGCGCTTGTGGCGATCCTGCGCGCCCACATCGAACGGTTCGGGTTCGCGAAGGACGGCCGCCTGTTCCAGAGTGAGCGGGGCAACGTGGTTGCGGCCTCGACCTACTCGCGCGTCTTGGATGAGGCGCGTCGACTGGCGTTGACGCCGCGCCAGGTTGACTCTCCGCTTGCTGGTCGGCCGTACGACCTGCGGCACGCCGCCGTGTCGCTGTGGCTGAACGCTGGTGTGCCGGCAACCGAGGTAGCCGACCGGGCCGGACACTCCGTGGACGTACTACTGAAGGTCTACGCCAAGTGCATCGACGGCGCGGAGGCAACCGTCAACGAGCGGATCTCTGAGGCTCTGACCGGCGTGGCCTGGCCCGCATGATGTTCGCCGTTCCGGATCTTGCTTCGGCCGTGTCGCCTGACCTGGGCAGATGCCTTCAAGGTCATTCCGTACCTGTTCCGCGACCTGCGACAAACGACGGCTTCCGGTGACCTACGGTTGCACACCTGTTCTAATCGAACAGTGTGCGTATCGCCAGCTCGAACGGCGTTTCGGCTGCATAACGAGGTGCCCCCGGCAGGATTCGAACCTGCGACACACGGTTTAGGAATCCTCTGATCCTTTGCCGGCTCGGGGCCTCAGCCTGTGGCTGGCGCTGGTCGACGAGGTCAGGACGCCGCCATCGTTGACCGCTGCTACCCCTCGGTGTCCGTCGTATCGGGCACGTAACGGGCACGAGTTGGCGAGGTGGCGAGCCGCGCTGCATTTGGTGTGGGCGACGGCAGGCCGTTGTGTGCCACCCGCGATCCCGGGGCAGTGCCCTGCTCTGCGGTAACAAGGCAGGGCACTGCTTCTCGGGTTTCGCTACTGGACGAGCCTGTGAAGCCTGTTGGCCACTACCAGGCCGGTCAGAACCAGAGTGACGACGCCGCAGGCGACTCCCAGGGCGATGCTGGGGCCGAACCCTAGTGCGGGGTTGGTCTGGACAGCCGTGGTCAGACCGGTGACCACAGCAGCGAGCAACCCGACAATCAGCGTGATCACGAGGATGAGCAAGTCCCGCTGCGTCAAGAGGTATCGGTCATGGTTTGTTGCTCCGTCGTCCACGGATTCTGCCTGCCGTGGGATGCGTCGGGGACTACTACGGCTGGACGCAGAGACAGGGCGCGCCGACTCTCGCCGGCTGGGGGCATTCTTAGTCATGTTTCCTCGATGTGAACGATTATCAAATTGGCTGTAGGCAGTAGGGACGGTTGACCTCGGACCCGTGAGAAACCCGCCTGGGAGGGCACTTGCCGGTTACCGCCGCGCACGTGCGACGGGCATCTCACTCCCGCTAACGAGGATTTCCATTCAAGGTCACGGCACAGCCCCAGTGCGACATGCCACTCACACAACGTGTCCGTTGTCCGTCGCACGTACCGCTCAAAAACGGACTCGTCGACCCAAACTTCGTCACTCTGAGTAACCTTGAATCTTTCATGAAATGTGACTACTCAGTTGATAACTGTCGATATTTTGCATCGGCAACCAAGTTCGAAATCACAGGAGCGACGTACCCTGACCTGGAGTTAAACCGAATAAACTTAGGCTTGCATCGATGCCTCGGAAGTGACTTACGAGTAGGATACTCAAGGCGTGAGACGCCACCCCCGAGCAGAGAGCGCGTACCGAAGTAGAAAAGGCATCGTTATGAGTAACGAGATGTGAGCCATGGCTTGAGTAGGCGCACACCTCGGACTGAACGGCCCTCTGTTACCGCAGAGGGTCGTTCGCGTGGAACCAACTCTCGTGGTGCGGCTCCCCGCCCGTGAGCACGGCCTCGTTCGGGCCGGCCTGCGCAGATGGCACGTCGGCGGCCTCACGCAGGGCAGCGGCAGTGTGACTCTCGTTGTATCTTCGGCGGCATGAGTGGGGGCCGGAGGTCAGGCAGCCGTAACAGGCGGCGACAGGTCAGCGAGGATGAACGCGCTGCTGCGGCGGAGGCTTACCGCACGTCGGTCTCTCGTCTGCAGCACACCGCTCACCGAAACATGCGGCAGACCGTCGCCTACGCCACAATCTTCGTCGCGGTCATGGCCACCTGGATGATCTTCATCGGCCAGCCCACGCCGACGACGTTCCCGTGGTACGCGATCTCCATCCTCAGTGGCGCGTTCGGGCTGTCCACCTACGTCGTGCGCGAGCCACGCCCGCGGCTCTACGTGCTCGCCGCCGCCGTCGTCTTCGCCGTCGTGGGCGTGACCGGCATCTTCCTCACGGACTAGGCGGCACCGATGACGCTGTCTGTCGAGCCGCAAGCTTTGGTCGGCTTCGCCAGCCAAGTCGACCGTGCCGCCGTCGACGTGTGGGCAATGCGCAGCTACCTCTACCGTCACGCCGACGTCGCAACCGGTGGCGAGCAGATTGAGATCGCCAAAGCCGCGCACGAGCAGGCGGTGCAGGCCATCAACGGCACCCTCAACCGACTCGCCTGCCTCCTAGAAAACTCCGCCCCCGAGCTGAGGGCCGCCGCGGCCTACTACCGCACAACCGACCTGGCCAACGCCGACCGCCTTGACCGCACCCTCCCGCCAGCAAGCGACCGGTGCATCACCACCCTTGAACTGGAACTGGCGAACAACCCCTGCGCCCCCGCGAACTTCGTCGACGTCCGCGACGTACGCGGCCACCTCGACACCCCGGGCGACCCAGACAAGCCCGCGAACTCGCTCGGCTGGATGGACTACATCAGCCCAGCGAGCTGGCTCAACGAGGTGTTCAACCACGTCTTCGGCTTCGACCCCATCGGCAGACTCCAAAGCGAAGTTTCCGGCGACTGGGAAGCCCTGGCCAAGATGGCACCCGTCGTCGACAACATCGGAGGCGCCCTCCATGACTTGGCCTACAACGTCCAGGCCGGCACCACCACCCTGCACCCGCTCTGGCACGGCGTCGCTGGCGACGGAGCCTTCCGCTACTTCACGACCACCGCCAACGCCACCGCCGACCTCCAAACTCCCATGTCCGCCATCAGCAAGGCTTACCGGGAGATGGCCGACGCTGTCTGGTCCGCCGGGGAAGCCCTCGGCGGCGTGGTCAAAAGCCTCATCGACGCCGCCATCATCACCGGCCTCGCCGCCGCTGCCGGCACCGCCACCTCGGCTACCGGCGTCGGCGCCCTCGTCGGCTACGGCGTTGCAGCCGCCGAAGTCGCCAACATGTTCCGGCTCTGGGCCGAAGCAACCAAGCTTTGCCAACAGATCGCCGCCGCCGTCCTCGCCTTCCGCGCCGTCCTCACCCGTGAACTCAGCGGCCTCGACACCGTCGCCCTCCCCGCACTCCCCGACGGCGGCCGATACGACCACCCCCTCGCCGACGCGAAGGCATGAGCACGTGGACTACCTAGAAGACATCACCGGCGGCGACGAGAACCGAACCCGCGCCCTACGCCGGATCCTGGACCAGCTCGCTCACAGCAATAATCCCCTACTCCGCGAGATGGCCACCGCCGTCCAACAAGGCCAACTCACCCTGCGCGAGGCAGCCACCAGCCCGACCTACGGCACCGAGCTAACAGCGCCCTTTCAAACCTTCTGGAACGCCCACCAGCAGATGACCCCGGACGAGCGCAACGACCTCGCCTCCCGCTCCCGACTGCCAGAGTGACGCCTCGTTGTGAGCTCGGTGCACCGCGTCCGTGCATGTCTGGCGACGGCCACACGCTCAAAACTTCGTCCGCCCCAGCGCTCGTCAGCTCGCCGCCGTCCCGCGACGTTGCTGTCGACAGCAGTACCGCCGATGGCGTAGCCGACCGTTAGTGAGGGAGCGGAAGAGCAAAGCTTGAGCGGGTTATACTTTGTTAGCTGACCTCGTCCTGCCTGGTCTAGGTCTGGCGGCCTGTTCGAAACGGGCCTCGCGTTCGTAGTCGTTGGCCTTCTCACCTTCGTTGCTCCCCTGCTGAAGCACCTGGCAAGCGGTCACAACAGCCGCACTCGTTCAGTAGGACGGAAGAGGAGGGCGACCATGGGTGAAGCGGCTCGCAAGATCGCCTCTGGCGTTTTGACCACTGTCTACGCCATCGGTTGCAACGCGGCAGGATCGGCTTTCCTGGCCTGGACCAGACAGGATGAGCAGCAGCAAGAAATGCGTGGGCAACAGCCCCACCAGTTCAACAACTACAGGTAAGGCAAGCGACCCACCGCAGGTCACTTCCTCGCTTACGCTGCGCTACCTGCGCAAAGGTTGTCGCCAATGGTCAGCGTCGGTCGGCGTTGTCCGACGCTTCACGGCCTGGTGACGGCCTGGCCTTGACCGGCGTGCCTGCCCTCCCATCGTCCGTTCGGAGTTCGCCGTGCCGAGATGGTCGGAATTGGTAATGCCGCTCATCACGGTGGTGGGCACCCTAGCGGGCGTCGGTCTCGGAGCGTGGTGGCAGGGACGCAGTTCGCTACGGCTTCTTCGTGAGCAATCCCGGGAGACCTGGTCGGTACGTCAGCACCAGGTCCGTCACGAACAGACTATGAAGCTGTTCGACGACAAACGAGCATCATATGTACGTCTCTTCGCCGCTGTGGATCAGCTCGCCGCTTCGTACAGCGACTTGCAGCCTTGGCCGACCGACCTTGAACCGGAGTCGGGCGAGGCCAACTTCGTGAGTACTTTAGAGCTGCCCCAGGGGCGGAGGGGCGACATGACCCCGGAAGAGAGATCGACGGACGCCGCCTCAGAGGTTGACGAGGTGCTAGCCATCATCGAGCTTCTTGCGCCCCTGCCTGTATACGAGGCCGGGGTGACCTACTCCACCGCTGCGATGAGCAACGGGCCGCACCTCTCTTCTGCCTTCTCAATCTTCGTCGACTGCGTGCGCTATGACCTCGGCATCGACGAGGCGCTACCACCCGGCTGGAAGCGGCATGACGTCGCCAAGACGCCGAACGAGTCTAGTCAGCCGACCGCAAGGGGGCCGCGGCGATGGCCTCGCAGCCGGCAGCCCTAGCGATCCTTGGCAGCTTGAGCGTTGGTGCGAGGTCGCAACAAACCCTGTGCGCGGCACAGCTGACAGCGCCGGATCAGATGCAGTCCGCCAAGCTTGCTCCTAGCGGTGGGCAGTACTCCCGGGTGCCAGCCAGGCGGGCAGGACTCACATAACCCCAACGATGCTTGGCTTCTCACTAGCTTCTGCCAACACGACCGCATGAACGCTTGGCAAGACGCTCTACATGCCAACGACACTTGGCCTACCACACCCTCCTGCCAAGACAACCGCGTGAACGCTTGGCAAGACGCCCTACATGCCAACGAAACTTGGCCTACCACACCCTCCTGCCAACGCGACCGCCGACACGCTTGGCATGACGGCATCTATGCCAAGGATCCGGGGGCTTTCGTTGCTATAGTGCCGGCATGGAGGCGGCAAACTACCAGAAGACGTTGTTTGGCTACCCAACGCGACGTCCTGGCGATAAGTGGGCTTTCACCTACTATCGACCCGAAATGATCCCACGTGATCTTACCTTCGAGACAGACACTGTGTTGCTACTGTCGGAGGCCGACAATGCTCTAGGCCACCTACAGGGCCTCGGACGCCTCATTCCGCAGCCTGAACTTTTGGTGGGTCCCTTCCTAACACGTGAAGCGATCGCTAGCTCACGTATTGAAGGAACCAAAGCGTCGCTGTCAGATGTTTTGAAGGCAGCCGAAGACGTTTCTGAGAAAACCGACGACATTGCAGAAGTCGGACGCTACCTTTCAGCAACCCGAGCCGGGCTCCAGCTAATCAAGGAACTCCCTCTCTCCGTCAGACTCATCAAGGCGGTGCACGAGATTCTGATGGAAGGAGTTCGCGGGGAAGAGCGGCTGCCCGGAGAGATTCGGCATTCTCCCGTCTGGATCGGCGGATCAACTCCAAACAACGCGATCTTTGTGCCACCCTTGCATGACCACCTGCCCGAACTCCTCACGGACTGGGAGCGGTTCGTTAACGAACGTAGCCGACTCCCATTGCTTGTACGTAGCGCACTCATGCACTATCAGTTCGAAACGATCCACCCGTTCTTGGATGGCAACGGCCGTATAGGCCGCCTCTTGATCGTGCTTCAGATGATCGCCGAGCAGCGACTCACTTCGCCTCTCCTCTACCTTTCGGGCTACCTTGAAACCCACCGACGTGAGTACTATGACCACCTGCAGGCAGTGCGTGAGACGGGCGCCATCCAAAGTTGGATCCAGTTCTTCTGCCGAGCGGTTAAAGAGCAGTCGGAAGACGCCGTCGCACGAGCAGCTCAACTCGTAGAACTTCGTGAGAAATACTACAAGCAGGCGGGTGACGACCGATCGCGAGTCAACATGCTGATTCCGCTGATGTTTCAGAATCCCTTCATGACTGCGAAACGCGTACAAAGCGCCGTCGGAGGAACCCCGCAAGGGGCGCGGAATCTTTTGGAAAGAGCGGTGGAGTACGGATGGCTTCAATTCATGGGAGCACAAGGGCGTGGCGGTAGGCTCTACTATGCCGCAACAGAGGTTCTTGAAGCGATCGAGTCACCCACGACGTATGAACGGCCGCAGCCAACGTACGGTGCCTAACCCCTATCGGCCGATGCCATCCCGATGGCCCTATGGATGTCAACCGGTGACCCCTTGACCCCAGGCAACGATCAGGACTCGTCGACCTGCCCTAACCACGCCCTGGGCTGGCATCCGCGTCCTTCATCGTCCGCCGCCGTCCACGTGTGTACGCCGTGATCGTCACCGATTTAGTCACTCAGCCTGGTTGTCGGTCACCGCTCGTGCGCGGGATGGGGCGCGTCTGTCGGACGAGGACTCAGCACGTGCCGCAGCACCTCGGAGCTCGCTGCCAGGATGGCGACCTGATCGCATGCCAAGCCGGAACGGGTTCCCCGGATTGAGATGGCCTCGATTTCGGCACCCGAGTCAATCAGCTTCGCCAGCGTTCGCGCCTTCTGCTTGTTGACGTACGCGGCCATGTGCTTCCCCGTGGCGTCGTACACTGCCACCGCGTTTCGATCGTAGGGGTTTTCCGGCTCGCGAACGAGCCGCACCGGCTCGCCGGGGTAGAAGTTGCCAGCCCGGCACTCGGCCTGGTGGTGAGCCTCGCCGCGAAGCTGGGAAACGTACATACCTGCACGGGCAAGTCGGTGATCCGTCGGCCCGACGAGAAGGCCAGTACCGTCCTCGCAGAGCCGCAAGACCTGCTCACCGCCCGTGTCCCGGTAAGGAATCAGGCGCAGCGTCGGTAGACCCGTCGCACCGATGAATCGATCAGAGTTGCCGTCCTGCGGCACATACCACCTGTCCGGCAGGCCGTCGCGCTCTCCCGCCTGGCTCGCTACGGCATCGACCGGTGTTGCGCGCTGCGGGGCTTCTTGGCTCCCATCGTTCGGCCGGACGGTCTTCCGAAGCAGCTTGTCCATGAAACCCATTTGCACACACTGTCAGTCGACGCCCCTGCCCTCTACCCGAGCCCTCTGCCGCGTCGGATACCCGACGGTCACGCACCGCCCCACCCATAGTCGGGCGATGTTCAAGATCGCTGCCGGTTTCCTGCCGTCGAAGAAACCCACGTGTCCCCACTTGGCTTCCCTGCTACCAGTTCGACGTATAGCAAGCAGTCGATGTCGTTGGGTTATTATGATCCACTACGCAGATCCGAGGCACCTTCCAGAGGGCCGACCTTCTGTCAGGTGGACGACAGTCCACCCACTACCCACGGCCGCAGGGCAGCCGTTGTTGCAATCTGCGTCCACAATCTTGGGCATGATTCCCCACCACCGCCCCGCCAGTGACCCGGTCCACCGGCCACCTCCGAGGCGTTTTGAGCGTGTGGGAAGCGCGGAGACTGAGGCAACGAACGCGCCTACGTTTGGCAGGCTCGGCGGTGAGGGGTGGTTGGCGGGCCTTCTCACCCTCCTCCCAGTAACTCTTGCAGGATTGTCCCTCCTTGCCGCCTCCAATGGGAACGTCACTGTATTCAAAACACTCGTCACAACCCTGAACGTTCCTGCCATCCTCATCACCAGTTACGTAACTGCACTTCCGGTTTTTCTCCCCGTAGCTTTCGCCGTTCACGCCTTTTTTCTTATGGTTCGCGCCGGCCTGTTGGCTAACGTGAGGAGAGATCGTCGAACATTCTCATTCTGGATGTCGTTCATTATAGTCGACGTCATGTTTATTCCGCACGGGGTCCTTGATTGGATCATTATCTCGATTGCCGTCGCAAGTGGCCTGACCTTCGTCATAATCGTGCCACAATTCATGATGAATCAGGGGGGCGCGATTCGGGAGATCTTGTCAAGTGCGGCCGACAGACACGCAAGGGGTATGGCCAGAGAGTTGTTGAGAGACGTACCTCTGGCGGCAGTAGTCGCCCTCCTCCTGACTCAGATGGCGCTCCTTAACGGCATGTGGCTCCCTCCGGAGGTAATTGCGATAAAAGGTCAGTCACCGATCAGCGCAGGATATGTTTTGCAGGAGAGCGAGAATGAACTACTCATATACTGGGCAGACGCCAGGGGCGTCCAGCGGTATCGCGCTGATCGAATCGAATACAGACAGATATGTGAAATGAAGCCCCACAACACGTATTCCCTGGTGCCCAATCAGTCTCCTCGTCCACGTCAACAGCCATGCCCTCTGCCCGATCGCCATTAGCCGCCAAAAACGTTGACTGAGACTCAATGGTTGTCGTTGCCTGCTCAGTGCTGCCACGCCCCTAGTCGACGGCGCTTCGCCGCCCACCAGGACTGCCGCACGTTCCACAGCGCTGCCACCCTGCTCTAGCCGGCGGCAGCAGCCCCGAGCGGTGTTGCCATCCCGTCTGCCGTCGACCCGCCCTCCTGGGGAGCGGGCCGCCGCCCGGCCCGCCACGTCAAGACGGCCTTGACGCAAGTTCGGACGCTGGCGGGTCGGGCGGTGGTCTGCTCGGCTTGCCCGGGTCGTCGGCAGGCGGGACGGCCTGCGCAACCACCCACGGACCGCAATGCGCCGACGGGGTTGCAACCATCTCGGAGCCCGAGCGCCCCCGCCGGAGGCGCAGCGAACCGCAACCCAGCGACCGCCGCCAGCTCGCCGACGCGGCCGGCGTGCGCTCCCCTACGCCGCGCGGGCTCGTGGCCGCGCGGCCCGGCCGGCTGCCGGCCCACCACCTCACTCGTCAACGGCCTGTCGTTCTGCGGCGGCCCCTTGGGCTTCCCGCTTCCGCGCCAGCCGCCGGGCGTGTTGCGTGGCCGGAGTCGGAGCGCCAGCGGAGCGACGGGACGCGCGCCCAGGCGGCGGCGCGTGCGGCCCGTTCAGGGCCGCCTTGAAGACGTACAGAAACTTTGAACCACTTCGCCGGCAGTCCGGCCGCTGGCCTCACTCCGGCGGTTGCGTGGCTGCGTCACGCGAGTGCTCACGCCAGGGACTCCCGTCAGCCTGGACGAGACGCCGCACCATCCGACGTGCCTCGTCCTCCGTGTCGAACTCCCATCGGAGCACCCTGCCCGTCTCGGAGTCGCCAGCCCTGGCGATGACGTGCCAACGCACCTCCCTAGCAAGCCACACGTCACGTCGGGTCAGTCGTCCCCACACGCCGTTCCACCAACGCGTGACCAGCTCCTTCGTCACGTGAAGATCGTACACATGTTCGACAGGCGGAAGTGAGAGGCAGCCCAGGAGCAAGGAATGTCAGAATGAAGGGCGTGGGAGCTGGCCCAGATACAACCGCGGAGTGGTGGACGACCTCCGACGTGGCCGCGTACCTCGGGGTCAAGGTGGCAACCGTGTCCAACTACCGGAAGCGGGGCCAGATGCCCGAGCCCGATGCGACAGTCGGTCGAACCCACATGTGGCGCCCTACCCGCGTTGTGTCCTGGCACGAGAGCCGACCGCGTCCCGGAGTCGGTGGTCGCCCCAGTCAGGTCAGCAAAAGCGAGAGCGAACCCGAAGTCAGCTCGGGCTGAGGGTCCGCACCTCGTCCAAGTACGACAGGGCCTCCGGCTCGTTCGGGTACCGCTCGCGCATTAGCGTCGCCAACTCCCGGGAGCACATCAAGAGAGACGGCAGCGACTTGCGGTCGCCGTCCAACGCCCGACGCCCGTGAGCGACCGCCAACTCAAGGTCCCCTGACCGGGCAGCGACTACCCCGAGCGTGACCCGCGCCTCTGCGATCCGCATCGGCTTACGCTCGGTGCCATCCGGGTCCATCGACGAGCGGATGACCTCGGCGGCGTACATCTCCGCTAGGCGATCCTCACCTGCCAGCCGGTAGCAGTCCATGGCGTAGAAGTCGAACTTTGCGGGATCCACGACGAAGTGGTGATCCGTGTTCTCGGGATACGGCAGCGATTCAAGCAGCGTCCGGCCCTTGTCTAGCGCCATTTCGACTTGCCGCCTATCGCCGAGTCGAGCCCACGCCTTGGCGCGCTGGCCAGCAAGCTGCACGGCGGCACTGCTGTTGGCCGCGATCGACTCGCCAGCCTCCGCCGCCGCGATGACACCTCGGTAGTCGCCCTGTGTCAGCGCGTACCAGGCTCGCATCTCATAAGCCCATCCTGAGACAGCAGTGTTTCCAGCTTCCTCGCCGAGCGTCAATGCCGCCTTGCGCGTTCCCTCAGCGATGCGGCGTAGCCCCATGTCGTACTCGACGCAGCCAACGAGCAACGCGACCCATCCCGCAAGGGTTAGCACCTCCTGGTGCTGAGCGAGGGTAAGCCGGCGGTCCATCAGCGCAGTGATCCGACGCAACCAGGCTCGCCCCTCGACACGAAGCTGATCGGACGACATGTACGGATACTCGCTGCAAAGCCGGTCGGCGGTGATGCGCAGGGCTTCCAACGTTGCGTTCGATACGTCAGAGGTCCGCAGGCGAGCAAGGATTTCCACGGTTTCCATGCCCGTGCCGGCGATTAGTTCAACATCGGCGTCATGCCGAACGGGCGGCGGAAAGAAGGCCGCCGTGACAGTCCCGAACGTTTTCGCGATCAACGACCTGTAAAAGCTGTCGGGCTCCGAGCTGCCGGCCTCCCACCTTTTCCAGTTCCGCAGGAGCGTGCTGTCCGCCGGCAACTGCTCGCTGGCATGCACTCTCATGGCGCGCACAGCCTCGCCCTGCGACCAGCCCCGAGCGGTGCGCTCGGCCCTGAGCCGCGATGCCCAGGCTGGTCGATCGAGGTCAGCAGCAACGTCAGCCATACAGCCAGTATCGCCCGACACAGGGGGACATGGCGAGGGGACTTTGACCTGTCACCGTAGTGACACCTGTCGTTCCAACGCACTCAAGGTCATCGTTATTGGTGTCAGCGAGACACCGGAAAGAATCCGGCGAGAGTCTGGCGCAGTACCAACTGAGTTGGTACTTTGATTGCAAGGCAGTCGTCCAACAAAGGATGCGCCTAGACCCAGGAGGTTTGTTGTGAAGCTGTACGTGGACACCCAGAGCAAGCAGGTCCAGGTGACGAAGGACCCGGAGCCGAAGAACGACCAGAACGGCAACCAGCGGTCGGAGAAGAACACTGGCCGGCTCATGTGGTCGACCCAGGTCTTCGTGCTCGACGAGACTGGCGGCGAGATCATCACCATCACCACGGCGGGTGAGAAGCCGGGCGTGACGGTGGGACAGCTCGTCGCTGTCGAGCAGTTGGAGGCTATTCCGTGGGCGACCAACGGGCGTAACGGCGTCGCGTTCCGTGCGATCACGCTGAAGCCGAAGGCTGGTAACTCGGCGGCTAAGTAGGTCCCTCGCTCACCGCACTGTGTGAG
This sequence comes from Micromonospora ureilytica, assembly GCF_015751765.1. Classification (NCBI taxonomy): domain Bacteria; kingdom Bacillati; phylum Actinomycetota; class Actinomycetes; order Micromonosporales; family Micromonosporaceae; genus Micromonospora; species Micromonospora ureilytica. Next base: position 4,872,832 of record NZ_JADOTX010000001.1, read on the forward strand.
CCCTGGTGTCTGACGCACGAAAGCGGCCCGATGGTCCGCTGATCCATCTCTGATTCGTCCGGAAGCGGTTCTGGTTCGCACGTTTCCGGCCGGTGATCACGTCAGGTGGTCACATCCCACAAGGCACGGGGTCGGTACTGGCTCGCATACCTGCCGACCCCGTCTGCCTTTCCAACCTGTCTGCCCTCGTCATAGGGAGTGGTTGTCTCATGCTCGTTTCCGCCATCGTGTTCGCCGTTGTCGCGGCGACCCTCTACGCCGGCCACCAGCTGGCCGATCACGTTCTTGGCCAGTCCGACAAGCAGGCCGCACACAAGGCCGCCCCTGGTTGGGACGGCTGGCGTCACCTGTTGGGCCACGTGATGGCCTATCACCTCGTGGTGGTGGTCATGCTCGCCATCACCATCGCCGCCCTGGACCTGCCCGTCACCGCCCTCGGGCTTGCCGCTGGGCTCGGCTTCTCCGCCGTCTCGCACGCGTTTCTTGACCGGCGGTGGCCGGTGCGCTGGCTGCTCACTCACACGGGAAGCGGCGACTTCGCCGACCGTCAGACCCCGATCTGCGGGATGTACCTGGCCGATCAGTCCCTACACGCGGCGTGCCTCTGGGCGTCCGCGCTGCTCATCGCCTGCCTCTGAACCCCTCACTCTGAGCAAGGGAGATCCCTGCCATGGGCAAGAAGTACCTGTTCAGCGAGGACACCACCGGTCGTGTCCGTGAGGTCAAGGTCGACCCGAAGCACCTGGACAAGCAGCTCCGCGAGGAGCGCGCCGCTGGGCGCACCCCAACCGTCCTCGACGAGGACGACCGCATCCGCTTCGGCCTGCTGGGCAACAAGCTGCGCGACCGCTGACCTCGGTCAGCTCTAGGAAACGAGCGCGGGGCCGGTACTGGCTCGCAACCTGCCGACCCCGCTCTCTCCAACCCATCCAACCCAGTCTCTTGGGAGGACGTGTCATGTCCAAGTCTAGCCCTCGCCGCTTCGGTGGCAGGTCAACCGGAACGGTGACGGTCATCGAGGCCAAGGTCCACCGTTCCTCCGCGCGTAACGCCCGCATGGCGTTCATCCTCACGGCGGTCATCGTCGGCCTCCTCTCGGCCGTGGTGGCCGCTTCCTCCATCCACCCGATCCTCGCCGTCTTCATCGGCGCCCTGATCGGCGTCCCGACCGGTGGCCTCGTCTGGCTGCTCGTCCGGATCTGGCCGGTAATCCGGCTGCTGTGGTGGTGGACCCCGGAAACCATCCTCGGTGCCCTGCTGCTCACCGCCTGGGTGCAGCTCGCCAACCACACCCCAACCCTGGTGACCCTGCCCGTGGTCGCCCTGCTCGTCGGCGTCCCCGCCGCCATCCGCCCGGTCCGCCGCCAGGTCAAAGCCTGGACCTGGTGCCTGATCGTCCGGCACCGGCTACGCGTGTGCTTCGCGCAGTTCATCATCGCCAACCAGTCCGGCAGCCTCCCGCTGATCCTCTGGGCTAAGCCCACCCCGGTCGGCGAACGAGTCTGGGTCTACCTGCGCCCCGGCCTGTCCGAGAAGGACTTGGAAGGCCGCCTCGACAAGATCGCGGTCACCTGCCACGCCTCCACCGTGCTCATCGAGCGCGCTTCGGAGAACAACGCCGCCTACTTGCGGTTCGACATCAAGCGCCGTGAGGTGCTGACCGCTCACGTCGGTTCTCCGCTGGTCGACGTGATCGACCCTGCGGCACCGGTCTCGGCATCGCCGTTGACGGTCCCCACCGCGCTGGACCTGCCGGACGTCGAGGCTCCGACGATCAGGATCCCCGCCCAGGGCAATCCCGACAGCAAGAAGCCGGTCGCAACGACGGCCAACGGCAGCAAGCCCGCGGCTTCTTCCGCGTCGCCCGAAGCGGACGACGTCTCCGACTGGATCTGACCCAACCCAACCCGGACGCGAGGAGCCACGGCGGCTCGTTCGTGTGGCTTCTCGCGCCCACAACGCCCAGGAGGGCACCTCATGACCACCACGATTCCCACCACCGCCGCTGCGGTTCCGGTGGGTCCTGGCCTGTCGATGTTCGACCCGATCTTCATCGGGATCGACGAGTTCGGCCAACCCGTCTACCTGGACGTCATCTACCGCAACCTGCTCACCGCAGGCGAACCCGGCGGCGGTAAGTCCGGCCTCATCAACAACATCTGCGGCCACGCCGCCCTGTGCGACAACACCCGCCTCGTGCTCTTCGACGCCAAACTCGTCGAACTCGGCCCCTGGCGCGACCTCGCCGACGCGTTCATCGGCCCCGACATCGACCAAGCCATTGAGGTGCTGCGTCGCCTCCTGGTCGTCGCCACCAACCGCTACGCCTGGCTCCTGGCCAACCGGCGCCGCAAGCTCGCCGACGGCGATGGCATGTCCGTCATCGTCACCATCATCGACGAACTCGCCATGTTCTCCACCGTCCTCGGCACCAAGGCACAGCAGGAAGAGTTCTCCACCCTCCTGCGAGGGCTCGTCTCCCTCGGCCGCGCCTGCGGCATGCCCGTCGTCGCCGCGACTCAGCGCCCCTCGTGGGACATCATCCCCGCCAGCTTGCGGGACCTGTTCGGCTACCGGGCCGCGTTCCGGTGCACCTCGCTGAACAGCTCGAACATCATCCTCGGTCAGGGCTGGGCCGAGCAGGGCTACACCGCCTCCGACATCTCACCCACCAACCAGGGCGCGGCCTACCTCCTGGCCGAAGGCGGCGTTCCCCGCCGCATCAAAGCGGCCTACCTCACCGACACCGACATCTACAACATCGCCGACTACGCGGCCTGGACCCGCCGCCCCAGCGGCACTAGCACCCCGGCGGTCAACCCCACCGAGTGGGAGATGGCGGCATGACCACCCGCGAACGCGCCTATGCCCGCGCCAACAACCAGCGGGCCGCCCAGTTCACCGAACTGTGGGTCACCGGCAGTCCTGAGGACATCGCCGCTCTGGTCCAGGCCGTCGCCCGCAGTGGGCGACTGGTCTACCTCTCCGCACCGACGCAGATGCCGGGTGACGACAACCGGCACCGCCGCTACCTGCGGCTGCGCGCCCGATAGCCGGTCGACAGGACCAGTCAACGCCTGCCAGCAACCGCTGGTCCTGCCGACCTCCACCAACGCCCCGAAAGGACGTGGTTGCCATGAAGGCTACCCAAAACCCACCCACCACCGTTCAGGTCACACCTGCTGACCTGCTGCGGATGGCTGCCCTCTACCTACGCCGGCACGGCTGGCACCAGGGCACCTACTACGCCAAGAACCCCAACACGCTCACCCCGCCGGCCTGCGCCGCCGGGGCCATCGGCATCGCCTGCGCCGGACACACCGTCGAGCACTTCTCCCAGCTCGACCCCGACGCCCTCGCCGACTACCTCGCCGTCCTGGGCGTGTTCGTCGACTACCTCGACACCACCGCGCCCATGTTCTTCATCGACGAGGACGGCTACCTCCTCGACGAGCACACCTCCCCCTACTCGTGGAACGACGACCCGGCCCGCACCGCCGAGCAGGTCATCACTGCTCTTGAGGCGGCTGCCAACGAGTGGGACTCCCTCCGCACCATCGGAGGTGAGATCCGATGAACACCGTCAAGAAGCCCTTGACGCCCAACCTGCCCCGGCAACGGCGTCGGGACGTCGTTGAGAACGACGCCTTCGCCTCGTTCGCTCGGCGTATCATCCGCGCCCACGGTCGCCGCGTCGCCACCGGAGACGTCGAAGCTCTCCGCGACCTCATCGCCCTGTCCGCCGTCATCGACGACGCGATCGGTGAAGCCGTGATCGGCCTTCGCGCCTTCGGCTACTCCTGGGCTGAAATCGGCTCCCGCCTCAACATTACCCGTCAAGCCGCCCAGCAGCGCTGGGGCGGTGACAAGCCATGACCGACCTACGCAGCGTCGACCTGGACAACCTGGCCGAGAGCACCGGCATCCGGGTCGAGTTCTACGACCCGCTCGGCACCCGCTACGGGTTCCCCACTTTCCCCTACCACTGCGCACCCACCGGCCTGGCCACCCTGCGGCAACTCCGCGCCGCCGGCCTCCGCCCCGGAGGACACGACCCGGTCGCCCAGATCTGTTGGCGACACCGCAAAAACAGGCGGGTCGCCTACCTCTACCGCACCGACCTCGCCAAAGCGAAGCGCACCGCCACCCCCGCGCAGCGGGAGGCCATCGCGAAAGCGCTGCTCGCTCGCCGGACTTGTCGGCACTGCGGCCAGGTGAAGCCCTACTACATCCCCCGTCGCTACGGCTGCTGCCTCGACTGCCACGGAGGCCCCCGATGACCGTCCTCTTCCCCTGCCCATGCGGCGACTACTACTGCGCCGACAACATCCCGCTGACCACCATCGACCGCAGCGACTGCTGCCAGTACTGCGGCTTCTTCAACTGCGACGTCTGCGGCTGGACCGCCCTCACCCCGACAGGGGGTGACCAGCAGTGAAGCCCACCGCTGGAACCCGTCTGGAGGGCCTGGTCCTGGTCCTCATCCTCATCATCGTCGGCGGCTCCGCCGGGGCCGCCTCATTCACCCACGTCCACGACTGGACCATGGCCAACAGCCCCGACAACACCCCGGGATGGTTCGGCTGGGCCAACGCCATCATCTCCGAACTCGTCCCCATCGCCGCCCTCCTGACCATTCGCCGACGCCGCCGCACCGGCGCTCCCATCGGCTATCCGATGGTCCTGCTCATCGCCGCCGCCGGCCTCTCCCTGGCCGCACAACTCGCGGTCGCCAAGCCCGGCCCGTCCGGGTGGCTCCTGTCCGCCGTTCCCGCGTTGGCGTTCATGGCCCTGGTCAAACTCGTCCTCGCCCCCGGACCCACCGCCCAGCCCATGACAGCCCCCTCTGAGCCGGGGCAGCCGATCCGCGTCCAGGTGGCCGAGCAGGTCACCACCGAGCCGACACCACCGGCCGCCATCACCCCAGCACCCGAGCCAACCCCGGCCGTCACCGTGCCGGCCTCGGAGCCGGTCGACGTCCCCGCCCACCTGCTGCCCACTGCCCGCTTCGCGGCCGTGCAGCACGAACAGGCCACCGGTCAACCCATCACGCCCGCCGAGCTGGCCGACCGCCTCGACGTCAGCACGGTCGTCGCCGGGAAGCTCCTCGCCACCATTCCCCGGGGTGCCCGATGACCATCGTCTTGGTCGACATCGAGCAGGTCACCCACACCTGCCCCGCCTACCCCGACGTCCACCCGTTCGACATCCGCCGAACCCTCATCGACGTCATCCCCGGTGGTCCCTGCCGGGCACCGGTCACCATCCGCTGCGGTGACACCACCGCCCTGATCCAGTGCCGTCGGCACGAACCGGTCAAGCGCCAGTGCAGCGCCTGCCGGGTCATCGTCACCGAACGCACCATCACCACCCGCCACCTCACCGAGGTACGCGGCTGATGGCCTCGACGCTGGACCTCACACCCCGGACCGCTCTGGCCCGGGGTGTGGGCTCGAACGCCGACACCATCCCCGTCCACGACTACACCGCCGAAGGCTCCGCCTTCACCCGCGCCACCCGCCCGGACTACTTCGGATGGCTGGAACACGTCCGCGCCGCCGCCGGCTGCACCCGACCCATCCGCCTCGCAGGAAGTCTTCTCACCGTCGAGCAGAGGACCGGCCGGGTCTTGGAGCAGCGGCACACCGACGCCATGCCGGATGCCGCGATCTACACCGCCTGCGGCAACCGCCGCGCCACCGTCTGCCCCGCCTGCGCCCATACCTACCAACGCGACGCCTACCAACTTCTACGCGCCGGCCTTATCGGCGGCAAAGGCGTCCCCGACACGGTCACCCAGCATCCAGCGGTGTTCGCGACCTTCACCGCGCCCTCGTTCGGCAGCGTGCACGTCCGAGCGGTGAAGCGGCACACCTGCGGTAACCGGAAGCGTTGCGACTGCCGGCCCGACCCGTGCCACGCCCGCCGGGCCACCGACCCCACCGCCGGCCTCTGCCCCCACGGTCGACCGGCCGTCTGCTGGGCCAGGCACGAGTCCGGGGACCAGGTGCTTGGGCAGCCGTTGTGCCTGGACTGCTACGGCCACACCCACCAAGTCGTGTGGAACCTCTTCTCGGGCGAACTGTGGCACCGCACCAAGCAAGCTGCGGAACGATGGCTCGCCAAACTCGCCCGCCGCCGGGGCATCCCCCGCGTCCACGTCGTCACCGCCTCCGGCAACATCCGCAAAGTCCCACCCGTGCGGCTGTCACACGGCAAGGTGGCCGAGTTCCAAGCACGCGGGGCCGTGCACTTCCACGCCCTGGTCCGCCTCGACGGCGTCCACCCCGACGACCCCACCGCCGTCATCCCACCGCCGGCCGCATTCACCGTCGCGGACCTCGACGACGCGATCCGGGCCGCCGTCGAGCAGGTCGCCTTCACCACCCCGACCCACCCCGACCAGCCCGATGGTTGGTCGATCGCTTGGGGTGACCCGGGCAAGGGCCTCGATATCCGGCCCATCAGCCTTACCGGAGACGGTGAGGTCACTGACAGCATGGTCGCGGGCTACCTTGCCAAGTACGCCACCAAAAGCACCGAGGTAACCGGGCACCGCTCCGTCAGGCTCGACGCCGACTCCATCGGCGACTACGCCGACCCCGACGGCGACCACACCGCCCGCCTCATCGACGCCTGCTGGCACACCGGCCGACCCACCAGCACCCCGGTCCCGCTGTCCCAGCGACCCCGGGACCACCGGCCCACACCAGGTTTCGGGAAGCGCTGGGATTGCCCCGACTGCGGCACCCACACCCGCTACGCCGCCTGCCCCGTCTGCGTCGCCCAGCGTCAAGCAGCCCTTGACACCGAACCGGCGGAACCAGCGACGGCCAACCCTTACGCCCGGCTGCGCCGGTGGGCGCACATGCTCGGCTTCGGCGGCCACTTCCTCACCAAAGCCCGCCGCTACTCCGTCACCTTCCAACTCCTGCGCGACACCCGCGCCATCTACCGGCGCCACGAGCACGAGCACCAGGCCGACGAGCAACCCGGCACCCTCCGCGCCGTCGACCACCTCGACGACGACACGACGCTCGTCCTCGGCACCCTCACCTTCGCCGGAGTCGGCTGGCACACCACCGGAGACGCACTCCTTGCCAACACCGCCGCCGCCCTCGCCCGCGAGCGACGAACCACCGGCCGCGAAGAACTCGCCCACGAACTCGGCACCACCGATCACCTGCAACCCATCGCCGCATGACTAGCTGAGGGGAGAGACCATGGACAGGCTGTTGACCGTTGAGGAAGCCGCCGCGCTACTCGGGACTACTGATCGATTTCCACGCCGGCTGATCGCTGAGCGACGAGTCGCCTTCGTCAAGCTCGGCACGCACGTCCGCATCAGAGAGAGCGTCCTCAACGCTTACATCGCCGAATCAACCGTCGAACCGCTCTCGGTTCGCTGGCGTAACGGGGAGGTGGCGTGATGGCCCCTCGTAAGCGCCGGTTCGGTCGGATCCGCAAGCTGCCATCCGGGCGCTATCAGGTTCGCTACCTCGGTCCTGACGGGCTCGACCACCCTGCGCCGAGCACGTTCCGCAGCAAGGCAGAGTCGGAACGGTTCCTGAGCATCGTTGAAGCCGACATCGCCCAGGGGCGGTGGATTGCTCCGTCCGCCGGCCGGACGACGATCGGTGAGTGGGCCGAACTGTGGTTCAGTGCGGCGGAGTCAGGGTGGAAGCCCAAGACCGTGCACACCTACCGGTCGGTCCTGGACCGCCTCATCGTTCCGCACCTCGGCCGTACCCAGCTCTCGATGCTCCGACCCATCGCCGTAAGCAAGTGGGTCGGGAAACTGTCGCAGACGCTGAGCGCCTCGCAAACGCGGCAGGCATACCGGTTGCTGGCTCAAGTCATGGCCTCGGCGGTCGACAACGGCATGATCCCATCGACTCCCTGCCGTGGTGTGCGGCTGCCCCGAATACCGGAGGCGGATCCGCGCATCCTTACCGTCGAGGATGTCGGCCGTCTGGCCGCAAACTGCGAACTCGGTGACCGGGTCCTAGTCCTGCTGTTGGCATATGGCGGGCTGCGCATCGGTGAGGCGCTACCGCTGCGCCGACGACACATCGACACGGCAGAGGGCCGAGTAGTCATTGCCGATGCGGTCAGCGAGTTGCCTGGCGGCCCTGTCATCGATACACCTAAGAACCACCAACGGCGGGAACTGCTGGTGCCCGCATTCGTCGCGCAACTCGTCGAAGAGCACCTTGCCACGCTGCCCGACAACCCCGACACCTTCGCCTTCCCTGGTCGGCAGAAGCACACTGCCCACCGGCAGCAGAGCTACCACGGATTCCGGCGTCGCTTCGTCCAGGCCATCGCCGCCGCCGGCCTCGACGACGTGACCCCGCACGACCTGCGGGCCACCCACGCGAGCTGGGTGGCTGACTCTCACGGTGTGCTCGTTGCTGCCCGTCGGCTCGGACACGCCAACGCGAGCGTCACCACACGGCACTACGCCCGCGCGATTGACTCCCGAGATGCTGAGGTCGCCGCTCACCTGGACAACCTCGGACGGGCACGATCGGGCACGCATCGGGCACGGAAGTCGCGCAAGAGCGAAGATTGATCGGTGATCAAGGCTCTGACCTGGTGCCCCCGGCAGGATTCGAACCTGCGACACACGGTTTAGGAAACCGATGCTCTATCCCCTGAGCTACGGGGGCGCGAGTGGTCAGTGTAACGACCTGCGGGTCAACCCGAGTTGGCAGGGAGTGACCCGCGTTGACCTGCGCTGTCCGGCGGACCGCCCCGGCTGACTGCCAGAGGACAGCCTCAATGTGATCCCGAGTGATCTTGGTGGGCAGGGTGCAGCGGCCGGCGCGGTCGGGACGTCGGCGGTGGGGGGCCACGTACGAGGGCCTGGAAGCCGAGATCCGCCGCCGTCCGTAGAAATCCATCCGTCGATCAGCGCAGCGGCGCTGCGCTATGTCCGTTGGGTGTCGTGCACGTGCCGGGTCAATCCGCACCCCATGGGGGCGGATGCGTGTGACTCAGGGGACGGGGATGAGGTCGGTGAGGAGTGCCTGCACCCGGGCCCGGATCTCGTCGCGGATTCCGCGAACGGCATCGACGCCCTTGCCGGCGGGGTCGTCGAGTTTCCAGTCCTCGTAGCGCTTGCCGGGGAAGACGGGGCAGGCGTCCCCGCAGCCCATGGTGACGATGACGTCGGACGATTCCGCGGTCGCGTACTCCAGCAGTTTCGGGGTCTGGTCGGTGATGTCGATGCCGACCTCGCGCATGGCCTGCACGGCGGCGGGGTTGACGGTGTCGGCGGGGGCGGAGCCGGCGGAGCGGACCTCGACGGTGTCGCCGGCGAGGTGGCGTAACCAGCCGGCGGCCATCTGGGAGCGGCCGGCGTTGTGGACGCAGACGAACAGGACGCTGGGCTTGTCACTCACTGTGGTTCCCTTACCGGTTAGGCGGATGGCGTGGACGTGAAGTAGCGGCGGCGTGCCCAGAGCGAGACGTAGACGAGTCCGACGAGGACGGGTACCTCGATCAGGGGGCCGACGACTCCGGCGAGGGCCTGGCCGGAGGTGACTCCGAAGGTGCCGATCGCGACGGCGATGGCGAGTTCGAAGTTGTTGCCGGCGGCGGTGAACGCCAGGGTGGTGGTGCGTGCGTAGCCGAGGCCGATGGCCCGGCCGAGGGCGTAGGAGCCGGCCCACATCAGGGTGAAGTACACCAGCAGGGGCAGCGCGATGCGGACGACGTCCAGGGGCCGGCTGGTGATCGCGTCGCCCTGCAGCGCGAACAGGATCACGATCGTGAACAGCAGCCCGTAGAGGGCGGCCGGGCCGATGCGGGGTAGGAAGCGGGCCTCATACCAGTCGCGGCCCTTGGCGCGTTCGCCGAGCCGGCGGGTGAGGTAGCCGGCGACCAGCGGGATGCCGAGGAAAATGAGTACGTTACCGGCGATGTCCCACGCTGACACGTTCAGCTCGGCCCCGGACAGCCCCAGCCATTGGGGGAGCACGGAGAGGTAGAACCAGCCGAGCAGACCGAAGGCGACAACCTGGAAAACGGAGTTGAGCGCGACCAGCACCGCCGCGGCCTCACGGTCGCCGCAGGCGAGGTCGTTCCAGATGATGACCATGGCGATGCAGCGGGCCAGACCGACGATGATCAGACCGGTGCGGTAGGCGGGCTGGTCGGCCAGGAAGATCCAGGCCAGGGCGAACATCACCGCGGGGCCGACGACCCAGTTGAGGACCAGCGAAGAGATCAACAGCCGGCGGTCGCCGGTGACGGTGTCGAGCCGGTCGTAGCGGACCTTCGCCAACACCGGGTACATCATGATCAGCAAGCCGACCGCGATCGGTAGCGAGATCCCGTCGATCTGCACCGCGTCCAGCGCGCTGTTCAGCCCGGGGATCAGGCGACCGAGGAGAAGGCCGGCGACCATCGCCAGCCCGATCCAGACCGGCAGGAACTGGTCGAGTCGGGACAGGCGGCCGACGACGGCGCTCTCGCCCGGGTCGGTGTCAGGGGTGGTTCGGGTGCTCACTGGCACTCCCGTCGGTTCTCGGTCGCGTCTGTCATGCCGGGTGGGCGACGCGGGGGTGTCAAATGACGGTTGGGTGGCGGGCGCGGGGTAGTCCGCCCACGTCGCCACCGCCCTGGCCGGCCCGGGTCGCCGCCCAGGCCTCAGACCACGGCGGCCGGTTCGACGCTGAGCAGTCCGGCGAGCTGGCGCAGGATGGCCGGCCGGGCCCGGTAGTACACCCAGGTGCCGCGGCGTTCGGCATCGACGAGGCCGGCCTCCCGCAGCGTCTTGAGGTGGTGCGAGATCGTCGGCCCGGTCAGGTCGAACGCCGGGGTCAGGTCGCAGACGCACGCCTCCCCGCCCTTCGCCGAGGCGATCATCGACATCAGCTGCAACCGCACCGGATCGCCGAGCGCCTTGAACGCCGGCGCGAGCACCGCGGCGGTCTGCGCCGGCACCCGGCTCTGCGCCAGCGGCGGGCAGCACGGCGTGTCGGCGGTGAGGTCGATGACGGGAAGCGACCCGGCTTGCTTTGACATGCCTCTAGGTTGACAGGTGTCTAAGCAGCGTGCAACTCTCTGATTCGACGAACGTCAAGACAGACGTCGTGGGAAGGGGTCGTCATGTTCGGCGCGGCACGGCGTTCAGCGCAGGCCCGAGCGGGAGCGCGGTTCTGTGACTCCTGCGCTCGGGTGTCCACCTCGGCACAGCGGGCGCAGCGGCGCTACGACCAGGTCCGTGACACCGCCTACGCCCTGATCGGCGTCCGGTAGCCCCCTGATCGAAAGGTTGTGTGATGAGCTAGAACACCCAGACCGGCCCCGCGACGGCGGGCGGATTCGCCGGTGATCCGGGCGCCGCCCTGACCGTGACCGGCTCCGGTTCCTGCTGCGGCAGCCCCGCGCAGGCGGTCGGCTCGATCCTCCCGCCCGCCGGGCAGTCGCCGACGACGGGACCGTGCTGCGGCAGCCAGCAGGCCGCCGAAGCGGACACCCCGGACCGCGTCGACCCGCAAACCCTGAAGGCGATCGCCCGCCTCGTTGTCGCGACCGTCGGCCTCGCCGCTTTCGTGCCCGGTACACTTCCATCGCCAATCGGCGATAAACGATAGAAGGGGTGGGGTGTGGACGAGTTGCTCGACCGGAGCACCGCGCAGCAGTACGCGTCGTGGTTCCGGGCCCTCGCGGACCCGACCCGGGTCCAGATCGTCGAGTACCTCGCCCGCCACGCCCGGCCGATGAGCGTCGGCGAGATCGTCGCCGCGATCGGCCTGGCCCAGTCCACCGTCTCGCAGCACCTGAAGATCCTTACCGAGGTGCGGTTCGTCCTCGTCGAGGCGGTCGGCACCGCCCGGCACTACCGGATCAACGACGCCTGCGTCGACTGCTTCCCCTCCGCCGCCGACGTCGTCATGGGCCGACCCGCCCCCCACCCGAACGGAGCCTGCTGATGGCCGAGATCACCGTTCGCCCCATGACGGCCGGCGACGCCGCACGGGTGCTCGCGATCTACCAAGCGGGTCTCGACGGCGGCGACGCCAGCTTCGAGACCACGGCGCCGACCTGGGCAGAGTTTGACGCAGGCAAACTGCCCGCGCACCGCCTCGTCGCTGTCGGCGACGACAGCATGGTGATCGGCTGGATCGCCGTCTCACCCACCTCCGCCCGCGCGGTCTACGCCGGCGTGGTCGAGCACTCCGTCTACGTCGACCCCGCCGCCCGAGGCCGCGGCGTCGCCCGCCTCCTGCTCGACGCCCTGATCGCCTCCACCGAAGCCGCCGGCGTCTGGACCATCCAGTCCGGTGTCTTCGGCGAGAACACCGCCAGCCTCCGCCTGCACGAGCGCGCCGGTTTCCGGGTCATCGGCGTACGCGAGCGCGTCGCCCGCCACCACGGGCGGTGGCGCGACGTGATCCTGCTGGAACGCCGCAGCCCAGTCATCACCTGACCAACCCTCCACCCCGCCGCACCGCCGCCGTCCACCTGCTTGATTCGACAACTCTCGACACAGAGGAGATACCTGATGAACGCCCTGGATGACCTGCCCGTCGCGGTGATCGGCGCCGGCCCGGTCGGCCTGGCCGCCGCTGCGCACCTGAACGAGCGTGACCTACCGTTCCTCGTCCTGGAGGCCGGCGACACCCCCGCCGCCGCGGTGCGGCAGTGGGGACACGTGCGGGTCTTCTCCCCGTGGCGCTACAACATCGACCCCGCCGCCCGCCGCCTGCTCGACGACGCCGGTTGGGTCGCCCCCGACCTGGAGGCCCTGCCCACCGGCGCCGAGTTGGCCGACGACTACCTCCAACCCCTGGCGGAGGTGCCGCAGCTCAAGCCGCACCTGCGCTACGGCGCCCGCGTCGAGGCGATCAGCCGCCTCGGCCTCGACCGCCTGCGCACCGCCGGCCGCGACAGCACGCCGTTCCTCGTTCGCCTCGCCGACGGCCAGGAGGTGCTCGCCCGCGCGGTCATGGACGCCTCCGGCACCTGGAGCAACCCGAACGTCCTCGGCTCCTCCGGACTGCCCGCTCGAGGTGAGCGCGACGTCGCCGGGTATCTGGAGCACGCGCTGCCCGACGTCCTCGGGACCGACCGGGACCGGTTCGCCGGCCGGCACACCCTCGTCGTCGGGGCCGGCCACTCTGCCGCGAACACGCTGCTGTCCCTGGCCGAGTTGGCCGAATCCACGCCAGGCACCGAGGTGACCTGGGCGATCCGCACCGCCTCACCGGCGCGCACCTACGGCGGCGGCGACGCCGACGCGCTGCCCGCACGCGGCGCGCTCGGCTCCCGGCTACGCGCGCACGTCGACGCCGGCCGGATCCGCCTGCTCACCGGGTTCGCCGTGCACGCCCTCACCCCCACCGACGGTCGGGTCAGCGTGGTCGTGCGTCACGCCGACGGCGGCGAAGAGCAGACCACAGTGGACCGCATCGTCGCGGCCACCGGCTTCCGCCCCGACCACTCCATCGCCGCCGAACTACGCCTCGACCTTGACCCGGTCATGGGCGCCACCCGCGCCCTGGCCCCGCTGATCGACCCCAACGAGCACTCCTGCGGCACCGTGCCCCCGCACGGCGTGGACGAGCTCACCCACCCCGAGTCGGGGTACTACGCCGTCGGCATGAAGTCCTACGGGCGGGCGCCGACGTTCCTGATGGCCACCGGCTACGAGCAGGTCCGCTCCGTCGTCGCCGCCCTTGCCGGCGACTGGGCCGCCGCCCGCGACGTCCAACTCGACCTCCCAGAGACCGGGGTGTGCAACAGCAGCCCGGACGAGTCCGCCGACACCGACGGCTGCTGCGGGCCGGCACCGGCCGCCCAGAACTCCGGACGGGGCCTGGCCACCGGCATCTCCGGCGGGCTGCTCGCCGCACCCTTGAGCCTGGTCAGCCTCGATGCCGCACCCGCCGAGACGCAGACCGGCGGCTGCTGCGCCAGCTGATGCACACCACCATCACGGTGCCCGCCGACCCTGTTGTCAGCGGGCACCACCGGTGGCGCATCGTCGCCGCCCTCGCCGTCACCTCCACCATCGCACTCGCCGCCGCCGACATGCGGAGCGGAACCACCACAGGCAGGCCCAGTGAACGGGAGTCGCCGAGAAAAGCGCGAGTTGCTCCGTAACGCGGTGCTCAACACCGCCCTCACTGCCGACCCGGACGAAGACCAACGTTGGTGGTCACGGCGCTAGCGTCCTCAGCCTGCGGGCCTGCCCGCTTGCACCGAACGCCAGCCACCGCCGGCGCTCGTCACTCCGGGCCGAGCGGCGGTAGCGGAGGGAGGCTGCTGGGTACGCTCGTCTGCCCTGACATGCCACCGTTGTGGCGGCGTAGGTATTCCCGAAGGGTATGGATCATGCCCTCCGTGGTCGAGCCCGAGACGCCCTCGATGTGGAGTTGGTCTGTGGCGGAGATACCCATCACCAGCTCGATGGCCGGCCGTCCTGCGACCATGAGCCGTAGGGTCTGCCTGCCGGTCACGTGCACGATGCTCCCGCTGGCGGTGGCGATCGGGATCGCCGTCGGTGTCTGCGGCATCGGTTGGCCGGGGGGCGGCGCCGCCTGGTTTCCAGGCGGGAGGAAGAAGTTCACCCGGTCACTGGCAGTCTCCAGCCCGTCCACGCTCTGCAGGTGGTATTCCTTCGTGGCGTCGCTGACCGTCGCGCCGGTGCGCATGTCGAGGGTGGCCTCGTAGGTCAGAAGCCGATAGTTCGACAGGTAGACGACCAGGATCTTGTAGAGCGAGGCGCGCAGGACGCCGTCAGCACCGCGAGCGATCTGGTATGGGACATCCGGCGGGAAGCCGTGGAAAACCAGGAGGTCCTCACCCCACTTGAGGGTGACTTCGCCCGGGTGGCGGTTCAATCGCCGACGGCCGGCGTCCGCTGCGTAGTTCTCACCCTCCTGCAGCCAGCCGTCCATTTGACTGTCGGAGGCGCGAGGAAAGGCCGCGGCGATTCCGGAATTGTAGGCCGAGTACGTCCCGGCGAGTTTGATCCCGCCGAAGATGACGGCCGCACCACCGCCGAGGAAGCCCAGGCAGCCGAGGCATGCCAAGCCTGCCAGGCCACTGTCGGCGGAGGCACCGATGAGCGACAGGACGCCGACGACAAGGAGAAGGCCGCCGCCGCCGAGCGCGATCAGGGCCCCGACGTACGAGGGTTTCTGCGGCACCAGGTTGAAGTATTTGTGTACCAGCTCTTGCCTACTGTGGTTCTGCGTCATGCCATCTCATCCCATGGATCGCCGATAGAGACTGCGCCAGGTCAGACACTCCGTCGCCGGGACGTGGCTGACGATTTCGATCGCGTGGCCGGTCGACACGTGGCTTGCGGTCAGCTCGTGGTGGCCACCGCGACCTGACACCGGCAGACTGCGCAGGCCGTAGTAGTCCTCCCGGACCAGCGCCAGGAGCGCCTGCGCGTGCGCCGAGCCGGAGTCGAGGCGGCATGCTTCGCCCAGCAACCGCTCGATGCCGTCGATGACCTCGCCGGAGTGGTTCGCCGGGCGGACGCCTTGTAGCAGCACGATCGCCCAGTAGTAGTACAGATCCGAGCTGCGGCGGTGCCTGCTGTGCAGATCGGGAAGCCGATCGCGAGCCGCGGTGTAGCGCCGGGAATTGAGGGACCGCAGCACGGCAACGAAGTCGGGGTCTCCCGAGAGTGGATCGGCGAGCACCGCGGCGAGCCATGGCGCGCTCGCGGCGATGGTGTCGTTTGGAATGACCCAGGCCGATCGCTCCGAGAGCGACCTGTCCGCGCTGACGACCATGCCGACCACGAGTCCCGTGCCCACGTCCGTAGCGGCACCGCCGCTGAAGCCGGGCTCGACCCATGCCGTGTGGCCATGGACGGCGTCGATCTGGATCCACTCGCCGGTGCGGCTCGGGCCTGACACCCGCGCTTGACTTCGACGCCCTTCCCGGCCGCGGTCGGGGAGCCCAAAGAGATCGAGGACCGTTCCCGCGGTGGGCCGATTTGCCGGTCCCATTGGCGCGACGGCGTCCGCCGGGTGACCGGCAATGTCGATCGTGGCGATGTCCGGAATTGGGTTGACGTGCTTGTCGTACGCGCTGGGGACGGCTACCGCACGGGTGCCGGGCAGCGAGGCGACCCGACAATGCCGCTGCCCGCGCCCGATGAGGTGGGCGCAGGTGAGTGCGCGGGTCGGCGTGACAGCGAAGCCACATCCCGTGGCCTCACCGATCACCTCCAATCGCCACACCTCATCGGCAGCGGTCATGGCTCGCGGATGTCCGTGGAACCATCGCGCCGCCAGAGCAGCTCAACCGAGATGTTGCCCTCGACGGCCGAGCGGGCGATCACAGCGCCGACCTCGGTCGTCAACTTCACACCGAATCCGATCTTGATCTCGTCGGGACTCGACGCTTTGCGCAGATCGGCGAGTACGGCTTCGGCCGCATCGCGAATATGAGTCAGATTCGATTCGAAGAACTCGCGTGCGTCCCGAACGCCATTTACCCGCCTGCCGGCGGGAGTCGAGCCGCGCCGCTCCTCCTCCACCTCGACAATGACCGAGGTGCCATCACGGACAACAAATCTGACCAGCTCGGTTTCCGGCATCGATCCCCCAGAGTCGAGATCGACCATACCAAGATGGACGGTCGTCCATGACGCCCGAAAGTCCACCTTCGACAAACACATGGCTGTCCGACGCGAGGCGTTGGGCTCGTCTGCACCCAGACCAAAGTGCTGCCCGCCGCCGAAGACGGACGCCAACGCCCCCGGTCCGTACCGCAGGACAGGGACGGGCCCGGCGCGGAGTGTGGTTTCTCCGCGCCGGGCCCGCCGCATCGGTTGGGGTCAGCTGGTCGCGCAGGTGGCCGTCGTGCTCGGGCCGGTGCCGGTGCCCTGGAAGCCGAAGCTCGTCGACTGCCGGCCGAGGACCCGCCCGTTGTAGCTCACGTTGGTGAACCCGACGGTTCCGCTGGTGCCGCTGGCCTGGGCGCTCCAGGTGCTGGTAACCGCGCCGCTGGGCAGCGCGACGGTCACGGTCCAGCCGTTGATGTCCGACATGCCGGCGGTGACCGTCACGCTCGCGGTGAAGCCACCGGCCCACTGGTTGACAGCGACCGACGCGTAGCAGCCGTCACCGGCCGGCGGCGTGGTCGGCGGCGTGGTCGGCGGCGTGGTCGGAGGGGTCGTCGGCGGGGTGGTCGGCGGCGTGGTGGGCGGCGTCGTCGGCGGGGTCGTGGTCGGCGGATTGGGCGCGCCGTTGGCCAGGCTGAAGGCCAGGTCGGGCTGGAACGAACCGGCCGTGTAGCGGCAGCCGTCCGCCTCTCCCGGCGGCTTTACCCAAAGGTACGCGTCGATGTTTCCGTCGCCGGTGTTGGTCGTCGGGTACTGCCCGATACGCCGGTCGGTGTTGTCGTCGCCGCACCAGTCGCCGCTGGCGCCCCCGTTACGGCTGGTGTCGATGACCTGGCGCTTGCCCGAGATGCCCATGCCGTTGAGCGCGGAGATGACCGCGCGGCCGAAGTTCGCCTCGTTGGAGGTCGAGTTGTAGTTCGACACGTTGGTGAAGAAGCCGTCGGCGTACTGCACGCCGGCCGCCCGGAGCCGGTTGGCCGTCTCACCCGCGCTGTTCCAGGTGGAGTGGCCGCCGTCGAGGTACACCTTGGCGTTGGGGTTGCCCGCCTTGATGGTCCGGGTGGCGGTCGAGATCGCCTGGTTGCGCGCATTGATCTCGGCGCTGCTCAGGCACGTCAGTAGGGCGAGCGAGTCGGTCTCCAGGATGATGATGACCGTCTGGTTGCCCAGTCCTCTGGCGAAGTTGGACACCCACGTCTGGTACTGGTTGAGGTCCGGCGCGCCACCGGCGCTGGCCCCGCCGCAGTCCCGGTTGGTGATCTCGTACACCGCCAGCACCGGGATCTGCTGAGCCGCGTTGGCGGTGCCGATGAACCCGGAGACCTCGGACTGCACGGTCGAGGGGCTGAAGTTTGCGAACCAACGGGCCTGCGGCTGACTCGCGATCTTGTCGCGGATGACGGCGGCACGCGAGTCGCCGGGGTTGGCGGCGACCCAGCGGACGACGGCCGAACTCGGGTCGCGGTAGAGCGATCCGGAAAGCGTGCCGGCGGAGGCGCTGCTGACGGCGAGGCAGACGCCGACGGCTGTGGCGCCCGCGATGGCCGCCACGCTGACGGCCGCCGATCTGCGGCGAAGCGAGGAGAGGATAGCCACGACGTGTTGCCTCCAGATCACATTGACGTTTCTAAGTTTGTGGGAGCGTTCCCATGGACGGTAGCGGAGGCACGCACCGCTGCCAAGGTGTACAGACCCGTCGATGGCTCGGATACCCGAGTTTGTGTGCCAGGGCCGCACGGGGCCTGCGTGGCGCGGCCGCCGCCTTCGCGCGGATCGAAACCCGCCGCGCCCCACCAGTCGGTGCCCGGTGGACGCTATCGCCGGTCGAGTGCCGCGGCGAGCCGGCGGACCGCCTCGTCCATCAGCTCTGCCGGGGCCGCGGCGTAGGTGAGACGTAGGTGCGGCGCCGGAGCCTCGGCGGCGTACCAGGGGCGGCCGGGAAAGACGACGACACCCTTGGCGGCAGCGGCGGCGGCCAACGCCACGTCGTCCGTGCCGTCGGGCAGCCGGACCCACAGGTGCAGTCCGCCGCGGGGAATGCTCTGCGGGGTCAGCGACGGCAGGTGCCGCGCCAGCGCGGACAGCAGCGCCGCACGGCGGGAGCGCAGCTCGTTTCGCAGTGTTCGGCGATGCCGGGCCCAGGCCGGTGCGGTGACGAACTCCAGCGTGGCCTGCTGCAGTGGCCCGGCGACGAAGAAGTCGTCGAGCAGTCGTGCAGCCCGCAGTCGGGTGCCGGCCGGGCCGCGAGCACCGATCGCGGCGATCCGCAGGCCCGGTGCGGCGGACTTGGTCAGCGAGCGCAGGTAGATGACGTGCCCGTCCGGGTCGTCCGCGGCCAGTGGCGGTGGCGGCTCGCCGTCGATGGTCAGGTCGCGGGCGTAGTCGTCCTCGATCAGGAACGCCCCGTTGTCGCGAACCGTGGCCGCGACCGCGGCTCGGCGCTGGACGGCGAGCGTCGCGCCGTGCGGATTGGCGTAGAGCGGCTGACAGTAGAACAACCGGGCGCCGGTACGGGCGAACGCGCCGGCGAGCTGGTCGGGCTGCACGCCGTCGACGTCGGCGGGCACGGGTACCAGACGCAACCCGGCCGCGCGCGCGGCGGCCAGCGCGCCCAGATAGGTCGGGGACTCCACGAGCAGGGTGTCGCCGGGCGTGGTCAGCGCGCGCAGCGTCGACGACAGCGCGGCCTGCCCGCCCTGGCAGATCACCATGTCGTCGGGGCGCAGCCCCGTGCCGGTCTCGCGGGCGAACCAGGCGCGCAGATCTCCGCGCCCCTCGGCCGGGCCGCGCTCCCAGGAGGAGGGCTGCCGGGCAGCGCGGGCCAACGCCGCACCGAGCGGACCGGCAGGCTGGAGGTCCGGCGCCAGATAGCCACCAGAGAGCGGTATAGCCCCTGCGGGCGGTAACGCCAGTAACGCCTGCATCTCCTCCTCGCCCGGCCGGCGGGGACCGAGCGCCACCGTCTGCCACGACAGGTCCGGTGCGCTCCGTTGCTCCGGCCGACTGGCCACGAACGTGCCCCGGCCCGACCGGGTCTCGATGAGCCCCTGGGCCACGAGCTGTCGGATCGCCGCGGCGACCGTGACCGGGGAGGCGTGGTGGCGGGCGGTCAGCTCGCGCACCGAGGGCAGGCGCGCGCCGGGTGCCGCCCGGTCGATCAGCCTCCGCAGATCCTGCACGACAGGATCAACAGCGTTACTGTTACCCATGACGGCACAGAGTAGCGCTACTCACCCCACGGCAGTAACGGCGGGACGGGCGGCCGGCCTCGCCCTCGGCGCACTGGGAGTGCTCGCCTTCAGCATGTCGCTGCCGGCCACCCGCGTCGCCGTGCAGGATCTCGACCCGTGGTTCGTCGCCTTCGGCCGGGCGGTCGGCGCGGCGCTACTGGCATACGCGTACCTGCGGTTCACCGGTGCGCCGCCGCCCACCCGCGGGCAGTGGCGGCGGCTCGCGATCGTCGCGCTCGGTGTCGTCGTCGGCTTTCCGCTGTTCACGTCGCTCGCGCTCACCACGCAGACCTCCGCGCACGGCGCGGTCGTCATCACCGTGCTGCCCGCCGTGACGGCCGTCTTCGCGGTGCTGCGATCGAACGAGCGCCCGCCGCCGTTGTTCTGGATCGCCAGCGGCGCCGGACTGCTGTCGGTGCTCACGTTCCTCGCCGCCAGCGGCGCGGTGCACGGTGCCCCGTCCCTGGCCGACCTGTTCCTGCTGGCGGCGGTCGTGCTCTGCGGCCTCGGGTACGCCGAGGGCGGGGTGCTCGCCCGCGAGCTCGGCGGCGCCCGGACGATCTGCTGGGCGTTGCTGCTCTCGCTGCCCGCCACGGTTCCCATCGCGGCCGTGGCGGCCGTCGCCCGTCCCCCGCAGGCGGACGCCGTTGTCTGGTCGGCGTTCGGCTACCTCACCGTGATCTCGATGTTCCTCGGCTTCTTCGCCTGGTACGCGGGTCTCGCCCGAGGTGGCATCGCCAAGGTCGGCCAGATCCAGCTCGCCCAGCCGGTGCTGACCCTGATCTGGTCGGCGCTGCTGCTCGGCGAGACCGTCACACAGGCCTCGGTCGTGTCGGCGGTGGTGGTGCTTGCCTGCGTCGTGCTGACCCAGCGCACCCGTGCCGGCAGGGCCCGGAGTCAGTTGACCCCGGGCCCTCGTCCTGCCCCGGTCAGGGGCTCGTGCAGGTGACGTTGCTGGGTGCGGTGGCGCCGTTGCCCGTGGCGGTGAAACCGAAGTTGGTCGAGGCGCTCGGGCCCACTGTGCCGTTGTAGGCGGCGTTCTTGACGGTGACGCTGCCGGTGGTGCCCGTGTTGGTGCCGCTCCACAGGCTGCTGATGGCCTGGCCACTGGCCAGGGTCAGACCCACGGTCCAGCCGTTCAGGGCCGTGGTGGAGTTGTTGGCCACTGTCACCTCGGCCTGGAAGCCACCCGGCCAGGTGTTCAGCGTCCGGTAGGTGGCGGTGCAGGCGCCGGGTTCGCCGGTGGGCGGCGGAGTGGTCGGCGGGTCCGTGGGCGGATCGGTC
The DNA here is from genome assembly GCF_015751765.1 of Micromonospora ureilytica. Lineage (NCBI taxonomy): Bacteria > Bacillati > Actinomycetota > Actinomycetes > Micromonosporales > Micromonosporaceae > Micromonospora > Micromonospora ureilytica. The sequence continues at coordinate 4,893,949 of NZ_JADOTX010000001.1, forward strand.
GGCGGCGGGGTCGTCGGAGGTGTGGTCGACTCGAACTGGCTGAAGAACCTCCAGATCTCACCCGAGGTCCAGGTCCGCGAGTCGTTGGGGCTGCCCGACCCGTCGACCGGGCTGGGGGTGTGGTCCCCGTCGAACGCCGCCCACTGCACCGGGTAGCCGGCTCGGCAACCCGAGTAGGCGGTGGTGATGTGGGTGAGGCTGCCCCGGCTCGGCTCACGCGGGCTCTGCGCGGTACAGCCGTTGTTTCGCACGAACGTGTCGCGCAGCTGTCGACCCTGGGAGATGTTCAGCACGCTGTCGTAGATGCCGTGGATGCCGAAGTAGGCGACGGGCTGGGTGCCCCCGTTGCACCCGCTGAGGTTGGCGCCGGACAGCACGGTGACCGCGCGGATGATCGTGGGCCGGGCACAGGCCACCGCGTAACTCATCGCCCCGCCGTAGCTCCAGCCCAGGGCGAAACGCTGGGTGGTGTCCACGCAGAGGTCATTCTCGATCTGCCGGGAGATGTCGTCGAAGAGGGTCAGGTCCCGACCGTTGGTGTTCGCCCAGCCGGCGTTGAGACCCTGCGGGGCGACGAAGATCGTGCTGTTGTTCGACAGCGGCTGGAGCCCGTAGTAGCCGGCCGAGGTGACGTTGTTGGCCGAGCCGTTCAACCAGTGGAAGCCGAAGATCAGTCGGTACGGGTGGTTGCGGTCGTACCCGTCCGGGATCCGCAGGTTGTACGTACGACTCTGTCCGCTGCTCTGGATCGTTCGCGTTCCGCTGGCGAGGGTGGGGGCCTTGCCGCAGCCGGCGGTCGCCGCGAGGGTGCCGTTGGTGGCGGCCACCGCCGTCGCACCGAAACCGCCGCTCAACACGCCGCCGGTGGCGGCCGCGAGGAGAAGCGCCGCGGCCGTGATGGATGGGAGGAAGAACCTACGTCTCAGCATTGCTTGGGCTCCTTGCCGTTAGACGACCAACAGTGGTCGCCTGGCATCAACGGGGGGCCCGGACTGGTCACCGACCGGAAGGGCGGCGGGAGGGCGGGGCCCTCGGCGCGTCTTCGTCGGCTGGCTCGGGTGACCGGGAGCGTGCCCTTCACTCCCGGATCGAAAGATAGCATGTTATCGATAACAGGCCGAGCCAACCGAGCCTCTCGTGCTCACGTCCCGAACGGCCGGGCCGCCCACTCGGCGGCGACTTCCCGCAGGTCACCGGTGCGAAAATGCGGAGGCTCGTGCAGCAGGAAGTCACGGTGGCTGATGTTCCAGGCGTACGCCCCGGCCATGGAGAAGGCCAGCACGTCGCCCACGCCGATCGGCCCGGCGGTGGCCGACCGGGACAGCACGTCCTTCGGGGTGCAGAGTTGCCCGACCACGGTGACCGGCCCGCCGTCGGTACGGGGACCACCCGCAGCACGTCGGGGGTGCACGGTGAACGGCTGCGAGTGCCCCTTCGCCGCCGGTGTCCGCAGATGGTGCGTCCCGCCGGCCACCACGACGAACCACTCGCCGTACGAGCGCTTCACGTCGATGACCTCGGTGAGGTACGCCCCACAGTGGGCGGTTACCGACCGGCCCGGCTCGATGCGCAGTCGCACTCCCGGGTGCCTGTCGACGACGTTCGCCAGGGCCCGGCCATAGCCCTCCCAGTCGAAGCGCGCGGCCGGGTCGGTGTAGTCGACGGTCATGCCTCCGCCGACGTCGACCTCGGCGGCGTCGACCTCGGCCACTGCCCAGTCGACCACGGCGGCGGCGACGGTCGCGGCGAGCGGCGCGTCCAGACCGCTGGCCAGGTGGGCGTGGATTCCGCGTACGTCGATGCCGGCGGGCGGGCGGCGGGCGCACGCGACGGCGTCGGCCGGGTCCATGCCGAACGGGCTGGGCCCACCGCCCATGACCAGGCTCGCGCCCGGCGCGTCGACCGGCAGGTTCACCCGCAGCAGCACCTGGGCCGACCGGCCCGCTGCGGTGGCCAGCGCGCCGAGTCGCGCCAGCTCGGTGGGCGACTCGACGTGGATGCGACGCACCCCGGCGGCGAGAGCGGCGGTGAGGTCCGTGTCGGTCTTGCCCGGCCCGGCGTACGCGGCCGGCGCCCGCCCCGGCAGTACCTCGGCCAGCCTCCGCAGCTCACCCCGACTCGCGGCCTCGAACCCGTCGACGATCGGAGCGAGGGTTCGCAGCACACCGGGATCCGGGTTGGCCTTGACCGCGTAGAGCAGCTCGACCGGCCGGGGCAGCGCCGCCCGGATGGCTCGGGCCTGCCCGGCCAGCGCGTCGAGGTCGTGGACGTAGACCGGTCGGGTCATCGTGACCCAACCAGCGGGTTCGGCACCGGCACGAACGGTGCGGCCCGGTCGGCGTCGCGCCGCCACCGGACCAGCAGGTTCGCCTTGGCCAGCAGCGGCTCCCCGGTCAGCAGCGCGCGCAGCTCGGCGGGATCGCCGAGGTCGGCGGCCACCGCCTCGACGACGGCCCGCAGCTCCTGCCACAGCCGCCGTTCGATTCCCGGCCGCGCGTCGGCGAGGGCCCCGCTGATCCCACCGAGGTGGTTGACGAACAGGCAGTAGACGATCCGGCGGTGGGCGGCCCGGGGACCGTAGCGGACCTGCGCCGGGACGCCGTCCGGCCAGGCGCCCCACCGGTCGGCGTCCAACTTCACCCCCTCCAGGTCGCGCAGCAGCATGCGTACCGGGCGGCGATCCCGGTCGAGCACGACGACCACGTTCTGCAGGTGCGCCTCGTGCACGACGCCGTGGCTGAGCCAGCTGCGCAGCACCGCCGGCACCAGCAGGGCGACGTACGCGCGCCACCAGGCCACCGGATCCGGTGTCACCAGCGGCGTCGCCGCCAGCGCCGCCGCCAGCACCGGGGTGTCGCCGGGACGCAGGTGCGGGCGCAGACCGGCGCGCAGGATCGTCCCGTACGCCTCGTCCGGGCCGGGGACGTCGACAGTGCGGTAGGCGGGCTCGGCGAGCAGCCCCACCCCGTCCGGCAGCGGCACCCGGGCCAGCAGGTCGGTCAGCGCCACCGCGCCGGTGAGTTCGTAGCGGGCGTTCTTGCGCAGGCAGTTGGTGATCCGCACGTGCAGGCTCGTCTTCACGAACAGGTCGGCCTCGGGGGCGTAGAGAGTTCGGACGCTCGCCGTGGGTCGTACCGGCACACCGGCCGCCCCCAGGTCGCGCAGCCGTGGGTGGGTGGGCGGGATCAGCGACAACTGCCAGGGGTGCACCGGCAGGACGCGGTGCCCGCGCGGGGGCCGAGGCGGGTCGAGGGCGGCCACCAGCGGATCGAACGGCCCGGCCTCGGCGATCAGATCGTCAGGTACGGCGAGCCAGTGCAGCCGGAACGCGGTGCGCAGCTCCGGCGCGTACGCCCGCCAGCTGTCCGGGTCACCGCTGCGCCACTTCGGGGTGGGGTGGTGCGGGTGGCCGAAGACAAGTGACTGCTCGGAGTCGACGTACGCGTCGATGGCGGGCTCACCGGTGGGGGTGGGATTGTCGGCCGGTCGGTCGGCCAGGAGCCGGGCCACGGTGTCCCGGCTGGCCCGGACCTGCTCGACGAACTCGTTGTTCGTCAGGCCGGTACGACTGGCGAGTTCCGCCGCGACAAGAGCGGCCAGCCCGTCCGCGTCCAGGTCCTCCCACCGTCCGCCGCCGATCTTCCGTTGCACCGGCCCGGTGTAGCGGTGCGCGCCGAGCGGCGAGGCTCGCGCGACCTCGCAGCGCACTGTGACGTCGAGGTGCCGCAGCAGCAGCCGTACGGCGCCGTCGACCACGGCCGGGGTGCCGTCCGGCGGGGCCAGCTCGCGCAGCAGGCAGCCGAAGACGGCGTGGGCGGCGGCCAGGTCGGCGAGCTGACCGGCGTCGGTGACCGGCCGGGAGCGCAACTGCGCGCTCGTCATCGTGTCTCCCGGAGGTAGTTCGGGCCGGTACGCAGGTAGTACTTGTTGATGTCGGCGCAGCCCAACCGCTGTTTGGGCAGCAGCGTGCCGGCGGTGAGCATCGCCTTGATGGGCAGCCGGGTGGCGTGCAGGACGCGCTCGGTGAAGGTTCGCGCCGCCGGTCCGTCGCCCCACCGGTCGCGGGCGGCGGCGAGCCGGGGCACCAGCGCCTCGGCGGGTGACGGCACGGGCAGCCCTCTGGCCGCCAGGGCGACCAGTGGCGCGGCCGCGGCCAGGTGCAGGGTGATGGTGATGAACACGTCGGCCAACTCCTGCGGGTCACGCGCCCACATCCGGTCGTCGTGCAGGGTGAGCCCATCCGGGCCGTCGTGCCGCGCGTCCAGCCGGGCGCCGTCGTTGTCCTTGTAGAGCAGGCCGACCGTGCCGTCCGGATGCACCAGCAGGTGGATGTTCTGCGGGTGCGCCTCCAGGGCGATCCCGTGGCGTAGCCAGAGGAAGACGTGCCAGTCGAGCAGCAGGTCCAGGTAGGACTCCAGCAGTGATACGGGCCGGTCGGGGCTGATCCGTTCGAGGACCGTGCCCGCCACCGGGTCGGCGGCGGCCAGTGCCGCGACCGGCACCACCTGGACGCCGGCCAGGTCGCGCGGGAATCGGCGCAGCAGGAAACCGCGCCGCTCGTCGCCGTCGACGTGCGCCCAGGTGCTCTCGTCGGCGTGCCGGATCCGACCGGCGAAGGTGGGTTCGCCGGCGGCGATCCGGTCGAGCAGTGCGGCGACGGCCGCGCCGTCGGCGAGCGAGCCCGGTTGCAGCGTGCGTCGGTTGCGCGCGCCGAGACTCGCGGTCGGCAGCGGCAGTTTGAGGTGCACGTACGGGTCGTGGTCGAGTGCCACCGTCCGCATGGACAGGGTGGGTCGCACCGGGGTCACCGGCAGGTCGGTCACCGGAAGCGCGTCGCGGGCCACGGTGATCGGATGTGCTGGCAGCAGCAGCTGATCCGGTCGCGGCGCGTGCGGCCACCACGGTGGGAGTTCGCCCGCGAGCCGGACGTCCTCGGCGGGGACGGCGTACCAGCGCAGCGCGAAACGGGGGGCGTGCTCCGGGGCGTACCGGAGCAGTTCGTCGTCGCGGAGACCGTGCCGGCACCGGTCGGTGGGGTAGACGGGGTGGCCCTGGTGGGCGGCGAGCACGTCGTCCAGGAGCGCCGACGGCAGGCCGCCCGGGGTGCTCGCGCGTTCGGCGGCCACCTCGGTGAGCACCCGCTGCCGGTTGCGGGCAGCGAGCCGTCGGGCCCGCAGGTCGGCGCGACACTCGACGCCGAAGTCCCGCCAGCCGGCCTCGGCCTCGGCGTTGTCGCGCGGGGCGAGCAGCGTCAACAGCCCGTCCACCGTCTCCGTACGCTGCGGGTCGCCGTCGTCGACCACCAGCAGCACCATCGGCGCGGCACTGCGCAGGGCCTGCTGGAACCCGTCCACCCGGACCGGGATGCGCAGCAGGCCAGCGCGGTGCGGCACCTGCCACCAGTCGGGCCCGTCCGCTCGGCCGGCGCTGAACAGACCGAGGTGGTCCTCGCGCAGCAGGCCGTCGAGCACCCGGGCGAAGACCTCCCGCTCGCAGTCGTCGCTCACTCGGCGATGGTCCACTGGAGGTCGCCGCGGAGGGCGGCCAGCGAACGCCGGACGGTGGCCTCGTCGGGGCCGATCCCGTGCAGTACGGCGAGGTAGTCGCGGTTCGTGCCGGTGTGTTCGGCGGTACGGCCCACCTCGCGCAGCGGATGGCAGCCCAGCCGGACGTCGCCGTGAACGGTGTCCAGCGGGCCCGGTGCGGCGACGAGTCGGCCGGACCGGTCCGCGCAGACGTACTCGACCCGGGCGTAGCGGTCGACGGTGTCGGGCAGGCCGAGGGCGGTCAGCGGTTCGCCGAGGTGCAGCCGGATGACGTGCTCGAACAACGGCACACCGAGCAGTTCGGCGAGGATCAGGTCCATCCGGTCGCCGATGAGGCGGTAGTTCACCTCGATGAGCCGGACCCGGCCGTCGGAGATGACGTACTCGGTGTGGCAGGCGCCGAAGCCGACGCCGAGCGCGTCGAGCCGCGCCCGCAGTTGGGTGCGCGTCCGCTCCGCCGGGGGCGACCAGGCGAGGGTCTCCTCGGTGAAGGTCGGTGGCGGGCCGAGGCCGGTGTGCCACCCGCCGAGGGAGGCCAGCTCGGTGCCGTCGCCGAGGGTTTCGAAGGTCCGCAGCTCACCGTCGAGGTACTCCTCGACCACCAGTGCCACGTCGGGCCGTCGGCCACGGATCTCGGCCACCCGGGCGACCAGTTCGGCGTGGTCGGCCACCAGGTACGCGTCCTCACTGGCAACCCCCTCGCGGGGTTTGACCACCGCGGGGAACACCTCGGTCGGCACCTCCGGGGCGGCGCCGGGGTCGATGGTGACGGTGCGTACCAGATCGAGGCCCGCAGCGGCGATCGCCCGGCGGGCCGCGGCCTTGTCCTTGCAGAGACGGGCGGCGTCCGGGTCCTTGCCGGGCAGGCCGAGCTTTCGGGCGGCGATCGCGGTGGCCTCCTGGAGATGGTCGCTGTTGGACAGTAACGCCACCGGTCGGGTCGGTGCCGCCGCCGCGACCACAGCGGCCGCGTCGCGAACCGCGCACCTCGTCACCCGCACGTCCGCCGGCCATTCGGCGGGCCGGTCGGTCAGCACGGTGGCCGGCAGCCCGAGCGACGCCGCCGCCGGGAGAAACCCGTCCAGGACGGCGTCGGTGGGGTTGAGCGCGGTCAGGTAGAGCCGCATGCCGCCTCCGTCGACTACCACGATGAGACGATTAGGGTAGCCTACCCTTATTGAGAGGTATGGTGCCCGGTCGGCGGGTGCCGGACCGACGCGACAGGCGACCGTCAGCCGTTAGCGTTCCAGAAGCCGACGAGGGTCGCGGTCCACCACGCGATCTGCGAGATCGTGGCGGCGGCGACGCCGGGCAGCAGGGCGGACAGAGGCGGACGGCCCCGCACGGCCACGAGTCGATCCCGCACCCGGCCGAGGAACAGCCCGTTGATGCCGACCACCAGCACGGCGAGCAACTTGACCCAGACCAGCCCGGACGACGTGTCCGGGCCGAGGACCGCCCCACTGGCGAGCAGACCCACCAGGCCCAGCCAGATGAGCAGGTGCGCGCCGCGCGCGGCGGTCAGCACCGTGCCGAGCGGTTCCCGGCGCAGCAGCCAGCGGAGGCTGAACCAGTCCACCGTCAGCACCGCGCCGAAGCCCACCACGAGGCAGGTCAGGTGGCAGAAGAGGGCGACCATCCGCGCACCCGGCGAGAGGGTGACGTGCGGCGCCACGAGGATCGCGAGCAGCCACCCGAGACCGACCGACACTACCGAGGCGACGACCGCGGCGCGGCCGGCGGCGCGACGGTGACCACCACGCCAACCTACCGCCGGCGTCGAGGTGTCCGCGTCGGACGGCGGTGCGCTCCGGGGCCGGTGCGTCGCGCGCCGGGCCGGGCGGGCGACGTCCGACGTGACGGCACGGTGGGCGGGGCGGGACGCCCGGGACGCGGGACGAACGTCGGCGCGCAGGTCAGACGTCCGCATCGGCCGGCCCTCTGGACGGCATGCTCAGCCACCCGGTGCAGCTGTGGGCGCGCCGGGCCGGTCGTCCAGCGTGCGCAGCTCGGCGGCCCGCGCCTGCTGCATCCGGCCGGCGAGCGCCTTCAGCTCCGGGCTTCCCCCGGCGTTCTGCTCACCCCGGCACAGCACCACAGTCTGCGTGAGGTGCGCCCGGATCAGGGCAGCCGCCCGGGACGACACCTCGGCGCCGGACGCGGCTCGCAACTCGGCGAGGCTGGCATCGGTGACCATGCCCGGCATCTGATGCCCCTCGTGGATGTTCAGCTCCGGCACGTTGCCGGCGGCCAACAGCCCCCGCAGGTCCCGCAACTCCGCCTGATGAGCCTTCCGAAGTTCGCCGAGAAGAGCCCGCAGCGACGGATCCGCGTCCGCCGGTCGGGCGTCGAGCTGGTCGATCAGCGCGAGGGCGCCCTCGTTCATCGGGATCAGCAGTTGGATGAAGGCGTCGTCGGTGCCGTTGAGCACCACCGGCGCGGTCGGCACCGCGGCGGCCGACGAGGCGGTTGCCGACGAGGGCACCGGCGCCTGCTCGGTACGGCCCCAACGCTGGGTGAGACCGACGGTCAACGCCGTGGCGACCAGGGTCACGACGACACCGGCCAACCGTCCGACCCGGACGTGGGACCCCTGGCGCTCCGCCATGATCTGCTCGTCCATCCGTTCGCCAGTGCTCAACGGGCGGCTTGGAAGGCGCGGCCGACGACTGTCGCCTCGGTCCCGTCGCTGAACAACCCGGACCGGTCCTTGTCCGTGGCGGGTAGACCGAACCAGGCGTAGCGCTGCAGGTAGGAGAGCTGGCCGAGCATGGCGGTGGCCGCCGTCAGGAAGGCCGCCTGCTGCTCCTGACTGGGGAACTGCGGACCGCCCCCGGCGAAGCGGATCAGCGCGAACTCGGTCAGCCAGATCGGCTTCCGGTACCGCTGGTAGACAGCCTGGAGGTACTGCCGGAGTTGGGCCACCGCGGCGGCGGTCGTGAAGTCGGCGCCGAACCAGTGCAGCGTGATGAAGTCCACCCGGTGGCCGCGGGCCTCGGCGCCGGTCATGAACCTGTCCAGCCAACCCTGCGGGTCCGGACCACCCCAGGCGACCGCCGGGCTGCCCAGCCTGCTGCCCGTCGCCATCAGCTGCGGCCACAGGTCCAACGCCTGCTCGACTGTCATGTTCGCCTGCTCGGGCATGTCCGGCTCGTTGAAGGTGAGCAGGTACGGTCCGGCGGCCTTGGCTCGAGCCAGCTCCGCGGCGGTGACGTTCTCCGCGCTGCGGATCATCGGCACGAACGTCGCACCGCGCGGAGTGCTGATCCCCGGATGCTGGGTGCCCCACGTGTAGTACCAGCCGGCCTTGGAGTTCGCCAACGCCTGACTCGCGCCGGCGAAGTTCCAGACCCCGACGCCCTTGCGCGCGGAGCTGACCACCGGCGCGACCGGAGCTTTCGACGAGGGCCGTGCGCTCGGCGAGGGCGCGACGCTCGGGGTGACGACGGCGCTGGGCGCCGCGGGCGGCGGCGCCGCCCACGAGGGTGCGGACGGCTCGTCCGGCAGGATCACCACCGCCATGGTAATGGCCAGGACGGCGGCGGCCACACCGGCGGCGAGGGACGGTACGAGGCCACGGGGCCGGTTCAGCGCGAGGTCGACGACGCTCTGGCCACCGCCCGCGTCGGTGGCGCCGGGTGGTGTCGGCCCGGCGGCGGGTCCGGGCGTCGGGCTCGGGGGCGCGACGGCCTGCGCGGCGGCTGCCGGGGCCGCCGCATGCGGCAGGTGGGCGCCGAGACCCGCCGGCAGCGGCAGCAACGGCAGGCCGGCGAGCAGCCGGTCGATCGGCAGAAGCGTGGTGCCCAGGCGTCCGCAGAACGCGCAGTCACGGACGTGTCGAGCCAGTCGCTTGCGCCACAGCGAGCTGGGAATGCCGTCCCACTCGGTGGTCACGGCGCCCAGATCCGGGCAGCCAGGGCGGGCGCGGAGCGCGCGTACGACGCCACGGGCGCTCTGGATCTGCTCCTTCATCCGGTGGATCCGCACCGCGACGTGCCCGGGTGACAACCCGAGCGCGTCGGCGACCTCGTTCCGGGTGATCTCGCCGGTCTCCTCCAGCCACCACAGCGAGAGCAGCTCCTGGTCGTCCGGGTCGAGCCAGCGGGTCGCCTCGGCGACCTCGCGTCGTTGGTCGGTGAGGCCGAGCCGGAGAATCGTCATCCCCGCGAAGTCGGAGGCGGGGTCGGGCACGTTGTGGATCACGTCGAGCCCGGCATCGCGGTTCAGCGCGACGCGCCGACGCGTCTCCCAGTCACGCACCTGGCGGATGGTGATCGCCACCAGCCAGGACCGGTAGGCCGCCGGGTCGTTGAGCGCGGGCAGGTACCGGATCACCCGTACCAACGTCTCCTGGACCACGTCGTCGACGTCGGCGTGCCCGCGCAACGCACGGCCGACGATGTTGTAGACCAGCGGGAGCGAGGCCGCGACGACGTCGTCGAGAGCGCGCTGGTCGCCCTGCCTGGCCGCGACGACCAACCCGACATCGGGCAGTGCTCGACCGGCTGACGACATCTGTCTCACTCCTCGTGTGCTGATCCGCGCGGCGCCCACGCTGGGTGTGCTGACCCGCCCTCAAGATCGGAGACTCGCGGCAGCGGGTGGGATTACAGAATTCCCGGGCCGCTGGTTCGCCACAAGCGGAGCGGGTCCGTCGGCGGCGCATACAGGTCGACCGCGCCGGGTATGGTGCGGGGTGTCGGTGTCGCCGGGCGTTCGCCCGTGCACAGGACACCAGCATTCGAGCGCCAGCGTGTGCGCCGAAGCGTCATCAGGTCGCACGGCCGAGGTTGCCGAGGCCCCAGACGCACCCCTTCAGTAGAGACAGGATCCCTGCATGACATCGAACGACAGTGGTCGACCCGCCCTGTTCCTCGCCACGTCGCACGGCGACGGGCCGGACGGACCGGCGGTGACCTTCGACAGCAGCGAGGAGGCCATGCGGCAACTGCGCCACCCGTTCGCGGTGAAGCCGGCCCAGCCGGCCGCGACCGCTGTCGACGCCTCGGAGCAGCGCGGCTGATCCCGCCCGCTCCCTCTCCAAACGCCTAACCTCATACTTTCGGCTAGAAAATAGTCGGCCTTTCGGGTAGTGTCGGGTCATCAAGTAGACGACATGACGCGGTGGCGAGGCCCGTGCTCGTGGCCCTGCGACAGCGCACCTTCGCCCGTACGTGCGCCCCGGCGACAGCCGGTTCGGAGACCCTTCCGGTCGACTCGATTGACGGGCCTGCGGGAAGGACCACCCACATGGCCACCATCGTCGACAACGCCACCAGCACCGATCAGCGGAGCAGCGAGCAGAGCCCTGACGACCTCCTCGCCGCCCTGGCAGCGACCCCGGCGGACGACCCCCGCCGCCCAGCGGTGCGGGACCGCGCCATCGAGGCGTGGCTGCCGCTCGCCCGGCACCTCGCGCGCCGCTACGGCGGACGCGGCGCACCCGACGACGACCTGGCCCAGACCGCCTGCGTCGGCCTCATCAAGGCCGTTGACAACTTCGACCACGACCGAGGTGTCGACTTCAGCGGGTACGCCATTCCCACGATCATCGGCGAGATCAAGCGGTACTTCCGGGACCGCACCTGGGCGGTGCGCGTCCCCCGTCGCCTCCAGGAGCTGCGCCTGTCGATCACTGCGGCGAACAGCGCCCTGACCCAGAACCTCGGCCGCTCGCCTACCGTCGCCGACATCGCGTCCTACCTCGACGTGTCCGAGGAGACCGTCCTGGAAGGGCTGGAGGGTGCGCGCGCCTACCGGGCCACGTCGCTGTCCACCCCGACCGGGGCTGACGGCAGCCGGGAACTCGGGGACACCCTCGGCGACGACGACCGCGCGTTCGATCTCGTCGAGATCCGGGTCGCCCTCGGTCCGGCCCTCGCCACGCTGCCGGAACGCGAGCGCCAGATCCTGAGCCTGCGCTTCCACGGCAACCTGACCCAGGCCCAGATCGCCGACCGGATCGGCGTCTCGCAGATGCACGTGTCCCGGCTGATCACCCGCTCGTTGGCTGCGCTGCGCCTCCAGCTCACTCCGGACATCGCCGCCTGAGAGGGCGGTCCGGGAGGTTATGTCCGTTCCGGGTTGAGGGTGAATGACCGGGTTGGCTCTCGGTCAGGATCTGCCGGTTGACCAGGCGTTTCAGCTTGGCTCGGACACCTTCGGTGTCTTTGGGTTCGGTGTCATGCGGCAGATACGCCCACTGACACCCGGTCCGGTTCTGATAGAAGCCCCAGCGACTCCATCGGCAAGCTCGGGCGTCGTGATACATGTGGCGGCCACCGTTTCTGCCGGACAGGAACCGTTGTGTACCGGACTCCAGCAGCTCACTTCGACACCGCCACCAGCCCGTTGTCCGCATACGTGTCGCCGAAGGAGCGACACCGCAGCGGCGTGTCAGCCGATGTGTGCGGGCGCCGCGTCCTCGGTGCGCTGCTGGGGGCTTGCGTTGAGCGTGGCGACGGTGATGACCAGCGCGGCCAGCAGGAAGCCGACGGCGGAGGCGAACGCGACGGTGTAGCCGTGGGTGAGCGCGTCGGCCGCCCGCTGGATCAGGGGCTGGTCGCCGCTGGCCAGGCCGCGGAAGAACGCGACGTCGGCGTGCGGCAGTTTGTCATCGGCGGCGCTGGTGGAGACGGCGGCCAGGACGGCCAGGCCGACGGCGCCGCCGATCTGCTGGGCGGTGTTGAGGATGGCCGAGGCGATGCCGGTGTCGTTGCGGTCGACGCCGGAGATCGCGCCGAGCGTCATCGGCAGGAAGCTGGCGCCGAGGCCGAGGGCGGTGATGAACATGGCCGGCATCAGGTGGGTGAAGTACGACGAGGACGGTTCGAGCAGGCTGAACCAGAGCATCCCGCCGGCCGCGACGACCAGGCCGGGGCCGGCGAGCGTGCGTGGCGCGAACCGGCCGGCCAGGCGTGAGCCGATCCCGGCGGCCATCCCCATGCCGAGGCTGAACGGCAGATAGGCGAACCCGGCACGAACCGGGCTGTAGCCCTTGACCTGCTGCATGAAAAGCGACAGGAAGTAGAAGGTGGCGAACATGGCCGCGCCGATGAACAGCATGGTGACGTAGGACCCGGCCCGGTTGCGGTTACGCAGCAGCCGCAACGGCAGCAGCGGGTGCCGGTTCCTGCGCTGCGAGCGCAGAAAGGTGATCAGCAGGATTGCCGCGACGGTGAACATGCCGAGGGTGACGGGGTCGGTCCAGCCGCGGTCGCCGCCCTGGGTGATGGCGTAGACCAGGGCGGTCAGGCCGCCGGTGGCGGTGGCCGCGCCGCGCACGTCCAGTTCGCCGTGCAGCTTCTCGCCGCTGGCCAGCACGCGGGCGCCGAGCAGTACGAGCACGCCGATCGGGACGTTAACGAACATCACCCAGCGCCAGCTCAGGTAGTCGGTGAGCACGCCGCCGAGCAGCAGGCCAACGGTGGCGCCGAGCCCGGACATCGCGGCGTAGACGCCCATCGCCCGATTACGGGCCGCACCCTCGGCGAACGTGGTCGCGATCAGCGACAACGCGGTCGGCGCGATGACGGCCGCGCCGAGGCCCTGCAGGACCCGGGCGGCGATCAGCAACTCCACGCTCGGGGCCAGGCCGCCCAGCAGGGACGCGCCGGCGAACACTGTCAGGCCGATCCGGAACACCCGCCGTTTGCCGTAGAGGTCGCCGGTGCGCCCGCCGAGCAGCAGCAGCCCGACGAAGGCCAGGACGTAGGAGTTGACGATCCAGGACAGGCCGGAGGCGGACACCTCGAGGTCCTTCTGGATGCTCGGCAGCGCGATGTTCGTGATCGTGCCGTCCAGCACGACCATCAGCTGCGCGGCCGCGATGACGATCAGCGCGAGGGCCGGATGGGTGGAGATGCGCGGCGGAGCCGATTGTGCGGGGACGGACATCAGAAACTCCAGAACTAGACGGGTGTTGAGTTTTCGTGAGGCCGCGACAATATCTCAACGGTTGTCTAGTTTTTCAAGTAGGGGTGTGCCGGCTTGTACGATCGGACGCCGACGTACGGAAGGGTGCTGCACGATGACCGAGGCCGCCGCAGAGGCGCCGCAGGGTGAACGCAAGGGCGAGCGCACCCGGCGGCGCATCCTGGAGGCCGCTCGCGCCCTGTTCGCCGAGCTCGGCTACGAGCGCACCACGATCCGTGGGATCGCCGCGGCAGCCGAGGTCGACAAGTCGTCGATCCTGCAGTATTTCGGCAGCAAGCAGCAGCTGTTCCGGGCCGCGGTGCACTGGCACATCCCGATCGCGGAGCTGACCGCCGACGATCCGGCGCAGAGCGTGCACAACTTCATGCACGGCATGCTGAGCAGCTGGGCCGCCGACCCGAACAGTCCGATGGCGGTGCTCGTGCGCGCGAGCATGACCAGCGAAGAAGCCGCCGAACTGCTGCGGCGTCACATCACCACCGAGGTCGTCGACGCGATCGCCGCGACCGTCGACGATCCGGAGGCCCACCTGCGCGCTTCCCTGGCCGGCGCCATGATGATGGGCATCGCCGCGCAGCGCTACCTGCTGCGGATGCCCTACATCGCCGACGCCGACCTCGACGACGTCCTGCGCCTGGCCGGCCCGGCCATTCGCAACGTCATCGCCCCGCCGGCCTGACGCCTACGCGTCGGCGCCGAAGATCGCCGGCACCTGCTCGGCTGCAATGATGCTGAAAGCCGTCTGCCCGAACTGCTCTCGCTCGCCCTGTCGGCAGGTGCGCGACGGCACACCGCATCATGAAGTACTCCCCCCGGCTCGCAGCGTGGCGTGCCGGGGCAGCGGCTGGCTTCATCGAGGCGTACAGGTCCCTGACCACGTTCCGCGAGGCCGCCGTCCGGGTTCAACAGACCACGCGCCTTCATCCAGAGGCAGCCGCAGCCGATACAGCCGACGAGCTGATACTCAAGGTTCTCGATGAAGCGCCGGCGGCCCTCCAACTCCCGTTTCCAATCGCGAGACATGCCCTCAATCCCTCTGGGTCGGCGCCGGCCGATCGGCAGCGTCGCGACGATCTCCGCGACATCGGCAAGGTGAATGCCGAGTCGCCGAGCAACGAGGATCAGCGAGACGCGGCGCAGCATGTGCCTGCGGTGAGACGCTGGTTGCCCTCACTGCGCTCTGCGACGATCAGCCCCCACGATGAGATCAATAGGTCAGCGTCGGGGCAGCCTTGCTCCACCGGCTGGTGTCGAGTTGGTCGAGCAGGAAGTTCGCCAGATCGGCGCGGCTGAGCCGCGACCCACCGGGCGGGTTCTTCCCGTCCTCGACCCGGAACGTCCCGGTGGCCGGCTTGTCGGTGAGGTAACCGGCGCGGACCAGAGTCCAGTCGAGCCGGCTAGACCGCACGATGTCCTCCATCACGCCCATGTCCTCGTACAACTCACGCAGGAACAGCGGAATCATCAGCCGGAACCACCAGGGCAACCCGGGGTCCTTAGGCTCCACCCCGCCGGAGGAGACGACGATCAACCGCTGCACCTGAGCGTCCTGCAGCGCAGTGACTACCGCCTGGCCACCCTTGGAGTAGATGCCGTTCGGATTCCGGGCCGTGCTGCCGATCGCGGAGATCGCCGCGTCGTGCCCGACAGCGATCTCCCGCAACGGGCGGCCACCGGCCAGCACGTCGGCGGGTTGCAACGCGAGATCGGGATGTGACAGCAGCCCGTCGAGGTGGCGGGCCACCGCGGTCACCTGGTACCCGCGGTCGAGCGCGCCGGAGACCACGAGGCGTCCGGTGCCGCCGCTGGCCCCGAAAACGATCAGCTTCATACGAATTCCTCAACCTGGTGGGTTCGTCGCAGGCAGGTCCCGGCAAGGGCGGAAGCCTCACCGGCAACCCAAAAACTAGACAAGCGTTGAGATATTAGTCAGGCAGTTCCGGAGAAGCAACCCGGCGCTCACCGCAGGCAGCGACATCACCCAGAGTGAGCTGATCTACACCCGAGCGCGCTGCTGCACTGGGGGCGGTTTGTGAGCTTTCTGTAGTTTGTCATCGCTCGATGTCGTGACCTTTGAGCTGCGCCGATGTCTGGTTGGTGGGCATGCTGGTTGAGCAGGTCATGGACGAGCGGAGGGCGTATCCCAGCGATCTCACCGATGAGCAGTGGGCGGTGGTGGGCCCGTATCTGGACGCGTGGAAGGCAAAGCATCCGTCGGCATGACCTGCCGCCGAAGTCCGCGACGTACCACTACTTCCCGTTGTGGCGTGACGACGGCACCGACCAGGCCATTCACGATCTGCTGCGCTGCCAGGTGCGGGAGAGGGCCGGCCGCCGAGAGGACCCGTCCGCGATCATCTTGGACACCCAGTCGATCCGGGCCGCGAACCATGTTCCGGCCGCCACGACCGGCAAGGACGCCGGGAAGAAGGTGCCAGGCCGTAAGCGAGGGCTGGCCGTCGACGCTCTGGGACTGATCATCGCGGTGGTGGTGACCGCGGCGTCGGTCACCGACACCGTGATCGGGGTGCGCCTGCTGGACAAGGTCGTCGAGCACACCCCGACCGCCACTCGGGCGTGGGTGGACGCCGGGTTCAAGCACGACCTGGGCATCCATGGCGCTGTGCTCGGTGTCGACGTCGAGGTGGTCAAGCGATCCGACACCAAGCCCGGGTTCGTGCCGATCGCGAAAGGGTGGGTCGTCGAGCAGGTCAACGGCACGTTGATGCTGCACCGGCGCCTCGTGCGTGAGTACGAGAGTCGCCCGGAGTCATCGGTATCGCGCACGTTGTGGGCCTCGGCAGCCAACCTCGTGCGCCGGCTGACCGGCACGAGCACACCGTCCTGGCGGTGACCTGGGCGTGAATACCACGACCGTTCTCGACCTGATCGCCGCCCATGAAACGGCCGCGTCGGCTGCCCGCGACGAGTTACTCCAGCAGCAGGCCAAGCTTGCTGCCGAGGCGGCCGCCATCGACGCGGAGCTGGCCGACCTGGCCACCACCCGTCAGACGCTGACCAAGATCCTCGAAGACGAGATGACCTCATCCGAGCCGGCCGTCATCAGCGAGCCATACCAGCAGATCCTCGCCGTGTTCACTCCCGACCGCGGTGGCCTGCGCGCCAAAGACGTATGCCGCGTACTCGGCATCGGCACCGAACCCAAAGACACCGAAGGCGTCCGAGCCAAGCTGAAACGCCTGGTCAACCGGCAGATCCTGACCGAGAGCCAACCCGGCCCATTCACCCTTAACCCGGAACGGACATAACCTCCCGGACCGCCCTCTGAGCTGATCAGAGTTGGACGACGTGACCCACCCGTGGCGGCGTACGACCAGCGAGAACGTCGAGCCACGCGTGCTGGAGCGCCGCCGGCCCGGTGCCCACCCGAACGTCGAGCCACCCGCTCACGACGGCGGTGAACCGTTGCCATGCCTCGGTGAACCGCTGGTCGAGCCCGTCGCGGCCCCAGTCGTTGCTGCGCTTGCGCATCTGCACCGGCGCGAAGAACACCTCCTCGGCGGCGTCGGCGTTCGGCGTCTGGTTGGTGAGCCCGACCGCGATGTCCCGGAGGAGCCGGTCGCCGAGGCGTCTCCGCAGGGCGGCCCGGGTCGAGGGCGCGCCGGACAGGTCGAGGTAGGCGGTCGGGACCACGTCGAGGGCGTCGATGTCGTCGTACGACACGACCTCGTCGTAGCAGCCGAGCGACCGGGTGAAGGCCAGGTTGCCGGGTGAGGTGAGGCCGACCAGGCGCGGTCCGCGCCGGTGCAGCTCGAACGCGGCGGCGTACGCGGTCTTGCTCGACGCCGATGACACCAGCAGCGCCTCGGCACCGTAGAAGTCGTTGTCGGCCACCTGGTCGGCAAGCATGAACGAGGTGAAGAACAGCGGCCGGAACAGGATCAACAGATCCTCCTGGTCGCGCTGGTACGCAGGGTCGCCGGTGGTCGCCCGGTACGCGTTGTACGGCGAGGGCAGCTCGGCCCGGTGCGGGCTCGCCTCGCGGAATCCGGACGCGTCCACCCGGTCCGGCCGTACGACGAGGTGACCGGCGGGCGGGAGGTAACCGTAGATCCGTTGCCCCACCTCGACCCCCGCCACCGCCGAGGCGACCACCTCGGCGAAGCCCCAGAGCGGCGGCAGGCCCCACTGCGGCCCGAGCCCCTGGACCGCCGGCGGGAAGAACTGCCAGTAGCGCATCGAGTCGCCGAGCACCGCGTAGGTCACGTTGTTGGCGGTGAGGCCGACGCGGTCCACGCGCAGCAGCGCCTCGCCGTCGGCCACGGCGGGGATGGTGCCATCGACGAGCGTGGTCTGCCCGAGGTCGTCACGCGCCACGGCGAAGGTCCATGAGTCAGCCATGAGGTGACGCTAGACAGCCTCACAATCGGAGACAAGTGCACTGCGAGTGCAAAATCCCACTGCGGCGCGGTCGGGGTCGCGGCGGCGCGGTTACGGGCCGGTGGTGGCGGCGAGGTCGCGGAGGTGTGCGAGCGGCAGGTGCGGTGGCTGCCACTCCACGAAGAGGGCCGTCGCGTCGTCGTCGAGCTGGGCGTCCTGGTAGCCGACGACCGCGCGGACGAGCCGACGCATCGTCTCCGGGCTGGGCAGCCCGTCATTGAGGGCACGGTTGACGAAGTCGACGAGCCGGTCCAGCCCGAACTGCTCCCCCTCGGCGCTACGGGCGTCGGTGATGCCGTCGGTGTAGGCGAGGATGCGGTCACCCGGGTGCAGATTCTCCTCGTGCACCCGCGGTCGGCGGGGGGACAGGTGGCCCAGGCCGAGCGGCAACACTGTCGGCCCCGGAAGCTCCCGAACGGCCTTGCCGTCACGCAGCAACATCGCACCGGGATGCCCCGCGTTGATCATGCTGAGACGACCGGTCCGACGGTCCAACTCGATGAGCAACCCGGTCGCGAAGAAGTTCGGGTGCTCGGACCGCACCCACCTGTCGATGCTGATCGCCGTATCGACCAGATCGAGGCCACACCGACGGGCGTTGCGGTACGCGCTGACCACCAACGAGGCCAGGGTGCTGGCCTTGATGCCGTGCCCACAGGTGTCGAAGAGCCCGACGCTGAGCACGTCACCGTTCAACGCGTAGTCGAAGATGTCGCCGCCGACGTCGTAGCACGGTTCGAGGATGGCGGTGACCACCAGGTCGTCGGTGGCGAAGGTCAGCGGCGGGAGCAGGCCCCACACGATCTCGGCCGCGACCTGCATCGGCATCCGCCGCCGCATCCGCTCGATCACGTCGCCGTAGAGCCGGCGGTTGACCAGGATCTGGGCAATGTTGACCGCCACCTCCCAGGCCGGACCGTCCATCGCCTGGTCGGCGGCGGCCGGCGAGACGATCTCCAGTACGCCCATCCGCTCGCAGCCGAGCAGCAGTGGCACCCACACCCGGTCCGGGTTGTCGGGCGCACGCTGGATGTCGAGGGTGGTGAACGCCCGGCCGGCGAGCGTCGTCTCGATCGGCAGCTGGTCCCGGTCGAGACCCGCACCGAGCAGCGGCACGAGGAGGGTCTGCGTGTAGTCGGCCAGATAGATCACGATCTCGCTGGCATCGATCCCGGGCGCCGCGCGGGCGACCAGCTGCGACACCTCGTCCGGGCCACCCCGGGGCGCGTTGAGCTGCAACCAACGCACCACCTCGCCGACGTCGCCCACGCCCACCTCCCCCTGTCCAGCGGTGAGGCTACCCCGCCCCAGCGCATTCTCCGCCCGCCCCGACCATCGCGCTGAGGAGCGCGGACAGCGGCACGGTGGCGAATCCCACCCGGGCGTCACTCGCCCCGTACGGCACCCACAGCTCACCGTCGTACACGAGAGCACCGCAGGAGTAGACGACGTTCGGTACGTACCCGTCCCGGTCCTTGTCGTCGGGGGCGAGAAGCGCACCGGGCAGGTGCGCGACGACCCGCTCCGGCGTGTGCAGGTCGAGCAGGAGCGCACCGATCGCGTACCGACGCATCGGCCCGACACCATGGGTGAGCACGAGCCAGCCGACGTCGGTCTCGATCGGTGATCCACAGTTGCCGACCTGGATCAACTCCCAACTCTCGTCCGGTGCGTGCAACGGAGTCGGGGCCTGCCAGCGGTTCTCGCCGTCGAGGGCGGTCAGGCCGATGGTCTCGCCGTCGGCACGGCACAGTGCCAGGTGCCGGCCGCCGACGGTACGCGGAAACAACGCGAGCCCCTTGTTCCGGGCACCCGGACCGCGCATCGGGGTCATCTCAAACTGTCGCAGGTCGTCGCTGGCCAGCGCGCGGGTGGCGATGTTCCGGCCGTCGTAGGCGGTGTAGGTGGCCCGGTACACAGGTCCGGATTCATCGACGAAGCGGACGAACCGCGCGTCCTCCATGCCGTTGCTCTCCGCCGGGGTGGCCGGCCAGAGCACCCGTTGGTGCAGGACCGTGTCGGCGGGGAAGGCCGTGGCGTAGCTACCGGCGTTGGTGCGACGCAGTTGTTCGACGGTCCCCAACCCGGTGCTACGGGAGAGCAGATCGGGTGGCAGGTTGCCGAGCACCCGCTCGAAGGCTGCCTCGTCGTACCACTCGGGCAACGCGTCCAGGACCGTGGCCGCGACCTCGTTGTCGCAGTCCTCCTCGGCCAGGCCGGCAACGAGCAGGTCCCGGCGGTGCCGTACGCCCGTCCGCTGCCCGACGGCCAACGGTCCGGTCCGTTCGGCGATCGTGAGCTGTCTCCCAGGTCCGACGATCGCGGTGGCGAAACCGATCGAGGACACGTGACCCTCCCCGACCTGGCGCAGGCTGATGGCGACGCGCAACTGCCCGGGGTCGAGACCGGTCTGGTCCGGGTGGGCCACCATCGACGGGTTGCACAGGGCGGCGGCCTCGACGGCGTACTCGTGGCTGAAGTAGGCGCCGACCAGCAGCCGGCTGTTCGGCGAGAGGTCCCGGGCCCGCGCGGCGCGGTGTCGGACCAGGTCGTAGTGGTGGCGGAAGGTGTCGGCCAGGTCGCGGTGCCGGGCGCCGAACCGGTCGAGGGTGTCCCGCAGCAGCCGGGTGGTCTCCTCGTCGTCGAGGTGCGCGACCCGGTCGATGAGCGCCTGCGCGCGGGTCCGTACCACCGCGGCATCCTCACCCGGCACGAAGAGCTTGATGATGACGCGGCGTGGATCCGGGGTGAGGATGACGTCGTGCCGGACGGCCAGAGACCCTGTCACGACCACCGCCGGGCGTGCTGCAGGGTGGAGATGAGCGCGAGGGTGGACTCGGCCCCCTGGTTGAGGTTGGGCCCGTGCGCGGTCAGCCCGTCGTAGCCACCGCCGGTCGCCGGGTCCCACATCGGCGTGCCGAGGTCGTTGTCGCCGAGGAACCACCCGACGGCCTGCCGCACCCCGTTGTCCCACTCCGGGTCCCCGGTGACCGTGGCGGCGGTGGCGCAGGCGTCGGCGAGGGCGGCGACCTCGATCGGCTGCTGGTCGTGGTGCAGTCGTACGCCGCCGTGCCGCCATCCCCCGACCGGAACGACAGACAGCCGTCCGCCGCGGAACTGGACACCGCGCAGCCAGGTCAACATGCGCAGACCGTCGTCGAGAGGCGGGCCGCCCTCGCGAAGCTGGCTGGCGGCGATGACCACCTCGGCGAGGGCCGCGCTCGCGTAGGTCAGCTCCGGTGATGGCCACGGCCACCGCGGGTCCGGACCGGCCCGGCCGATCGTGCTGGCCGCGTCCGCCAGCAGCGACGCCGCGGCGACGTGGCCCGGGTGACGACGAAGCACCTCGGCCGCGCCGAGACCGGCGAAGGCCATCGTGTGTGGGGCCTTGGTCCGCCGGGTCGCGCCCCGGCTGAAGGCGACAAGCGCCTCCTCGCGTACCCATGCGGCGGGGCTGCGGGCGACGGCCGTGCCCAGGCCCCACAGAGCGCGACCCCACCAGTCGCCGAGCCCTGGTTCGTCGACCCAGCGCCGGTCGTACCCGAGTCGGTTGTGGAACGCGCCGCCGGCGTCCTGCGCGTGGGTCAGGAACGCCAGGTATCGCTCCGCCAGCCGGAGCAGTTCCTCGCTCGGCTCCGGCTCGCGGCTGACGACCACCAGGCCACGGGCCACGTCGTCGGTGCAGTAGCCGTGCTCACGCCGGACGATGGCGTGCCGTGCGTGCTCGAACAGACCGGTGTCGTCGCTCAGCCGGGCCAGGTGCGCGAAGCTGGGCGCGGGTGCCGTCACCCAGCGCCCACCCGTCGACGTCCGGGGGCGTCCGGTGGTCGCCGTCACGCCGGCACCGCTGCGACGGCGGGCGAGCGGGCATCGACCAGCTCTTCGGCGAGGGCGCCGTAGCGGGCCGCGACCGCAGGCCAACTCAGGTGCGCGGCCAGCGGACGAACCCGCCCGGCCAACCGGGCGGTCAGACCCGGTTCGGTCAGTACCCGCCGGATCGCCTTGGCCAGTGCCGCCGGGTTCTGGTGGGGTACGACCAGACCGGGCCCACCGGTCAGCAGCTCGACGGCGTGCGGGAACGCCGTCGCCACGACGGGCACCCCGGCGGCCACCGCTTCGATGAGCACACCGGAGGTGACCTGTTCGCGGGAGTCGTAGGGCAGGACGACCACGTCGGCGGAGCGGATCAACCGGCCCAGCGCCTCCTGGTCGTGGTAGATGTCCTGGTAGTCGACGGCGTGTGCGACGCCCAACTGGGCGCCGAGCTGGTGCAGCCCCGCCCGGTACGCCTCACCGTGGTGCTCGATCACCTTCGGGTGGGTCCGTCCCGCCACCGCGTAGGTCGGAGTCGGTTCCAGATCCTGCAACCGGGCGAGGGCCCGCAACGACCACTCGATGCCCTTGCCCGGCCCGAGCAACCCCCACGTCAGCAGGTGCGGGCGGGTACGCCGGTCGACGGGTACACCGGCGAGCTCGGCCGCTCCGTGGGGGATCACCGTCACCTTGCCCGCTGGCACGGTGTACCCGACGAGCAGCCGGTCGCGGGCCGTGTCGGTCATCGTGACGACCGCCCCGGCGGTCGCCACGATCTGCTCCAACAGGGATCTCTGCCGGGCCGAGGGCTGGCTGAGCACTGTGTGCAGGACCACGATGCTCGGCACGCTGAGCCGCCGCAGCAACGGCAGCACCTCCTCGCCGTCGGTGCCGGGGTAGATGCCGTACTCGTGCTGGACGATCGCCACGTCGTACGCGTTCAGGGCGGCCGCCGCCTCCCGCCAGCCGGCCGGGTCACGCGCCGACCAGGTGTGCACCACCCCGGGCACGGGCCGCTGGTCGTCGCCGTGATCGGTGACCCGGACGATGCCACCGCGGGTGCCGTCGGCGGTCAGCTGGGCGGCGAGTGCGGCGTTGAACGTGGCCAGTCCGCACCGGGTCGGTGGGTGGGTGCTGAGGAATCCGTAGCTGGGCATGAACGTCGGGCCTTCCGGTTGTCGGCCACCGCAGAGGTACGGGGTGAGCCTCACGCGGGGACAGCGCACGCCGGTCAGCGTGTGTGACCGGCGGAACGAAGAGCGGTGCGGTTCGGTCAGTTGCCGACGAGCTGGTCGTAGACGGCGAGATAGTCGGTGACCATCCGGTCCGCGCTGAAGCGCTTCAGAGCCCGCTCCCGACACTCCACCCGGTCGAGGCCGCCGACCCGGGTGATGGCCTCGACGGCCTGGTCGACGGTGGAGACGAGGAAACCCGTCACCCCTTCGTCGACGACCTCGGGCATGGACCCCCGCCGGTAGGCGACGACCGGGGTGCCACAGACCATCGATTCCACGACCGACAGCCCGAACGGCTCGTCGAAGTCGATCGGGTGCAGCAGTGCGGTGCTGTCACCCAGCACCTCGGCACGCCGCCGCGGACCCACCGAACCGAGGAAGACGACCTGGTCGCCATCGATGTGTGGGGCGACCTGTTCGGCGAAGTACTGCTCGTCCTGCACGATCCCGCAGATGGTCAGGGGCCGGCCGGCGCGGCGGGCGATCTCGATCGCGGTGTGGGTGCCCTTGTCCCTGTGGATCCGGCCGAAGGCGGCCAGCCCAGGGCCGGCCTGGCTGGTGAACGGCAGTCCGCCGACGTCGACGCCGTGGTACACCGTGGCCACGTAGTCGAGCTCCGGCGCCCGGTCGGCGTCGGAGATCGACACGTACGACGAGCGGGCTCGGCCGTAGGCGGGCAGGATCCCCGCGCCGGAGAAGCCGTGCACTGTGGTCAGCAGCGGCGCACGGCAGTGTTCCGCGAACGCCAGGGGCAGCCAGTCCAGGTGACTGTGCACCAGGTCGAACTGCGCCGAGCGGGCCATCGCGTGGGAGACGTGCATCGCCTCCCACACCCGGCCGTCCAGGTCCGGGTCGTCCGCGTACCCCCGTGGGCAGACTCCGTCGAGCTGGGCGGACGTGACGGAGTCAAGTGTCGCGAAGAGCGTCACGTCGATCCCACGACTGACCAGCCCCTCGGCGAGCAGGCCGGTCACCTGCTCCCACGGGCCGTAGTGGTGTGGGGGCGTACGCCAGGCGACCGGTCCGAGCAGCGCAATCCTCAAGGGGATGACGCGTCGACGAGATCAGCTGGGTTGAGGTTCAGGGTGGCGAGCAGCCCCGAGTGCTTGGCCGGGTCCACCCACTCGGGCAGTTCGCGCTCGACCCAGGCGGCCCGGGCCACCTGACCCCGGTCACGAAGTGCGGTGACGATCCGGTCCCTGGCGATCCTCATCTGGTACTCCCCTGGCTAAGGTGTTCAAAACGATCATTCGCACGGACAGTGGTGTGCACGTGCAGTCGGATCCGGACCACCAACCGTTCCGACCGCGATGGCGGGCGAAACTGACGGCCGGGACGTGGTCGGCGATCGGCCAACACCACCAGCGAGTCGCGGCGACGGGGATGACGTTCGGTAACGCCCCTGATGGGCTGGTGGCGACGGCGTCTGGCGGCCACCGGGGTCCCGGGCGACATGTTCACCGTACGCCCTCGCGGCGGTCCGCCGCACCAGCGCCCTGGACGGACCGGAGGTCAGGGCTCCAACACCACCTTGCCGGCCCGGCTGCGATTCTCGGCGAACACAAGCGCGGCGGAGACCTCGCTGAGGGGGTAGCGGGCGGCGATCTGCGGAACGATCACTCCCTGCCGCAGCAGGTCGAGCACGATGCCGAGGTCGGTGCGCAGGCGACGGCGGAACGCGGCACGACGGGTGAGCTGACCTGCCCAGAAGTTGTAGAAACCGGCCCGGTGGCCGTTCGGCAGCGTGTTCCAGGTGTAGAGGCGGGCCAGCAGCTTCACGAAGACCCACACCACCGACTGCCCGGTGCCCACGGCGGCGGCGTTGCCGTAGACGACCAGTTTGCCGCCGGGGGCGAGCAGGGCGTACGAGGTGCGTACGCCCGGGCCGGCGACCGGGTCGAAGACGGCGTCGACGCCACCCGGCGACAGCTCGCGGACCCGAGCGGCCATGTCCGGGTCGCGGTAGTCGAGTGGTTCGACGCCGAGTTCGCGCAGCCCGGCGTGGTGCCGTGCGGCGGCGGTGCCGATGACCCGCAGGCCGAGGTGTCGGCCCAGCTGCACGAGCACGCTCCCGACGCCGCCGTTCGCGCCGTGCACGAGGATGGTCTGCCCGGCCTTCAGGTCGGCGTCCCGCAGCATCTGCCAGGCGGTCACCCCGTTGACGACGACGGTCTCGGCCGCGGCGGGGTCCAGCCCCACGGGTACGGGGGTCAGGGCGTCGATGTCGACAAGCGCGTGCGTGGCCCAGGCGCCGGTCTTGGTGACCGCCGCCACCCGGGTGCCGACCAACGTGTCGTCGCCGCCGGGACCGACCGCCCGGACCGTGCCGACGAGGTCGTACCCGGGCACGAACGGGAACTTCGGCTGGCCGGGGTAGAGCGCGTGGCGCATCTGCTGCTCGGCGAACGAGATGCCGGTGGCCTCGACCTGGACGAGCGCCTGTCCCCGGGCGGGGACGGGCATCGCGCGACGGTGCAGCAGGAGGCCGTCGGGCTCCACCACGCCGGGCAGCACCACTTCGGTGATCGTCGTGTCGGTGGTCATCAGGGTTCTCCTTTGTTTGTAAGTGCGCACTCACACACTTGTCGGGTCCAAAGAGTGGGCCGCCGAAGCGGCCCAGCATCGGGGGTCGGTCAGGGGTTACTCGGTCCGGGGTGGCGAATGCCGGCGGTCAGGGCGCGAGCCCAGGGCTCCGGGACCTGCTCCAGGCCGGCGGTCACGATCAGGTGGCACAGCTGGCCGTACGCGAAGAACTGCTGCACCTGCGCGTCGCTGGCTCCGGCACGACTCTGCACGAAGGTCGCGACCCGCCGGTAGCCGGCCCGCACCGCCTCGGCGACCTCCGGGATGTCCGTGACGGCCTGCGCCTGCACCTGGAAGAGCAGAAGATCACGATCGGCGATCAGTTCCGCGTACGCACCGCCCATGGCGTCGAGGATCTCCTCCGGGCTGTCACCCGCGGCACGCTCGGCACCCGCCTCGATCGCGTCGGCGATCCGGTCGAAACACGCTCCGGCCGCCGCCACGAACAACCCGAGCTTTCCGGAGAAGAGCCGGAAGACGTACGCCTCGGAGATGCCGGCGGCCGCGGCCACTGCGGTGACCGGGGTGGCGTGGAAGCCGGCGCGCGCGAACACCGACACCGCGGTGTTCAGGACGGTGACCCGGCGGGCCTCGGCGGTGGATCGCATGTTTGTAAGTGTGCACTCACAAACAAGTGCCGTCAAGCCCACTGCCCAGTCGCAGTCCGGTCGCCCAGCCCGGTCGCCCAGCCCGCCGCTTGGTCGTCAGGGCGCGATGCGCAGCATCCGGATCGCGCTGTCGTCGTAGTCGCTGAAGCGGTACCGGAGGCCGGCGAACGGGCTGCCGGGGAAGTCGCCGGTGATCGTCGCCGTCACGACGGTGCCGGCGGGAGTGTCCTCGACGTCGGTGATCTCGTACGACACCAGCGGCACGGCACGGCGCCACTGGCGGATCGCCTCAATGCCCCGGTGTTCGGTCGACTCGTCCTCGACCACGGCGTCCTCGGCGAAAAGGGCGAAGTAGTCCTCGGAATCGGGCTGGCCGGCGAGCTCGAAGTAGCGGCGAATGATGGCCGGCGCGGCCTGGGTGGCGGTCATGGCTTCGCATCCCTCTCCGACGTGGCTCTGCACCCGTCGTCGTATAGTTACTTCTGAAACAGCACCTACTAACTTCGACACTAGCATCCACTCGGGAGAGGGCACGGTTGTGGCCGGAAAGATCCGCTTGGAGGACCGCGAATGCCCGCTGTCCAGCGCGCTGGGCCACGTGGGCGAGTGGTGGACGCTGCTGATCCTGCACGACGCCTTCGACGGCTACACCCGGTTCGATCAGTTCCAGGCCAACCTGGGCGTCTCGTCCAGCATCCTGACCAGCCGGCTCAAGACCCTCACCGGTCAGGGGTTGCTGGAACGTCGCCGTTACCAGACCAGGCCCGACCGCTACGAGTACGTCCTCACCGACCTCGGCCGCAGCCTGCGGCCCGTCGTCGTCGCCCTCGCCGCCTGGGGCAACTCACGCCTCGACCCGAGCGAGCGCAGCATGATCCTCGTCGACCGGACCACCGGGGTGGAGGCCGACCCGGTGATCGTGGACCGCAACACCGGTCGCCCGCTCGACGACGCCGACTTCGTGTTCGCCGCCGGCCCGGCCGCCAGCGAGACCATGCGCAAGCGCTACGAGCACATCCCCACCCGGGCGGCCGCGCACCGGCCCTGACCGGCTCACTCCAGCGGATAGAGGCGGGCCGAGTCACCGGGACGGACGCTGTCCGCCACGTGGTCAGCAGTGCTGGCGGCGATCGAGCCGAGCAGCGCCAACGAGCGGGCGGACTCCGTACCGGGCTCGGCGTGGTAGATCACCAGCAGCTGCCCGTCGGCGCCCGCCACCGCGAGCTTGTCGCAGTACAGGTCGAGGTCACCCACCTCAGGATGGTGCAGCCGACTGACGATGCCCTCCCGTCGACGCACCTCGTGGCGCGCCCACAGCTGCCGAAAGCAGTCGCTCTTGAGTGACAGCTCCCCCACCAGCGCCGTCAACCGCGGGTCGTCGGTGGCCCCGCCCGAGTCGGCACGCATCTGCCCCACCACGCTCTGCATCGCCTGCCGCCAGTCGCGGAACAGCTCCCGCTCGGCCTGGTCCAGGAACACCGCGCGGAGTCGGTTGGCGCCGGGGGCGAGATTCGGCGACAGTGCCCTCGCCATCGAGTTCGAGGCCAGGATGTCGAGGTAGCGATTCTGCACGAAGGCCGGCATGGAGAGCTGCCGCAGCAGGTGCAGGATGCTGGCCGGCACTCGCTCGACGGCCGGTCGGGCCGCCCGCCGCGACCGCGTACGGCTCAACCCGATCATGTACGCGGTCGCCTCCGGATCCAGTCCCAGCACTCCGGCCAGGGCGTCGAGGACCTGCACCGAAGGGTGCCGCTCGCGACCCTGCTCCAACCGGAGGTAGTAGTCGGCGCTGATACCGGCCAGCATCGCCACCTCCTCGCGCCGCAGCCCTGGCACCCGGCGCAGGCCCACGCCCGGGCCCAACCCGACGTCCTCGGGCCGGGTCTGCTCCCGGCGGGCACGTAGGAAGTCGCCGAGCGGGTTCGTTGCGTCCATGCCACCGACGGTAGATCGCCGGGCGGCCCGGTGACTGGCTGTGTCACTACCAGGAACAGCTCGCCCTGCCGCCTGGGCGGCTCCCGGCGCACAGTCGACGTGTACCCACTGCGATCACGGATAGAGGATGAGATGAGCGAGAACCTTCCCGGCGGTGCCCTCACCCCCGCTGACGGCCTCACCCTGAGCCGAATGGGCTACGGGGCGATGCAGCTGGCCGGGCCCGGTGTCTTCGGCCCGCCCCGCGACCGCAAGCAGGCGCTGGCCGTGCTCCGTGAGGCCGTCGACTTGGGCGTCCGACACATCGACACCAGCGACTTCTACGGGCCCGTGGTGGTCAACGATCTGATCCGCGAGGCGCTGTTCCCGTACCCCGAGGATCTGCACCTGGTCACCAAGGTCGGCGCGCGACGTGGCGCCGACCGCTCCTGGATCCCGGCTCTGGAGCCGGACGACCTCAAGGCCCAGGTACGGGAAAACCTGGAGCACCTCGGTCTGGACGTTCTCGACGTGGTCAACCTGCGGGTCGGCATGGCGGAGGGCGCCGGCGACGCGCCGCTCGGGGCGCAGTTCGCCGCCCTGGCGGAGCTGCGACAGGAGGGGCTGATCCGGCACCTCGGGCTCAGCAACGTCACGCTCGCCCAGCTCACCGAGGCCCAGGCCATCGCGCCGGTGGTCACCGTGCAGAACCTCTACAACCTCGCCAACCGGCAGGACGACGCCCTTGTCGACAGGTGCGCGGAGGAGAACATCGCGTTCGCGGCGTTCTTCCCGCTCGGCGGGTTCACGCCGTTGCAGTCCGACACGCTCGACGGCGTGGCCGCCCGGCTGGGTGCCTCACCGCAGCAGGTCGCCCTCGCCTGGCTGCTCCAGCGGTCCCCCACCACCGTGCTGATCCCCGGCACCTCCAGCGTGGCGCACCTGCGGGAGAACATGGCGGCGGCCGACCTGAAGCTGCCGGCCGACGCGATCGCGGAGTTGGACGCGTTGGCTCCTAGCGCCTAGTGCTGGTGCGGCCGGTTGCGGATGAGGGTGAGCGCGAGCACGGCGGTGACCAGGAAGACGATGCCGTTGATCCGCAACCCGGCCTGGACACCGGAGGTCAGTGCCTCGGCGATCGCCGCCCGGACCGGTTCGGGCAGCGGCTGGTCGCCGTTGGCGCCGGAGGCCACCGCCGCCTGCACGGCGGTACTGGTGGGTTCGCCGACCTGGTGCGCGGCGAGTCGGTCCGGCAGGTCGGCCACCATCGTGGTGGTGAGCAGCGTGCCGAGCACTGACGAACCGAGCACCGAGCCGACCTGCCGGGCGGCGTTGACCGCCCCCGAGGCCATGCCGGCCTGGTCGGGCGCGACGCTGGCCAACGCCGCCGCCGTCGCCGGGGCGACCACCAGCCCGCTGGCCGCCCCGAACAACGCGAACAACGCCCAGCGGTGACCGAACGACGTGGTCGGCCCCTGGTTCGCCAGAGCGAAGCTCGCCACCGCACCGAGGACCAGGCCGAGGGTCAACGGCGCTTTGAATCCGGTACGACGGATCGCGCGACCGGCACCGAAGGCGACCAGCACGTAGGCGCCGAACAGCACCAGCATCCGCCAGCCGGTATCCAGCGGGCTGAGCGCCTGGGCGCGTTCGTGGAAGAGGACCAGCAGGATCGCCACGCCGGTGAAACCGAACAGCGACACCGCGCCGACGACCATGACAGCGCTGAACGACGCGGACCGGAACAGCCGTACGTCGAGCATTGGCGCGCTGGTCCGCAGCTCGACCAGCACGAACGCGACAAGCGCGACGGCCGCGACGACCCAGGCCGCCGACACCACCGGGTTGGTGTGGCCGACCTTGCCGCCCTGGATCAGCGCGTAGACGGCGGCCGCGATGGCGACGGTGCCCAGCAGCAGGCCGGGCACGTCGAGACGGGCGGCGCTCGGCCGGGACTCGGCCACCCCGACGACGGCGACGACGAGGGTGATCAGGCCCAGCGCGATCGTCGACAGGTAGACGCTGTGCCACTGGTAGTGCCGTAGCAGGAAGCCGGCGATGAGTGGGCCGATCGCGAGCCCGATGCCGGACGCCGCCGACCACGCGGTGATGACCTCGGTCCGTCGGTGCGGGTCGGTGAAGGTCGCGCCGAGGATCGCCAGGCTGTTCGGCAGGATCAGTGCCCCACCGAGGCCGGCGACCAACTGCCCGACGATCACCCACGCGACGCTCGGAGCGCCGGCCACGACGGCTGCGCCCAGGATCATCGCGACGACCCCGGCACCGAACATGCGCTTACGCCCGTAGCGGCTGCCCAGGGTGGCCGCGGACAGCACGACGCTCGCCACCATCAGGGTGTAGGCGCTGGGGATCCAGACCAGAGTGGTGGGGTCGACCCCCAGGTCCCGCTGGATCGTGGTCAACGCGGAGACCGTCGCGGTGATCTGCAGGAACGTGATCATCGCGCCCAGGCACATGGCGATCAGGGTCACCGGGCGGGAGCCGCGGAAGGCTGAGCGGTCGGTGGCGGCCGCTCCGGACGGGGTCGGGGCCGTGGTGCTGGTGGTCACTGAAGATCCTTCAGGCTGGTGGTCTGACTTCCGTATGCGTAAGTCAGCACGATCCAGTGAAGCACCTGGCTAGCCTTCATGCAAGTCAGGTACGCTGGAGGGCATGGAGGACCTACGAGACGATCGCGACTCCTGGACGAGCGAGAACTGCTCGGTGGCCCGGGCGATGGACATCGTGGGCAGCAGGTCGACGGTCCTGATCATGCGCGAGGCCCTGCTCGGCACACGCCGCTTCGACGACTTCGTCCGCCGAGTCGGCGTCGGCGAGCCCGCCATGGCCGCCCGACTCAAGGAGATGGTCACCGCCGGGCTGCTCGAACGATTCCCCTACCGGGAGCCGGGGCAGCGCACCCGCCACGAGTACCAACTCACCCACAAGGGCCGCGAACTCCTGCCCGTCATCACCGCACTGCGCAACTGGGGCGACACCTGGGCCGCCACCGACACCGGCCCGTCCATCGTCGCCACCCACCACGACTGCGGCGAGCCGATCCGCGCGGTTCTCCGCTGCGCCGCCGGCCACGAGATAGCGGACGGCGACATCGACATCATCGCCGGCCCGGGCCTCGTCCGGCGCGACTGACCCTCCGCGCCACGACCGGACCGGCACCTCACGTCGCGTGCCGTCACTTCTATCGATCATGGTGACTGGAAGTGTCGTACACCTGTTCTAACCTCGGGGCATGGTCGAGGAGTTGGCGCAGGCGGATGACGTGGTCGCGGCCTGCGTCGACGCCCCCGCCTGGCCGCTCCCGGAACATGACCTGATCGCCGCGCTCGACGCCGCGCACCGTCTTCAGCAACGCCTCGCC
This sequence comes from Micromonospora ureilytica, assembly GCF_015751765.1. Taxonomy (NCBI): domain Bacteria; kingdom Bacillati; phylum Actinomycetota; class Actinomycetes; order Micromonosporales; family Micromonosporaceae; genus Micromonospora; species Micromonospora ureilytica. Next base: position 4,925,366 of record NZ_JADOTX010000001.1, read on the forward strand.
GCCGTCACCCTCACCCTCATCCGCGAGATCGACGGCCGCGGCACCGCCCACACCCAAGGAGCCTCCTCCACCGCTGTCTGGCTCCGCGAACGCCTCCGGCTGACCGTTCCCGCCGCCCGCCGCCTGATCGACCTCGCCACCGCCCTCGACACCGGCAACCCCGGCATCCGACAAGCGCTGGCTGATGGCGCCATCAGCCAGGACCAGGCCCGGGTCATCGCCGACACTGTCGACACCGTCAGCACGTCGGCCGACGCCGTGACCGCCGACAAAGCGGTAGGTGTGCTCGTCGGCTGGGCCGCACAGTTCGACCCCACCCACCTGCGCAAGCTCGGCACCCGCATCCTCGACCACGTCGCCCCCGACATCGCCGACGCCGCCGCCCAAGCCGCCCTCGACGCCGAAGCACGCCGCGCCACCCGCGACCGCCACCTCACGTTGTCCGAGCAGACCGACGGCCGACTGCGGCTCACCGGCACCCTCGACGCCGAAACCGCCAGCCTGCTCCGCGCCGCCATCGACCCGCTGAGCGCACCCTCCGGGCCCGACGACCAGCGCTCCGCCGCGCAACGTCGCCACGACGCCCTCGCCGACCTCTGCCGGCTCACCCTGCGCACCACCGAACTACCCGAACACGGCGGCGACCCCGCGCAGATCGTCGTCACCACCAGCTACGACGGGCTGACGCGACAACTGAGCAGCGGCGCCCTCGACACCGGCCTCGGCCTCACACCCGAGGCCGTGCGTCTGCTGGCCTGCGACGCGACCCTGCTGCCCGCCGTCCTCGGCGGCGCCGGCCAGGTCCTCGACGTCGGCCGACAACGCCGCCTCATCACCGGGCCGCTACGCCGCGCCCTCGTGCTCCGCGACCGCGGGTGCGCCTTCCCCGGCTGCGACCGACCACCCCGCTGGTGCCACGCCCACCACATCCACCACTGGGCCGACGGCGGCACCACCAGCCTGGCCAACGCCGTCCTGCTCTGCGGCCACCACCACCGACACCTGCACCACAGCGACTGGACCGTCCACCTCAGTGGCGACGGCCACCCCGAATTCGTGCCGCCCGCCTGGCTCGACCCCGAACAACTCCCCCGCCGCAACCACTACCACCGACGAACGTAGGAACAGCCGGCCGAGAACGATCACCCCTCAGCCGGCCAACCACATCCGCACTCGGGTCACAGTGAGGGGACTTGATCTCGGCGGCCGGGCCGGCCGTGACGCGCCCCTCGCCCGGGCCGCCCTGCGCCAATGCCGCGACCTCGTCCCGGCCTGAACCGGCCTGACGGATGGTGCGGGGTGGGGGACCGCCCGGTACGTCTCCAGAGGTCTGCGGCAATACCGGCTCGGTCGCCGCGCCGGGTGCCGCGCAACAGCGGCCCGACCGGTGTCAGCGGACGATCCGCACCACCTGTTCGGCCTGGGCGAATTCGCAGTTCGCCCCCGGACAGGCGGAGATCGACGCCAGCAGCAGCGCCTCGCCGGTGCGGAACGGAACGCCGGCGACATCGGCCTGGAAGAGCGCCGACAACGGCTGTGCCTGACCGGTACAGGTCCAGGCAGGGTACTGCGGTTCGGACGCGTAGGCGATGCGGTTGCCGACCGCCTGGGTGATTCTGGCACGCACCTCTCCGGAGGCGCCCTCGTCACAGGTCACCACGTAGTCCAGGCGCACACCGGCGCCCTTGGCCACCAGGGTCACCGAGCTGATCTGGAGGGTGGGGGTGGCGGCGGCCGCCGGAGCGGCGCCAGCGAGCACGAGCATCGGCAGCACGAGGGCCAGGGTCATCGCGGTCAAGCGGCGGGTGCGTGGCATTGGACGGGCTCCGTCTCCGGGTGGCCCCGCCCGCCCGGAGTGGACGGAGGACGACCGAGTCATATCATCGACCGCAGTCACTGGCTCAGTCAACGTCCCGGACGCGCTGACCTCGACCTTCCGGTCGCGGGCCCACCAGCCCTCCCAGCGGCGGGGCAACCGGGGTGGCGGGGCAGGGAAACCGAGGTGGCGGGCCGCCGCCGCAACCTGGCCGGCGGCCCGCCACCCGCGGATCAGAGAACGATCTGGTGTACCCGGTCGTCCACGCCGCGTACCGTCAGCCAGGCGCTGCCGTTGGCACCGGCGGCGGCCCCGGGCGCACCCCGGAACGCGTCGGTGGCGAACTCACCGCGTCGGAACCAGCCGCCCCAGGCCCCGTCGGCCAGGTTGCGCTGCCAGAGCCGGTTGTCGGCGGCCAGCGCGAACAGGTACACCCGGCCGGAGGTGGCGAGCAGTGTCGGGCTGCCGCTGGTGGTGCCGCCCAGGTTGGTCCAGGCCGACCAGGTGGTGCCGGTCCGGCTGCTCCACCACACCTCGTCGGTGCGGCTGCGGACCGCCACGTGCAGCACACCGGCGTCGTCGACGACAGCGCTCGGCCGACCGTAGAACGGCCGGTTCTCGGGAGTACCGACGCCGGTCCAGCCGGCGCTCGGCGTACGCGACCAGAGCTTGCCGTCGGCGCCGCGGGCGACCATCGTCCACTGTGTCGGGTTGGTCCAGGCCACAGTTGGCGCGTCGGTCAGCGTGCCACCGAGGCTGCGCCACGGTCCCCACCTGCCGGCCACGTAACTGCGCTGCCAGGCGGCGTTGTCGGTGCCGCGGACGAAGACGTCGAGCCGCCCGTCGGCGGAGCCGTACGCCGCCGGCTGGCCGAGAATCCGGCCGCCGACCGGGCCGCCGAGGGAGGTCCACCGGCTCCCCCAGGTCGTACCGGAGCGGGTGTTGACGGCCAGCGCACCGGAAGCGTCGCGGACGAAGGCGGTGGCGTGGGTGTCGTCCACCCGGACCAGCGCCGGGCTGGCGCTCGCGGTGCCACCGAGGTCGGCGCCGGCGACCTGGTCGGTGCCGGTCAGGCCGAGCATGGCCACCCCGTGCGCCGGCACCTCGACGGTGTACGAGCCGGTGAACCGCTGCTCGCCGGGGGTGCCCGGCTGGGCGTCCAGGGTGGATCGGGACCACAGGTCACGGACCTTCACCGACCCGCCGAGGGCGACGTCGGCGAAGTTCACGGTGATCTGCTGGGCGGTGTCGTGCCGGTTGAGCAGCGCGACGGCCCGCTTGCCGGATCCGGCGAGCACCTTGCTCCAGACCTGCGCGTCGGTGCCGGTGTCGGCGACCTTGACGCCCTGCCGGACCAGTGGGTCCTGGTCCACCGCGATGATCTCCGGGTTGGTCAGCGCCGAGATCATCTCCTTCGGCAGGCCGCGCGGGTCGGAGCCGATCACCAGCGGCGCGGCCATGATGGCCCACATGCCGAGCTGCGTCTTCGACTCGTCCAGGCTCAACTCGTACCCGCCGTCGGGCAGCGGGCGCATCGGCAGCAGGTAGTCCGGGTCGTTGTAGTGCCCCGGTCCGGTGGCCGCCGGGTGGTACGCGTTGACGTCCATGTTGCGCAGCACCCACGGGTACGCCCACTGCGGGGTCGGGTCGGTGAGCCCCACGTCGGTGTAGGTCCGCCAGGAGTCGGCGATGGTGGGCGCGTACGTGTAGCTCCAGGTGGAGAGCTGCTCCGGGGTGTACGGGCCACCGCCCCAGTCCGAGCTGACCGGGTTGCAGATGTTGAGCAGCATCGGCCGGGGCGACTGGCGTACCGCGTCGGCCAACTCCCGGAAGGTGGTCTCCGGGTCGAGGCCGGCGGCCCGGCCGCAGAGCCAGTCGGCCTTCAGCGCGTCGAAGCCCCAGCCGGCGAACTGGGCGATGTCCGCCCGGTAGTGGCCGTTGCTGCCGAGCCCGCACTGTCCCGGCAGGTACGGGCCGGCGTCGGTGTAGATGCCGGCCTTCATCCCCTTGCTGTGGATGTACGCGGCCAGCGCGGCCATCCCACCGGGGAAGCGGGCCGGGTCGGCGACGAGGTTGCCGGCCTCGTTGCGCGGGGTGGGCGCCGCCCAGTTGCCGTCGATCCAGACGTAGGTGTAGCCGGCATCGCGCAGACCACTGTTGACCATGTAGTCGGTGACCGACCGTACTTCGGCCTCGGTGGGGTCGCCACCGAGACCGAAGTAGGTGTTCCAGCCCTGGTAGGGCGTCGGGGCGAGCCCGCTGTTGAAGAAGGTCGGCGCGCCCTGGTCCTCCGCGCCGGTAGCCGCCGGGGCGTGGCCGGGATGGCCGGGATGGCCGGGCCCGTGGCCGACCTGCGGTGGGTCGGCGTGGGGTGGGCCGGCCATCGCCGGCATCGGGCTGGCCAGGCCCAGGCCGAGCACGGCCAGGGCAGCGGTCAGCTGTCGGTTCAGGCGCATGGAGGTACTCCTGTCCCTCGGGGGTGGGGGTGGTGGTGCTCCGAACTCAGTCGCGGGTCAGCACGATGAGGTCGGCGTCGTGGGTCGCGCTCCACTGCACGGGCAGGCCGACGGCGGCGAGGTGGCTGCCGGAGTAGTGCCGATCGCCGTGCGAGTAGCGGGCCGTCGGGTCGAGGCCGCGCAGGGGCAACCGGGCCGGGCGGGACGGAAGCAGCCCGGCCCCGTCGAGCCGGCCGGTGTGCCAGGCCAGCACGACCACCCGGCTCTCGTCCGGCGCGGTGTACTGCACCGCACAGCGGGCCTGGTCGGGGCCGCCGATCAGGTGCACCTCGCCGTGCGTGACGACGTCCCGGATCTCCTTGTAGCGGGCGATCCAGCCGGCCGCCTCGGCCCGCTCGGCCGGGGTCCACGCCCGGATGTCCGCGCCGATGCCGAGCACACCTGCCATCGCCAGGACGAACCGGAACGCCAGCGACCGGGGGCGACTGTCGAACAGGCCGGGAGCGTCGGTGACCCAGGAGCTGAGCAGGTGCGGGGCGTTGGCGTGCAGGAAGCCGTACTGGATGGCCAGCCGGTCCAGCGGCCCGGTGTTGTCGCTGGGCCAGAAGACGTCGGCCCGGGCGGCCATCGCCAGGTCGGTCCGCGCGCCCCCGCCGGCGCACGCCTCGATCAGCACCCCTGGGTGGTCCCGACGCAACCGCTCGTAGATCCGGTGCAGGTTGGCGACGTGCGCGCCGTCCAGGTCGAGCGGGCCCATCCCGCCGGACCGGCCCGGCTCGGTACGCGGCCTGTTGAAGTCCCACTTCAGGTAGTCGATGTCGTACCGGCGCAGCAGGCCGTCGACTGTGGAGTGGACGAACTCGGCGACCTCCGGCCGACCCAGGTCGAGCAGGTACTGGTTGCGGACCGGGGTGAGGGGCCGCCCGTCGACGGAGTAGACCCAGTCCGGGTGCTCGGCGTACAGGGACGACTTCGGGTTGACGCACTCCGGTTCGACCCAGAGCCCGAAGTTCAGCCCGAGCGCGCGGACGTCGGCGATGAACGCGTCGAACCCGGCCGGGAACTTCGCCGGGTCGGGCCTCCAGTCGCCCAGCCCGGCGGTGTCGTCGTTGCGGCCGACGAACCAGCCGTCGTCCACGACGAACGTCTCCACGCCCAGCTCGGCGGCGATCCGGGCGAGCGCGAGCTGGCTCTGTGCCTCGACGGCGAAGTACGTCGCCTCCCAGGAGTTGTAGAGCACCGGGCGTCCGGTGAGCCGCTCCCCGGCCAACAACCGCTGGTGGGTGTGCCAGACCCGGGCCAGCCCGTCCAGGCCGTCCGGGCTGTACGCCCCGGTGACCACCGGCAGGGTCAGCCGCTCGCCCGCGGCAACCTCCAGCGGGCCGTCGACCAGCTGACGGCCGACCCGTACCCGGGTCAGGCCGCCGGTGTCCCGCTCGGCGCTGATCTCCCACGAGCCGGTCCAGGCCAGAGCCATCCCCCACGCCGGACCGGCCGGCTCTGCGGTGTCGCGCACGGCCAGCCAGGGCACGTGCAGATGCCCGGGTACGCCTTGGGAGCTGCCGATGCTGAACGTGCCGTGGCCCAGCTCGACGTGGGCGAGCTGGAACTCCTGCGACCATTGCCCCCACTGGTGGCTGAGCAGCGCGCCGTGCGGCGTCGGTACGCAGAACCCGCCCGATCCGGCCCGGACCACCCGCAGCGCGTCGGTGCCGTCGTTGGTCAGCTCGACCCACCGCTGCACCACGTCGGTGCCGACGGGCACCCGGTAGTGCACTGTGGCACGCAGCCCGGTGACCGGGTCGGCGAACTCGACGGCCAGCTCACGCTGGTCGGCGTCGATCCGCGCGTCGGTGTGCACGAAGCCCACCCGGCGCTGCCCGTTCGAGGTCTCGATCACCAGGTCGGTGCCTGTGAACGGGCGGTCGGCGTCGGTGGCGTACTCGATGGGGGCCGCGTCCCCGGCGGTGAGGAACGGGACCGGGCCGTCGTAGGCGACCGGCGAGGGCCCGTCGGAGACGCCGTGCGGCCCCCACGCGACAAGTTCCAGCCAGCGACCGTGCGCGGGCACCCGCACTGTGTACTCGGTGTGCGTGCCCCGCAGCGTCCAGCGCTGCCCGGCCTCGGCGGTCACTTGACCGCTCCGAGCGCCAGGCCGGAGACGAAGTGTCGCTGGAAGCGGAGGAACACCGCGACGGTGGGGACGGCCGCGATGACCGTACCGGCGGCGATGACGTTCCAGGACGAGACGAACTGTCCCTGGAGGGCGAGCAACGCCGGGGTGACCGGCATGTTGTCATCGGTACGCAGCACGGTGATCGCCCAGAGCAGGTCGTTGAAGATCCAGGTGAAGGAGAGCGCCCCGAGAGCGGCCAGCGCGGGTCGGGTCAGCGGCAGCATCACCTTCGTGAAGATCTGCCCCGTGCCGGCACCGTCGATGGTGGCCGCCTCCTGGATCTCACCCGGCAGGTCCCGCATGAAGCCGTGCAGGACGAAGGTGTAGAAGCCGAGCCCGAAGCCGACCTGCACCGCGATCAACGCCCAGAGCGTGTCGTACAGGCCGGTGAGCTCACTGAACTTGGCCACCGGGATGAGCAGGATCTGCGGTGGGAGCAGGTTGCCGGCGAGCATCAGCAGCAGGATCGTCCGCCGGCCGGGGATCCGGAAACGGCTCAGCGCGAACGCGGCCATCGCGGCCAGCCCCAGGCTCAACGCCACCGACGGGACGGTGACCAGCATGCTGTTGATCAGAGCGCGCAGCTCGCCGCCGTCGGTCCACGCCTGCCGGTAGGTGTCCAGTGTGAAGGAGTGGGGCAGGCTGCCCACGCCGTGTGCGGCGATGTCGTCGAACGACCGGGTGGACATCACCACCACCCAGAGCACCGGGCCCAGCCAGAGCAGCGAGAGCAGGATCATGCCGGTGTGGAAGGCCCCGGTACGGAGCTTGTTCATGACGCTTCCTCCCGGAACGCGCGGACCAGGTAGCCGAGGATCACGGCCAGCGCGAGCACGAAGATCACGACAGCGATCGCCGAGGCGTAGCCCAGCCGCAGGCTCTGGAACGCGGTCGAGTACATGTAGGTGCTGAGCAGCTCCGACGAGTGGTACGGCCCGCCCTTGGTCAGTGACCAGACGATGTCGAACGAGCGCAGCGAGTCGATCACGATGACCGACAGCACCACGGCGTTGACCCCCTTCATCTGCGGGATGGTGACGTGCCACAGCCGCTGCCAGGAGTTGGCGCCGTCCATCCGGGCCGCCTCGTGCAACGCCGGGTCGATCGCCTTCAACCCGGCCAGAAACAGCACCATCACGTACCCGATCTGCCGCCACAGCGCGGGCAGGATCACCGCGTACAGGGCGGTCTGCGGGTCGGCGAGCCAGGGCCGGATCAGTTGCTCCAGGCCGACCGCCCGCAGCAGCGTGTCGGCGATCCCGTCGGGCTGGTAGAAGACCCGCCAGACCAGCGCGGTCACCACAAGTGAGAACACCACAGGGGTGAACAGCGCGGCCCGATAGAAGCCGACGCCGCGCCGCTCCTTCTGCAGGACGAGCGCCATCCCGAAGCCGCCCAGCACGGAGAGGCCGCCGAAGAGCACGAGCCAGATCACCGTGTTGACCAGCGCACCCCGGAAGGTGGCGTCGCCGGCCAGCTCGACGTAGTTGTCGGTGCCGACGAAGGTCGGCGGTGTCATCCCGTCCCAGCGGGTGAGGGAGAACCAGAAGCCCTGGATCGCCGGCCAGAACACCCAGACGCTCTCGACCGCGAACGGCACGAGGACGAACGCCACCAGCAGCGGCGACAGTCGAGCCGACCGTCGCCGCCGCCGGGTGGGGGTGACCGAAGTCGTGGAGATCGTTGCTGTCACGTCAGCCCTTGAAGACCTTCTCGGCGCCGGCCTGCCACTCCCGCAGGATCGCGTCGATCTGGTCCGGCTTGTCGATGAACTTGGTAAGCGCGGTGTCCGCGGTCGGCTGGAGTGCGTCGCTGGAGTCGCGGTTGAAGAACTGGGTCAACTCCTTGGCCTCGTTCAGCATCGCCTTGCCCTTGACCACCAGCGGCGAGTCCGACGCCTTGGCCTTGGGGTTGGCCGGCAGCACGATGCCGGAGCTGGCCTTGACGTACGCCTCCTGGGCCTCGACCCCGGAGAGGTAGCTGAGCAGGGCCTTGGTGCCGGTCGGGTTGGCGGTCTTCGCGCTGGCGAAGAAGCCGTCGGTCGGCGCCTCCTCGGCCAGCGGCACCGCCGGGTCGATGATCGGGAACCGGAAGAAGTCCAGGTCGCCGAGCGCGTCCTTGGGTGCCGCGTCGGCGAAGAACGTGCCGATCAGGAACATGCCGGTCTTGCCGGCCAGCAGAGCTGTGGTCGCCTCCTGGAACGGGTACGCCTTGCCCTTGGGATCGAAGTAGGGCAGGGCCTCGCGCCAGCGGGTGAAGACCGCCTTGACCTTCGGGTCGTCGAAGCGCTGCTTGCCGGCGAGCAGCTCGCGGTGGAACGGCGCGCCGTTGATCCGGATGTTGAGGTAGTCGAACCAGGCCGAGGCCACCCACGGGGTGTCGCCGAGGCCGATGCCGATCGGCGGGACGCCCTTGCTCTTCAGCGTCTCGCACAGCGCCAGGAACTCGGTCCAGGTCTTCGGCTCCTGTACGCCCCACTTCGCGAAGTTGGACTTGCGGTAGAAGAAGCCCCACCAGTAGTTGTTCATCGGCACGAAGATCTGCTTGCCGCTGGCGTCGGTGGAGAGGGTGCGCAGCGACTCGGGGTAGTCGTCCAGCGACTTCCAGACCTCGGAGACGTCCAGCAGCAGGTTCTTGCTGGCGTAGTCGTTGGCGACCGAGCCCGCGTACCAGGTGTAGAGGTCCGGCGGATTGGCCGAGGTCAGGTAGGTCGGCAGCTGGGTCCGGAAGGTCTCCGAGGCGATCGTGTTGAGGCTCGCCGTGCCCTTGCCCTGCGCGTTGAAGGTCTCGATCAGCTTCTCCATCGCGGCCTTGGCCTGCGGCGAGGAGAGGTTGGACTGGATGGTGACCGCGCCCGAGCCATTGCTCGTCGTCGGCCCGCTGGCGGAGCTGGCGCACGCGCTGAGGAACGAGCTGGCGCCGAGCGCGCCCAGGCCGGCGAGCCCGAGGTGGCCAAGGAATCGCCGGCGACCGGGGTCGAAGTCGCTCACGGAGGTATCCCTTCCTTTACGACACTCAGCGTCACCACGCGATGTGTCGTCCATGTGAATGCTGTGACGAGAAGGTTGCATCGACCCTCGCCGGCTGTCAAGATATCTTCGTAATTAATGATTAGACGAGACCAAGGCGAGGGTCAGGTGGATCAGCCTATGCGCCGGCTTGAGGGCAAGAACGCGCTGGTCACCGGCGCGATGGGTGGGATCGGCGCGGCCACCGCCCGGCGGCTCGCCGCCGAGGGGGCAGCTGTCGCGCTGCTCGACGTGGCCGACACGGCACCGCTTGCCGAAGAACTGACAGCGCGAGGCGACCGCGCACTGTCCGTAGTGGGCGATGTCAGCGACGAGGCCGACTGGACGGCCGCCGTGCGCGCCGTACGGGAACGCCTCGGCCCGGTCGACATCCTGGTCAGCACCGCGTACGCCGTGCGGGTCGCCCCGGCCCACGAGACCAGCCGACAGTCCTGGGACCACCAGCTCGGCGTCAGCCTCACCGGCTCGTTCCTCGGCGTCCGCGCCTGCCTGGACGACCTGCGGGCACGCTCGGGCGCGGTGGTGCTGATCTCCTCGGTGCACGCGCTGGTCGGGTTGCCCGGCCGGCCCGCGTACGCCGCTGCCAAGGGTGGCCTGCTCGCGCTCGGCCGCCAACTCGCCGTGGAGTACGGCCCGCAGGTCCGGGTCAACACCGTGCTGCCCGGGCCGATCCTCACCGCCGCCTGGGCCGACGTGTCCGAAGAGGACCGGCAGCAGAGCATCGCGGAGACCGTCGCCAAGCGCTTCGGCACACCGGACGAGGTGGCCGCCACTGTCGCCTTCCTCGCCTCGCCGGACGCCGCCTACATCACCGGCGCGAGCCTCGTGGTGGACGGTGGCTGGACAGCGGTGAAAGCCTCGGCCTGAGAGATCGATACCGACCAGCGAAAAGGCCAGGAGCATTGGCACAGTACGCACGCCGCGGCGTCCACGGGCAGACCGTCGAAGCGATCGCCCGTCGCATCCTCACCGGCGAGATCGCCGCCGGCGCGACACTGAACATCGTCGCGTTGCAGGAGGAGTTCGACGTCAGTCTCACGGCGCTCCGCGAGGCGCTGAAGGTCCTCTCGGCCAAGGGCATCGTCGACGCCCGGCAGAAGCGCGGCACCTTCGTCCGACCCCGCGCGGACTGGAACCTGCTCGACGGTGACGTGATCCGCTGGCAGTTCGCCGAGGGCACCGACCAGCGGTTGCTCGACCAACTGCACGAGGTGCGCGCCATCATCGAGCCCGCCGCCGCACGGCTGGCCGCCACCCGCGCCACCGAGGACGACCTGATCGCCCTCGACGGAGCACTTGCCGAGATGGCCCATGCCAACGGTGATCCCGCCGCCGCCATCGCCGCCGACCTCGCCTTCCACCGCGCGCTGCTCACCGCCACCCACAACGAGCTGCTGGAGCGGATGGAGGTGGTGATGGAGACCGGGCTCGCCGAACGGGACCGTCTGGTGCACGGCGGCACCCCGCACGACGACCCGGTGCCCAGCCACCGCGCGGTGGTCGACGCGCTGCGCGACCGGGACGAGACGGCGGCCGAGACCGCGATGCGTCAGTTGCTGGACAAGGCCGTCCGCGACGTCGAGAAGGTACGGGGACGAAGGGGCAGTCAGTGAAGATCGAGCGGATCGAGACCTTCCTGGTCGCGCCACGGTGGTTGTTCTGCCGGGTGGAGACCGACGACGGGCTGGTCGGG